>CABYKS010000049.1 GCA_902519625.1 uncultured Pelagibacteraceae bacterium | reverse complement strand
GCATGGAACTCCTATAACAGATGAGGTTTTTTACAAAGCTTTAGAATGTGAGGCTATAATTCTTGGTGCTGTAGGAGGCCCTAAATGGGATAATGTAGAATTTTCAAAAAAGCCTGAGAGGGCTCTATTAAAATTAAGAAAGGAGCTGAAGCTATTTGCTAATTTAAGACCAGCAATATGTTTTAAACAATTAGTTGATGCTTCAACTCTTAAACCTGAAATTGTTTCTGGATTAGATATTATGATTGTTAGAGAACTTACAGGTGGAATTTATTTTGGAGAACCAAGAGGAATTAAACCAATTGATAATGGCGAGAGAAAAGGAATTAATACTCACACTTACACTTCAAGTGAAATTCAAAGAGTTGCAAGAGTTGCATTTGACTTGGCCAAGAAAAGAAAAAATAAAGTTACATCTTGTGAAAAATCAAATGTAATGGAAGCAGGTTTGCTCTGGAGAGAAGAAGTTCAAAAATTACATGATAAAGAATTTAAAGATGTACAATTAAATCATATGCTTGCAGATAACTGCGCAATGCAACTACTGAGAGATCCAAAACAGTTTGATGTTATAGTTACTGATAATTTATTTGGAGATATGTTATCTGATCAAGCATCCATGTTAACTGGTTCTTTAGGATTGTTACCTTCTGCATCTTTGGGAGCAAAAAATAAAGATGGAAAAATAAGAGCAATGTATGAACCGATTCATGGTTCGGCACCAGATATAGCTGGAAAAGGAATAGCCAACCCAATCGCCACGATACTAAGTTTTGCAATGGCTTTAAAATATTCTCTTGATCTAGATAAAGAGGCAGATGCATTAGAAAAAGCGGTTCAAACTGTTCTAGATGAAAAACTTAGAACCAAAGATATTTTGTCTCCAGGGATGAAGGAAGTTTCGACGTCTGAAATGGGTAGTGCGATAATTTCAAAATTGCAATAACTAATCAATTATTCTAAACTTACAAAATGCCAATTTATAATGCTCCAATTGAAGATATGATGTTTCTTTTCGACAAGTTAAGAAATAATAAAAATTATAATGAAATTGAAAAATATAAAGAAGTCAATTCTGAATTAGTAAAAAATATACTTGATGAAGCTGCCAAAATTAATGAAAATATAATTTTACCTTTAGCTAAATCTGGAGATGAAAATCCAACTATTTTGGAAAATGGAGTTGTAAGAACTCCTCCTGGATATAAAGAAGCTTATGCTAAATTTATAGAAGATGGATGGACATCGCTTTCTTGCGATCCTAAATATGGAGGACAAGGCATGCCAAAAACTGTGAGCGCTTTTTTTGATGAAATGCTTTCATCTGCAAGTCTATCATTTAAGTTATATAGTGAATTAAGTATAGGTGCATACAATTGTATTCATCATCATGCAACTGAAGAAATAAAAAAAAAATATTTGCCAAAAATGGTTGAAGGAAAATGGAGTGGAACAATGTGTTTAACTGAACCAGTTTGTGGAACAGATTTGGGATTATTAAAAACAAAAGCAGAAGAACAATCTGATGGAACTTTTAAGTTAAATGGGCAAAAAATATTTATTACTTCAGGAGATCACGACTTAACAAAAAATATTATTCATTTAGTTATAGCAAGAGCAACCGATTCTCCAAAAGGCACTAAAGGAATAAGTTTATTTTTAGTTCCAAAGTTTAAAGTCAACGATGATGGATCATTAGGATCTAGAAATGGAATTTCTACAGGCTCGATAGAAAGCAAAATGGGAATTAAAGGCTCTGCTACATGTGTATTAAACTTTGATGATGCAGTTGGTTATATGATTGGACCAAAAAATAAAGGACTTAATGCTATGTTTACAATGATGAATTTAGAAAGAATTGTTGTTGGAATACAAGGCCTAGGTATTTCAGAAATTGCTTACCAAAATTCAGTAAGTTACTCCAAAGAAAGAAAACAAGGAAAAACAAATAATAGTAAATCTACTAATGGTGCTGATTACATAATTGATCATGCTGACATTAGAAAAACTTTACTAAATATGAAATCTATAATCGAAGGAGAAAGAGCACTTTGTTTTTGGCTGTCACAACAAACAGAAGTTAGTCTTAATCATAATGATGAAAAAGTTAGGCAAGAAGCATCAGATTTTGTTTCTTTAATGACTCCTGTAGTTAAAACAATGTTTACAGATTTAGGAATGGAAATAACAAGCGATGCAATGCAAGTTTATGGAGGCTATGGTTATACAAAAGATCAAGGTATTGAACAATTATATAG
>CABYKS010000048.1 GCA_902519625.1 uncultured Pelagibacteraceae bacterium | reverse complement strand
ATAGAAAAAAACAAAATTTCTGTGAAATAATATGCATCAAGGAAAACAAGCCTCTTGGAACTGGTGGAGCTTTAGCTCAATTAAAAAAAACTAATATTAAAGATTTTTATTTATTAAATGGAGATACTTTTTTTGACATTAGTTACTCAAAATTAAAAAAATCTCTTAGCAAAAAATCTATTGGATCAATGGCATTAATAACTAATAAAAACTATAAATCTAATAAAAAGTTAATCAATCTTAACTTGAATAAGAAAAATAAAATAAATTTTACTAGTAAAAGAAAATATATGAATGGTGGAATATATTATTTTAGAAGAAAAATTTTAAATTATCTTACTAATAATTATAATTCTTTAGAAGAAGATATTCTACCCAAACAAATTGAAAAATCTAATTTAAATGGAATGCTTTTTAATAAAAAGTTTTTTATCGATATAGGAACACCCAAAAACCTTAGGTTAGCAAGCAAAAAGTTATTAAATAATCTTAAAAAACCAGCAGCTTTTCTGGATAGAGATGGAGTCATTAATTATGATATAGGATATTTAAACAAATATAAAAATTTTAAATTTAGAAATGGCGTTAAAAAAGCTTTAAAATTTTTAAATAAAAAAAATTATTATGTATTTGTTGTTACAAATCAGGCTGGTATCGCAAAAAATAAAATCAAGTTTGAAGACTTTGAGAAATTGAATCAACAATTAAAACAAGAATTATTACACAGCAGTACTGTTATTAATGAAATAAAGTTTTGCCCACACCATCCTCAGGGAATTATAAAAAAATACAAAAAAAAATGTAAATGCAGAAAACCTGGAAATAAAATGATTCTTGATTTAAAAAAACAATGGGATATAGATTTAAATAAAAGTTTTATGATAGGTGATAAAAAGACTGATGAGTTATGTGCTACAAAAAGTAAATTAAAATTTTTTTATGCGACTGATAATTTGTATGACCAAGTAAAATCAATATTTAAAAATGAATTCAATTAAAAGAATATTTTCTAATCATCTCGAAAAAACTATATCTGCTACAAAAGAATTAAATTATAAACTTAACGAAATTATTAAAATTGGAGATTTTTTAAAAAAAAAAATTATTAAAAAAAAAAAAATATTTGTATATGGGAATGGAGGATCCTATGCAGATGGATCTCATTTTGTTGCTGAACTAGTTTCAACTTATAAAAAAAAAAATAGAAAAGCTCTACCATTTATAATGCTTGGTTCAAATTTGCCTTCTTTGACAGCATGGTCCAACGATAATGATTACAAAACCTTCCTAATAAGGGAGATTGACGCTTTATCTTCAGAAGGAGACGTTTTAATTTTAATATCTACCAGTGGCGGCAATATAAAAACAAATCAATCAATCAATCTTTTAAATTTAGCAAAATTTTCTAAAAAAAAGAAGTTATCTTTAATATCTTTTCTAGGAAAGAAAGAAGGTGCAATAGGAAAATTTTCAAATATTAAATTTCATACAAATTCAAACAACACTCCTATAATTCAAGAAAATCAGCAAATAATTTTTCACCTTATTAGTGAATACCTAGATAAAAATTTTAAATGATAATTACCAGAACGCCTTTTCGAATTAGTTTTTTCGGTGGAGGTACAGATTTTCCTAAATATTATCGAAAGTATGGAGGGGCAGTATTAGGTACAACTATAAATAAATACTGTTATGTCAGCTGTAGAAAAACTGAGAAAGTCTTTAATTACAAGTATAGAATAGTTTGGTCTAAAAATGAAATTTTAAATCAAATTAATAATTCAAAAAATCCAATAGTTAGAGCAACTCTAAAAAAGATAAAACCAAATTCTAATATTGAAATTCATTTTCAAGCAGATCTTCCGAAAAATACTGGCATAGGATCGTCGTCTGCTTTCTGTGTTGGATTAATAAAATCAATTTATACTTTAAAGAAAAAGAAAATTAATAAAAAACAACTAGCAAAATTGGCTATAGAAATAGAGCAGAATAAATTGAAAGAATATTGTGGATCTCAAGATCAGGTTTGGTCAGCATATGGTGGCATGAATTTTATTACTTTTAAAAAAAGTGGAAGCATAAAAGTTAATAAATTGAAGATAACTAAAATTAGAAAAAAAAATTTGGAAAAAAATTTAATTTTAATGTTTACAGGAATTCAAAGATATTCAAAATTGATCGAAAAAAAAAAACAAAAAAATTTAAATAAGAAAATTAAATTTTTACAAGAGATAAAAAATTTGACTACAAAGTCAAAAAAAATATTAGAAGGT
>CABYKS010000047.1 GCA_902519625.1 uncultured Pelagibacteraceae bacterium | reverse complement strand
TGCTGCTCTCATATTGTTTTTTTCAATTTTGCCAAATAAACTATTTTGATTTACGTGTTCTATTTTAATATTTAGATTTTTTCCAATGAAATTCTTATTTCCCTCAAAAATTACTGAATTCATGTACTGATTTCTGCCAAACAATTTTTTTTGACCATCTAATTTATTTTCAACCAGAACATCAATTGAATTATTAATAAAAGATTTATTTTTATTTAACTGAAATTTAAATAAATATTCTTGAATTTTTAACAATCTTTCTTTCGCGATTTCTTTATCTACTTGGTCCAAATTTGATGCTTTTGTTCCAGGTCTTGGGCTAAAAATAAATGAAAAAGAATTGATAAACTTAATTTTTTTAACTAGTTTAAGAGTTTCGTTGAAATCACTTTCTGTTTCTCCAGGATATGCAACTATAAAATCACTTGAAAATTCTATAGTTGGATTAATTCTTATTAACCTCTCATAAATTTCTATATATTTTTCAACTGTATGTTTTCTATTCATTAATTTAAGAATTTTATTAGATCCACTTTGAATTGGTAAATGAACGAAAGGCATTAATTTTTTATTTTTAGAATAGCATTCAATTAAGTCATCTGTCATATCTCTTGGGTGAGAAGTTGTGTATCTTATTCTTTTTAATTCATCATAGCTCTCAAGCTTATTTATTAAATCAGAAATACGATACTCCTTTATTTTATTTTTAAAGGAATACGCATTAACATTTTGACCTAACAATATTATCTCTTTTGCTCCATTTTTTATTAAACTTTCTGCTTCAGATATAATTTTATTAAATGGTCTAGAATATTCTGGACCTCTAGTATATGGCACTACACAAAAGCTACAAAATTTGTCACATCCTTCTTGAATTGTTAAATAAGATGAAATTTTGCTATTATTATTTTTGATACTATCAAAATAATTAAATTTTGAAACTGTATCAAATTCTGTTTCTTCTATCTTGTTTTCTTTAATAAAATTTTTTAACTTATCATTTATCTTATGATATGATTGAGGCCCTATAACTATATCTATATATGGTTCTCTTTTAAGCATTTCTTGATTTTCTGCTTGGGCAACACATCCTGCAACAACTATAATTGGCTTAATTTTTTTTCTATACAATTTTTTAACTCTACCTATTTCATGATAAACTTTTTCCTTTGCTTTATCTCTAATATGACAAGTGTTTAAAACATAACAGTCTAAATTATTTTGGTCTTGACTTTTTTCAAATCCTAATCTTTTTACTGAGTCATAAATTCTATTCGAATCATACTCGTTCATTTGACAACCTAAAGTCTTAATGAATATTCTTTTTTGCATTAACTAGGATTTTTTTTTTATTCCATAAAGTTCCAATTTATGATCAACTAAATTATAACCATATTTTTCGGCAACTTTTTTTTGTAAAATTTCTATATCATCATCAACAAATTCAATTATCTCACCAGTGTTGACATCAATTAAATGATCATGATGACTTTCACTTACTTCTTCGTATCTTGCTTTTCCACCTTTAAAATCATGCTTAGCAATTATGCCTGCTTCTTCAAATAATTTTACAGTTCTATATACTGTTGCTATGCTAATTTTTGAATCGAGTTTTGAAATTCTTAAATATAACTCATTAACATCTGGGTGATCATGAGAATCTGACATTACTTTGGCAATAATTCTTCTTTGATCGGTTAACTTAACTCCTTTTGCTATACATTTCTGTTCAATAGTTTCTGACATAATTTTATAATAACTCTAATAACATGGTTTTATCAAATTTTTAATTAGCACACCTTTGTTAAATAAATCAATAATTTTTGCATAGTTTTGATCAATTACTTGATCTGAATTAAAGCCGTATAAGTCTATTTTATTTGCAAAGCTTAATGCCTTTGCGGTAGAAAGTGCTGCTCTTATTCCAGAAAACTTTCCTGGTCCCTGGTTTACAAATACATTGTTCAAGTTTTTTATATTTAAACGATGATTTTTTAAAAATTTTATAATTAAAATTGTTAGTTTGTCAAAATTTTCTCTATTGTTACTAAACTCACTAGTATATGATTTGTTACCAGCTATGATCGTAAAAAAAATTTTATCTTTTGCTGCATCAATTATTAAATTATTCATATTAGTTAATTTTATTTTAAATTCTAACGTTTTTGCAGATAATAACAAATATTATTCAAATGATAAGGGTATACTTTCAATTATGTATCACAGATTTAATGAAGATAAATATCCATCTACCAATATTGATATGGAAATTTTCAAAGAACAAATTAATTTAATTAGAGAAAAAAAAATAGCATTTATTAATCCAAATGAGTTTAGATTAAATTTTAATTCCCCAAAAGACCAAAAAAAAATTTTGCTTACAATAGATGATGGGTTTACTTCCTTTTATCAGAATGCTTGGCCATATTTAAGTGA
>CABYKS010000046.1 GCA_902519625.1 uncultured Pelagibacteraceae bacterium | reverse complement strand
ATAGGGCCTTTATCAAACTCTAATTTATTAGAAAAAAATTCTACAATTAATTTTGTTATGCCTCAAAATTTAAATTCAGCGATTGAATTATCAAAGAAAAATAATCCAGATTTAAATATTGCCTTATTAGAGTACAAACAATCTGAAAAAGATACAACTATTGCTAAATCAGATTTATCACCAACTGCAAAACTTTCTTTTGAAAGGTCTTATAGTAACGATTTAAGCTCTACATATGATGAAAGAGAAAAAGATATTTTAAAAGCAACAGTTTCTTGGCCTTTTTATTCTGGTGGAAAAAATAGAGCCAAATACAAAAAAAATATAAATTTACAAACTAGAAAAAGATTACTTCTAGACAATACAACTAAATCAAACGAAACAATTGTTGCAAGCGCTTGGTCAAATTTTCAATCTAGCAAAAGTTTGTTAAATTCAGTTGAACTACAAGTCAAAGCTGCAGAAATAGCAAACGAAGGAATTACCGCAGAGTATGAGAGCGGTGTTGGAAGAACCACTCTAGAAGTTATCCAATCAAATTCTTTTTTGTTAAATGCTCAAATTTCATTAGCTAACTCAGAAAGAAATTATCTACTTTCCCAATTCAATCTTTTAAAATCAATAGGACTGCTTAATAGCGACTATTTAAAAATCAAATAAATTGGGGTTTTTTTGAGCCAAAGAAACATTTTTATTGCCAATGAGAACAAAATGTGTACATTTAAAACATGATTCGACTGTTAAAAAACGTAAAAAAAAAGGCAAAAAATGACTAAAAATAACTTAAAAGTGGTGAAATCCACTAAAGATAAAGAATTGGAAAACAAAGAAAAAAATAAAGCTCTAGAAGCAGCAATTAACCAAATTACAGATAATTTTGGAAAAGGCTCTGTAATGAAGCTAGGTCAACAAAAAGCTATGGATGTAGAGTCTATTTCAACAGGATCTCTAAGTTTAGACCTTGCACTTGGTATTGGAGGATTGCCAAAAGGAAGAATTGTTGAAATTTATGGGCCAGAGTCATCTGGAAAAACAACACTAGCTTTACAAGTTATAGCTGAAGCACAGAAAGCTGGTGGTATTTGTGGATTTGTTGATGCAGAGCATGCATTAGATCCAGTTTACGCAAAAAAATTAGGCGTTAATACTGAAGAACTATTAATTTCTCAACCAGACACTGGTGAACAAGCTTTAGAAATTACTGATACTTTAATTAAATCAGGATCAATGTCAGTTATTGTAGTTGATTCTGTTGCAGCATTAACACCAAGAGCTGAAATTGAAGGAGAGATGGGAGATCATCATGTAGGCCTTCAATCAAGATTAATGAGTCAGGCATTAAGAAAATTAACTGGTTCAGTTTCAAGAACAAACACAATGGTTATTTTCATTAACCAAATTAGAATGAAAATTGGTGTAATGTTTGGAAGTCCAGAAACAACCTCTGGAGGAAATGCACTGAAATTTTATTCATCAGTTAGAATGGATATAAGAAGAATAGGTGCCATCAAAGACAAAGAAGAAATTATTGGAAATGCAACTAGAGTAAAAGTTGTTAAAAATAAAGTTGCGCCACCATTTAAGGTAGTTGAATTTGACCTAATGTATGGAAAAGGAATAAGTAAAACTGGAGAACTGATTGATCTTGGTGCAAAAGCAGAGATAGTTGAAAAATCAGGCGCTTGGTATGCCTACAAGGGTGAAAAAATTGGCCAAGGAAAAGAAAATGCAAAATTATTCCTTGAACAAAATCCTAAGGCTGCAGCAGAAATAGAAATGGCAATAAGAGAAAAAGCTGGTCTTATTTCTAAAAAAATTGAAGGTAATCCGATTGAGAAAGAAAAAGCAGAATCTCCAGAGGAAGTACCTACGAAAAAAAATTAGCATATAACTTTTAGTTATTAAAAGGCGCTCTTTTGGGCGCCTTTTTTCCCTATAGATATATAGACATCATATAAAAAAGCTGTATTTTAGAAATATGGCAGACAAAACACTTAATGAAATAAGAAGTACTTTTCTCAAATATTTTGAGAAGAATGGTCATAAAATTGTGGAGTCTAGTAATTTAGTTCCAAACAATGATCCAACCCTAATGTTTGCAAACTCAGGAATGGTTCAATTTAAAAATGTTTTTACTGGGTTAGAAAAAAGAGATTATAAAACAGCAACCACATCCCAAAAGTGTGTAAGAGCTGGAGGAAAACATAATGACCTTGAAAATGTTGGTTATACACCAAGGCACCATACATTTTTTGAGATGCTTGGAAATTTTTCATTTGGAGATTATTTTAAAGAAAGAGCAATTGAACTAGCTTGGAATTTAGTAACCAAAGACTTTGGTTTAGACAAAAATAGGCTTTATTTCACTGTTTTTAACGAAGATGAAGAGGCACTTAATCTTTGGAAAAAAATAACAGGACTAGGAGAAGATAAAATTATTAAGATTGCAACATCAGATAATTTTTGGTCCATGGGTGAAAC
>CABYKS010000045.1 GCA_902519625.1 uncultured Pelagibacteraceae bacterium | reverse complement strand
TATAGGAGATTTTGTTTTATCAGGAGGAGAAAGTGCTGCATTTGTAATGTTAGATGCGATTATACGATTATTACCAGGTGTACTTGGTAACAAAAAATCAGTAGAAGAGGAAAGCTTCGAGAACGGGCTTTTAGAGTATCCCCAGTATACAAAACCGCAAATTTGGGAAGAAAAAACAGTTCCTGATGTATTATTATCAGGAGATCATGCTAAAATTAAAGACTGGCGTTTATCTCAATCTGAGGCTATAACACGCGACCGAAGACCAGATTTGTGGCAAAAATATAAAAAAAATTAATTTGATAAATCTAAATATGAAAACCATAGAAGAAATAAACATTGCAAATGTAAAGAAAATTTCTGCAGAAAAAAAACTTCCAGATTTTTTCCCAGGAGATATAATTAAAGTGGGAGTAAGAATTACTGAAGGAAAAAGAGATAGAATTCAATACTTTGAAGGAGTTTGTATTGCTAAAAAAAATAGAGATTTAAATTCTTCATTCACAGTTAGAAAAATATCTTTTGGAGAAGGAGTTGAAAGGACTTTTGCTTTATATAGTTCAATTGTAGATTCTATAAAGGTTATAAGATCGGGAAAAGTAAGGAGAGCTAAGCTTTATTATTTAAGAGACCGGACTGGTAAATCAGCTAGGATTACAGAAAAAATAAAAAAGAAAATAGGAATTGACGTTGAGTCCAAACCTGAAGAAGTTACTGAAGAAAATCTAGCCCCAGTTGTTGAGGAAAAGACAGCTGATGAAGCAAAAATTACCGAAGATAAACCAGAGACCCCTAAAACTGAAACAACAAAAGAAGAAATTAAAAAAGATACTCCCAAAGAAAAAAAATAATTTTTTTCTAAATGCCATATACAATTTACGATAAAATTTGGAATGAACATCTTGTACATGAACAAGAAGATGGAACTTCATTACTTTTTGTTGATAGACATTTAATTCATGAAGTAACCAGTCCACAGGCATTTGAAGGTTTAAGAAATTCTAAAAGAAAAGTCAGACAGCCTAAACTTACTTTAGCTGTAGCAGATCATAATGTCCCAACAACGGATAGAACAAAGGGAATTTCAGATCATGAGTCAAAAATACAGGTAGAAACATTAGATAAAAATTGTAAAGAATTTGGAATTCAAATTTTTGGAATGAACGATAAAAGACAAGGCATAGTTCATATCATTGGTCCAGAACAGGGTTTTACCCAGCCCGGAACCATTATTGTTTGTGGCGATAGTCATACGGCAACCCATGGAGCATTTGGAGCTTTAGCATTTGGTATTGGAACTTCAGAAGTAGAGCATGTATTAGCTACACAAACTTTAGTCCAAAAAAAATCAAAAAACTTTAGAATTAATGTAAATGGAAATTTACCAATTGGTGTAACTTCAAAAGATGTAATCTTACAGATCATAGGTAAAATTGGAACAGCTGGTGGAACAGGTTATGTAATTGAATATGCGGGTGACTTAATTTCTAATCTAAGCGTAGAAAATAGAATGACAATTTGTAATATGACTATAGAAGGTGGAGCAAGAGCAGGTTTAATTCAACCTGATCAAAAAGTTTTTGATTATTTAAAAGATAAACCAATGTCACCTAAAAAAGAAAACTGGGAGAAAGCGGTAGAATATTGGAGTAATCTTAAATCTGATGAAGGGGCTAATTTTGATAAAGAAATAAATTTGAGTGGAAATGATATTAAACCGATGGTGACTTGGGGCACTTCACCTCAAGATGTAGTTACAATTGATGGAAAAGTTCCAAACCCGAAAAATGAAACTGATCCAGATAAAAAAAATTCAATAGAAAGATCATTAAAATATATGGGTTTAAATTCTGATGTTTTGGTCCAAGATATTAAAATTGATAAGGTTTTTATTGGTAGTTGTACAAATGGTAGAATTGAAGATTTAAGAGAAGCGGCAAAAATATTGAAAGATAAAAAAATTGCAAGTCATGTTAATGCAATGGTTGTTCCAGGTTCTGGATTAGTCAAGGAAAAAGCTGAACAAGAAGGCTTAGATAAAATTTTTATAAATTCAGGTTTTGAGTGGAGAGAACCTGGATGCTCTATGTGTTTAGCAATGAATGCTGATAAATTAAAACCAGGTGAAAGGTGCGCCTCTACTTCAAATAGAAACTTTGAAGGTAGGCAGGGAAGAGGTGGAAGAACACATTTGGTTAGTCCAGGTATGGCAGCAGCAGCTGCAATTTCTGGAAATTTGGATGATGTAAGAAAGTATCAAAATTAATGCAAAAATTTAATAAACTTACAAGTATACCCGCGTATCTTCCAATAGTTAACATTGATACAGATATGATAATTCCTAAGCAATTTTTAAAGACAATAAAAAGAACTGGCCTTGGAAAAAACTTGTTCTTTGAAATGAGATATGATGATCAAGGAAATGAAATAAAAGATTTTATTTTAAACAAAAAACCATTTAATCAATCTAAAATTTTAATTGCAGGAAAAAACTTTGGATGTGGCTCTTCGAGAGAGCA
>CABYKS010000044.1 GCA_902519625.1 uncultured Pelagibacteraceae bacterium | reverse complement strand
TTTATTTAGATCTTCAAGTGTTACTTCTATAACTTCTGTGGATAAGGTTATAAATGCATTATTTTTAAATAAAAGAGTAATCTCAAAATTTTCTTTTAGTTTAAAAAGGTCTATTGCCAACAGTTCTAAAATACTATCCTTTTCATTTTGTTCAATATTTTTTGATTTTACCCTGTCAACAAATTCAAATTTGCAGATGCTTCTAATTTTTTTATTCTCGTCTTTTTCTTTATTGAGTCTTTCAATTGAAAGAAGAAATAATTTATTTTTTTCTAAAAACTTAATCTCATCAATTTTAACATTACCTTCTGAGCAACAGGCTGATATTACTTGTAAGCCGTTTGGATCTTTTGCTATAATTTTTGCAAGATATTTTTTTTCATTCATTTAGGAAACTCTTCTAATTTTTGCTCCTATTTTTCTTAATTTTTTTTCTATTTCTTCATAACCTCTATCCAGATGATATATTCTATTTATTGTTGTTTTTCCCTTTGCAATTAATGCAGCTAGTATTAATGAAACTGATGCTCTTAAATCTGTGGCCATTAATTCAGCTGATTTAAATTTTGTATTTCCTTCTATAAATGCTTTGTTTCCTTTTGTTTTAATTTTAGCTCCCATTCGATTTAATTCAGCAACATGCATAAATCTATTTTCAAAAATCTCTTCACTAATTTTAGAATTATTTTTACTCATACAAAGTAAAACCATTAACTGAGCTTGCAAATCTGTAGGAAAACCTGGGTAAGGAGAAGTTTTTAAATTAATACTTTTTATATCTTTAACTCCTACAGCGTTGATTTGGTTTTTTTCAATTTTTATTTTTAATCCTAATTTTTTTAATATTTCTATTTCAGTTCTTATTATATTAGGATTTATTCCTGATATTTTTAAATTACCCTCCGTTACGGCTGCAGCAATTAGATAGGTGCCAGCCTCAATTCTGTCAGGCATAATTGTGTATTTTACTTCCTTAAAATTTTTTACACCTTCGATTTTTATAGTTCTTTTTCCAATCCATTTTATTTTTCCACCCATGCAGTTAATAAAATTAACCAAATCTTTTATTTCTGGCTCAATTGCACAATTAGACAAAGTTGTTGTGCCTTCAGCCATAGATGCAGCTATAATTAAATTTTCTGTTGCTCCAACAGATATTTTTGGAAATTTGATTTTTGCACCTTTTAATTTTTTTTTTGAATTTGCATGAACATAACCATCTACAATTTTATAATTTACACCTAGTTTACCTAGAGCTTTTAAATGTATATCTATGGGTCTAACTCCAATGGTGCATCCTCCTGGTGTGGAAACTTTTGCATTTCCATGCTTTGCCAACATTGGTCCCAAAACAAGAATACCAGCTCTCATGGTTTTAACTAAATTATAAGACGCAAAGGTTTTAACTTTATTGTTATTTTTTATTTGTATTGAATTTTTATTTTTTAAATATCTTACAGTAGATCCGATTGATTCTAATAATCTTATCATTGTTTTAATATCTTTTACATTTGGAAGGTTTTTTAAAATAATTTTTTTATTTGATAAAATGCTTGCTGCTAAAATTGGTAAAGATGCATTTTTAGAGCCTGAAATAAGCACTTTTCCCCTGAGCTTTCTTGCTCCATAAACTTCTAATTTATCCATTGTTAGACTTTGGGTAAAGTTACTCCTTTTTGACCCATATATTTTCCTTTTCTATCCGCATAAGTAACTTCTGGCACTTCATTACCTTTTAAAAATATAAATTGAGCAACTCCTTCATTTGCATATATTTTTGCAGGCAAAGGAGTGGTGTTTGAAAATTCAAGTGTAACATGACCTTCCCAGCCTGGTTCCAGCGGAGTCACATTTACAATTATTCCACACCTAGCATAAGTCGACTTCCCAAGACAAATTACGAGAACATCATTTGGAATTTTAAAATATTCGACTGTGCTAGCTAGAGCAAAAGAATTTGGTGGAATAATGCATTCTGGACCTTTTTTTGAAACAAAGCTAGCAGGTTTAAAATTTTTTGGATCTACTATCTCTGAATTTACATTAGTAAATATTTTAAACTCTGAATTTACACGTGCATCATATCCGTAACTTGAAGTACCAAAAGATATTTTGTTTCCCCTAACCTGTATTTCTTCAAATGGAGATATCATACCATATTCCTTAGCCATTTTTTTAATCCATTTATCAGATTGGACAGACATTATTTTTTTTTATTTTTTTGTTTTTTTTGAAAAATTTTTCTTTTTTTTAAATTCTTTTTCAATGCAATTTCTAATTTGCTAATCTTGTCTTTTTTATTCATTTACTTTTTGTCAGGATTGGTAAGATGGTCTAACGTAATGATCTGGTCTAGTGGAATAGTTTTGTCTTGTTCTTTTTCCTTTGAAAAACCTGTTTTGGCTTGTTTCTTTGCTCTTTTTTCTGCAAGTTTTTTCTCTCTCTTTGCTTGCTTTTCCATTGCTTTTGCGCCTCGTGTACTTTTGTAATCGTAATGAATTCCCATAACATTTCCTTATCTATGATATAGCCTGTTTTTTAATAAAAAA
>CABYKS010000043.1 GCA_902519625.1 uncultured Pelagibacteraceae bacterium | reverse complement strand
ACTTTTTATTTCTATATTAAGTTTGTTTAGCTGTCCTGATTTTAATTTAGTTAAATTTTGCACAGTATTTAAAAAACGATCACTTTCTTTTTTAGAAAGAATATTTTTTGTTAATGTCAAAAATTTATTTATATAATTTTTCCTCACAAAAGGTCTTAATCCATAAGGGTGTGCATCAGCCTTATCTAATTGTTCAATAATTTTTTTATTATTATTTAGTGTCACAACTACTTTTGCGCCAAATGATTTATTTTTTGGATTAGGATCATGGTATTTTCTAGTCCACTTTTTATCTTCGTGTGTTTTTATTGATCTCCAAATCTTTATAGTGCTTTTTTTATTAGCCCTAGACTTTTTATATGAGTTAACATGATGCCAGCTCGCATCTTCTAAAGCGACAGCAAATATGTACATTATTGAATGATCTAAGGTCTCTCTACTTGCCTTTGGGTCCATTTTTTGAGGATCGTTTGCACCAGTTCCAATTACATAATGTGTGTGATGGCTTGTATAGATATCAATTTTTTTTATTTGACTAAGATTTTGAATTTTTTTGTTAAGTTTTTTGGCTATATCGATAAGAGCTTGTGCTTGGTATTCAGCAGAATATTCTTTTGTATATGTTTCCAATATAGATTTTTTTTCCTCATTTTTTTTTGGTAAAGGAACTTTATATAATGCTTTTTTACCATCAAGTATTCGAGCAATTACACTATCTTCTCCTTCATAAATAGGACTTGGTGCTCCTTCACCGCGCATTACTCTATCTACAGCTTCGATTGCAAGTTTGCCTGCGTGAGCAGGTGCGTAAGCCTTCCAACTTGAAATCTCACCTTTTCTAGATTGTCTCGTAGATATTGTTGTATGAAGTGCCTGTTGAATTGCTTGGTAAATTGTATTTGTATTTAATCTGAGCATTGTACCAATGCCTGCAGCCACACTAGGTCCAAGATGTGCAATATGATCAACTTTATGTTTGTGTAAACAAATTCCTTTAACCAAATTTACTTGAACTTCATAAGCAGTAATTATTCCTCGTAGTAAATCCATTCCACTTTTTTTATTTTGCTGAGCAACAGCTAAAAGAGGTGGGATATTGTCTCCTGGATGACTATAATCCGCAGCTAAAAAAGTGTCATGAAAATCTAATTCTCTTACCGCAGTTCCATTAGCCCATGCTGCCCACTCGCAATCAAATTTTTTTTTTGAATTAACACCAAACAATGTTGCTCCATATTTCCTGGGATGTTTTAAAGCCATTTCTCTAGAAGAAATTACTGATTTTCTATTTAAAGAAGCAATTGCAACTGAAGCATTATCAATAATTCTATTTATTGCCATTTCAACAGATTTTTTATTTAGTTTTACATTGTCACTAGATATTTCTGCTAATTTCCAAGCAAGTTGATTTTTCTTATTTAATTTAGTTTTTGATGGGTAAACTTTTACAGTATGAATTTTCAATTTCTCTCCAATTTTTATTGTTTTTTAATACAACCAGGAATGAGAATAATCAATATTAATGATGCAAGTATTTTTGAACTATTTTTTCAATTCCAACAAAATCTCTTATTAAATGATTATGTGAAATTTCATTTACATTTTTTTCAGTATATCCATCTTCTAATAGAATAAATGGAATACCAGCAGCTTTTGCAGCATTTCCATCTGTTTCACTATCACCAATCATTATACTTTTTTTTATATCACCTTGCATAATTTCTATTACATTAGTTAAGTGCCTAGGATCAGGCTTACAAAAATCAAAAGTATTACTTCCCGCAACATATTCAAAAAAATCATACACTTTAATTTGTTTTAATAAATCTATAGCAAGATGTTCTTGTTTATTTGTACAAACTCCCATTGATATTTTATTTTCTTTACACCATTTCAAAAAATTATAAGCTCCATTAATTAATTTACTTTCATTTGCAATATTTTTTCCATAAAAATCTATAAATTCTGTTACCATTTCTTTTTTAATTTTATCGTCATTTATCTTTTTTAATTCTTTTTTTGCCTGCCCCCATACCGATCTACCAATTAATGATCCCGCACCTTGGCCTACTAATTTTCTTATGTCGTCAGTTGATTTGGTTTCATATCCAAATTTTCTCATAACATGGTTATGTGCATTCATAAGATCTGGAGCTGTGTCAACCAAAGTGCCATCTAAATCAAATAATATGGTAAATTTTTGAGTCATTTAAAAAGTATTAATAAGAAATAATTTGTGAATTAAAGATCATGTTTACTTAACTATAAATAAAATTGCAAATGAAACAAACAAATTTACAAAAAGCTCAAGTGAGATTGAGAGAAAAATTTATAAAAAACGGTGTTAAGATGCTTGCACCAGAGACAGTTTATTTTTCAAAAGATACAAAAATTGGAAAAAATGTAACTATAGAACCTTATGTAGTTCTAGGGGAGAAAGTTAAAATACAAAACAATTCTAAAATAAAATCTTTTTCTCATTTAGAAAATGTTAAAATTGAAAATAATGTAGTAGTTGGACCT
This sequence comes from uncultured Pelagibacteraceae bacterium, assembly GCA_902519625.1. Taxonomy (GTDB): domain Bacteria; phylum Pseudomonadota; class Alphaproteobacteria; order Pelagibacterales; family Pelagibacteraceae; genus Pelagibacter. The sequence continues at coordinate 96 of CABYKS010000043.1, read as the reverse complement.
TTTGCCAGATTAAGACCAGGAACAGTTTTAAAATCAGGATCAAGAGTTGGAAATTTTGTTGAAATAAAAAAAAGTAATTTAGGAAAAAATTCAAAA
>CABYKS010000042.1 GCA_902519625.1 uncultured Pelagibacteraceae bacterium | reverse complement strand
GAACAAGTATAAATTTTCTGAAGATGTTACAGATAATACTTATCAAAAAGATTCTTACATATATGGAGTGCTTACAAGTTTAAGGGAAAAAATAAATGCACCATCCAAAAGAAAAAAAGTATCTGACTAAAATTATCCCGCAATCACTGCTAAAAGAAGTAGTGCAACAATATTAGTAATTTTTATCATAGGGTTTACTGCAGGGCCTGCTGTATCTTTATAGGGATCTCCTACTGTATCGCCGGTAACTGCTGCTTTATGAGCTTCAGAACCTTTGCCACCAAAGTTACCATCTTCTATATATTTTTTTGCATTATCCCACGCACCTCCACCTGCAGTCATAGATATAGCAACAAACAATCCTGTAATAATTACACCTAACAACATTGCTCCAACAGAAGCTAGAGCTGCAACCTGACCACCTATTGGTAAAATAAATAAATACAAAACAATTGGAGATAACACAGGTAATAAAGATGGAACTATCATTTCTTTTATTGCCGCTTTAGTTAATAAATCAACTAATTTACCATAATCAGGCTTAGACTTTCTTTTCATAATTCCTGGAATTTTTTTAAATTGTCTTCTTACTTCTACAACAACAGCTCCTCCTGCTCTACCTACAGCTTGCATACCCATTGAACCAAATAAATATGGAAGCATACCACCTACTAACAAACCTACTACAACAAATGGATTTGATAAATCAAACGTTACAACAATTCCTTCTAATTTAGATCCGGTAACTTTTGAAAAATGTTTAATATCTTCTGTGTATGCAGCAAACAAAACTAGCGCTCCTAAACCTGCAGATCCAATTGCATAACCTTTTGTAACAGCTTTAGTTGTATTTCCTACAGCATCTAATGCGTCAGTAGTTTTTCTAACATTTTTAGGTAAATTAGACATTTCAGCAATTCCACCTGCATTATCTGTTACAGGGCCGTATGCATCTAAAGCAACAACCATTCCTGCTAATGCTAGCATTGTTGTTACGGCAATTGCTATACCAAAAAGTCCAGCAATATAATTTGTTAATAATATTCCACCAACAATTATTAAAGCTGGAATAGCAGTCGCTTCCATTGAAACAGCTAAGCCTTGAATTACATTTGTACCATGGCCTGTTGTTGATGACGAAGCAACACTTTTTACAGGTCTATAATTAGTTCCTGTGTAATATTCAGTTACCCATATTAATAAACCAGTTATAGCCAAACCTATTACACCACAAATATACAAACTCATTCCTGTGAATGATTTATTAGAAATTGAATAAGTATTTTCTAATCCCAATACATAGTCTGTAATTGGATATAAAATTATCAGCGATGTTACGGCCGTAACAATAAATCCTTTATACAAAGCAGCCATAATATTTTTAGATTTACCTAATTTAACAAAAAATGTTCCAATAATGGATGTTAGTATACAAGCACCACCTATTGATAAAGGGTAGACCATCATATTAAGATCGCCATGAAAAAATATCGATGATAAAACCATCGTAGCAACTATTGTTACTGCATAAGTTTCAAATAAATCAGCTGCCATACCAGCACAATCTCCTACGTTATCACCTACGTTATCTGCAATAACAGCTGGATTTCTAGGATCATCTTCTGGTATACCAGCTTCTACCTTTCCAACTAAATCTGCACCTACATCAGCACCTTTGGTAAAGATTCCACCACCAAGTCTTGCAAAAATTGAAATTAATGAAGCACCAAAACCCAATGCTACTAAAGCATTTACTATTTCTCTTTCATCAACTCCATAAGATAATAATAAATAATAATAGACTGCTATTGATAAAAGGGCTAAGCCAGCAACCAACATACCTGTGACTGCACCAGATTTAAATGCAATTGAAAGTCCTTGTGATAGACCTTTTCTCGAAGCTTCCGCAGTTCTAACATTTGCTTGAACTGATACAAGCATACCAACATATCCGGCAATTCCTGATAATGCTGCTCCAATTAAATAACCTAGTCCAACTAAAATACTAAATGAAAAACTAATTATTACTAAAACAACTACACCTACTATCGCTATAGTTTTATATTGCCTATTTAAATAAGCTTTAGCTCCAACTTGAATCGCAGAAGCTATTTCTTGCATCTTACTATTTCCAGGGCTAGAACTTAAAATATTTTTACCTGTAAAAAAACCATAAACGATTGATAATAAACCTGCCAAAATAATAAGCTGAAGTATATTTGATGCTGAAGCTTCCATAATTCCTTTAATTGTTAGTTAATTAGTTATTATTAAAAATCGGACATTACAAAAAAAGAAATAAAAGGCAATATTTAACTTATTAAAACTTATGTGAATAACCTTTAAATTTGTTAAGATTTAGAGGCTTATTGTCCAGTTTTATCGAATTTTTTTTATAACCATTGTTTATTTTACCAATTATTGTGAATTTTTGATTCATTCTTTTTCCAACTGATTTAATTAATAATCGTTTTTTTTGAGGTGCAGTAAATAATATTTGATAGTCATCTCCATTAAATAGATATTGAGTTTTTAATTTTTTATATTTTTTTAAATAAAATTCTAAATTTTTAGAAATTGGAATTTTATTTACATCGATATCAAATGATAATTTTTGCTTATTAATAAGTTTATTCATATCTGTAATTAAACCATCAGAGATATCCATAGATGTATTAGCAA
>CABYKS010000041.1 GCA_902519625.1 uncultured Pelagibacteraceae bacterium | reverse complement strand
TTTCATTAAAATCTAAAGATTTAGGCACTTCTATTTCTTGCGATGGTGTTTGCTTAACTCTAATATCAAAAAGAAATAAAATTTTAGAATTTTACTTATCAAATGAAACCTTAAATAGAAGTAGATTTAAAAAACTTACAAAAGGAGATATTATAAATCTGGAGCTTCCACTTAAAAAAGGTCAAAATATATCGGGGCATATATGCCAAGGTCATGTAGATTATGTTTCAAAGGTTAAAAAAATTAAATTAATTGATAAATCTTATCAGATGGAATTTTCGATAAATAATAAACAAAAAAAAAGTTTAATTGAAAAAGCATCTATATTAATTAATGGCGTATCTTTAACAATTTCTAAAATTACTAAAAATGGTTTTGAAGTATGGATAATCCCTCACACATATAAATTAACAAATCTATCTAAATTAAAAATGAATAGTTTGGTAAATATTGAAATTGATATTTTATCAAAATATGTAAAAAAATATTTTAATGAAAAATAAAAAATTCAGCTCAATTGAATCCATAATCAATCAAGCAAAAAAAGGAGGTATGTACATTTTGGTTGATGATGAAAATAGAGAAAATGAAGGTGATTTAGTTTTTTGCTCATCAGATGTTAATCCAAAAAAAATTAATTTTATGGCAAAATATGGAAGAGGTTTGATTTGTTTAACTTTAGATAGTGTTCAAGCAAAAAAATTAGGATTATCGTATATGTCTCCCGTTAATGAGTCTAGAAATCAGACCGCATTTACAATTTCCATAGAAGCAAAGAAAGGCGTAACAACTGGTATATCAGCTCAGGACAGGTCAAAGACAATTAAAGTTGCTACAAAAAAAAATGTATTAAAAAAAGATATTGTATCGCCAGGTCATGTTTTTCCTATAATTTCAAAAGATGGTGGAGTGTTAGTTAGAGCGGGTCATACAGAAGCATCAGTAGACATCTCTAAACTTGCTAAAAAAAATACTTCTGCAGTAATTTGTGAAATTATGGATGAAGATGGTACCATGGCTCGTGGTGAAAAATTACATAATTTTGCAAAAAAACATAAGTTAAAAATTGGTAGAATCGATGACCTTATTGCTTATAGATTAAAGAAAGAAAAATTAATTAAATTTAAAAAAAAATCTAATATAGAAGTTAAAGGAAAAAAATATTTAATAAGAATATATGAAAATTTATTAGATGGTTCTGAGCATTTTGCACTTATAAAAGGAAAAATTAAAAAAGGAATAGTTCCTCGAGTTAGAGTTATTTCTTCAAATGTTGTTCAAAATTACTTGTTAAATCAAAATTTACCAAATTCTTTTAACAACACTCTAAATCATTTCAAAAAATACAATAATTGTGTTCTTATATTTATAAGAGACAGCAATTTAAAATCTGTTACTCAGACATTACGTGACTATAAAAGTAAAGATTTTTATAAAAAAGGTAAGGATAAATTGATAAAGAATTATGGCATTGGTGCTCAAATTATTAAATCTTTACATATAAAAAATATGATATTAGTAACTAGATCTAAAAAAAAAGTAGTTAGTTTAGATGGTTATGGAATTAAAATAACCAAGCAGGAAATAATTAAATGAAAAAAATATTAATTGTATTAGCAGATTACTATGAAGATATCTCTTCATTATTGTTAAGAAGTGCAAAAAATAATTTAAATAATTTTACATTAAAAGTAATCAGGGTTCCTGGAGTTTTTGAAATTCCTATAACTATTTCAAAAAATATTAAAAAATATGATGCATTTATTGCTTTAGGCTGCGTTATAAAAGGCGAAACACCTCATTTTGATTTTATTTCAAGTGCATCAACGCAGGCTATAATGAGTTTATCTATAGATAGTAAAAAACCAATTGGTAACGGCATAATAACATGTCTGAATATGAAACAAGCAAAAGCCAGAAGTAGAAAAGGGGATGAGGCTGCTAAAGCAGTAATTTCTGTTCTATCTCAATAATATGACTTTACAATTTAGTCCAAAAAATAATCCTAGAGTAATAGTAATCCAAAAACTTTATGGAAAATTTTTTAATGAGGATGAAAATTTAACTTTTCCAAAACATAGATTTAAAAAATTTATTAAAGATGTAGTTAATGGAACCATTGAAAGAGATGAAGTAATTAATTATGAAATATCAAATCATCTTAATACAGATTTAGATTTAAATAAGTTAGATAAAGTTTTCCAGGTTATAGTTAAAAGTGCAATATTTGAATTTTTGTATAAACCAAAAATATCTTCAAAAATTATTATAAATGAGTACTTAAGAGCTTCTAATTTTTTTATAGAAGATGGGCAAACTAAATATTTAAATGCATTATTAGATAAAATATCAAAGAAAATAAGAAGTTCTAATGGATGAATTTGAATTAATAAAAAACTATTTTCAAAAAATCTCTAATAACAATCCAAACGCAAAAATGCTAAACGATGATGTTTTTTTTGACAAGAAATATAAATTAATAGTATCAGTTGACACCTATAATGAAGGTGTACATTTTCCTAATTTTAAATATCCAAACTTGGTAATAAAAAAAATTATAAGATCTTCAATTTCCGACTTAATAGCAAAAGGTGTTAAACCTACATATTATTTTATTTCTGGCAGTGGAAATAAAAATCAATTTACAAAAAAAAATTTAAAAATGATTTCAAAATCATTAAATCAAGAACAAAAGAAATATAATTTAAAATTGTCAGGTGGTGACACTACTAATTCTAATAAAGTTTCATTTTCAATAACAAGTATCGGCTTTTCAAAAAAAATTGTTGAAAGAAATA
>CABYKS010000040.1 GCA_902519625.1 uncultured Pelagibacteraceae bacterium | reverse complement strand
GCAGGTGCCCCTCCCCCAAGTATAATATTCAAAAAAATGGAAGCTTTAGGGTTTGAAGTAATGCATGTTTATGGACTTACAGAAACATATGGACATATTTTACAATGTGCTTGGAACGATGAATGGAATTCTTTTGACGAAGATAAAAAAAATGAAATAAAAGCAAGACAAGGAGTAAGGTATCCAAATACGGAAGATGCTATGGTTATGGATCCTGAGACAATGAAACCAGTTCCAATGGATGGAAAAACAATTGGAGAAATAATGATAAGAGGTAATATTGTAATGAAGGGCTATTTTAAAGATAAAGAAGCAACAGATAAAGCAATGTTAAATGGATGGTTCCATTCTGGTGATTTGGCTGTCACCAATCCAGACGGTTACATAAAAATAAAAGATAGATCAAAAGATATAATAATATCTGGTGGTGAAAATATTTCTTCAATTGAAATTGAAAATACTTTAGCAAAGCACCCAGGCGTTTCCATTGCTGCAGTTGTTGCAAAACCAGATGAAAAATGGGGAGAAGTGCCTTGTGCATTTATTGAAAAAGTTAAAGATAAAAATGTTACCGAAAAAGAATTAATAAGCTTTTGTAAGGAAACTTTAGCAGGTTTCAAAGTTCCAAAAAAAATTGAGTTTTGTGAACTTCCAAAAACGTCAACAGGTAAAATTCAGAAATTTGAGCTAAGAAAAAAGGCTAAAGAATAATAAATTTTAAAAAAATATGAAAAATTATTCTATAGCAAGATCTAGAAGACTTAGAAGCACACCCTACACATCTAGAATTGAAAAGCAAGGTGTGACAGCTTACACATCTTATAATCATATGCTTTTACCAGCTGCATTCGGATCTTTAGAGGATGCATACCACCATCTAAAAGAAAACGTACAAGTCTGGGACGTTGCTGGAGAAAGACAAGTTGAAATCCGTGGGAAAGATTCAGGAAAATTAGTACAATTAATGACATGCAGAGATCTATCAAAATCCAAAGTAGGAAGATGCTATTATTGTCCAATTATAGATGACAAAGCAGGTTTGATAAATGATCCAGTAATTCTAAAACTTAGTGAAGAGAGATGGTGGATTTCAATTGCCGACTCCGATGTAATTTTATTTGCAAAAGGATTAGCAATTGGAAATAAGTTTGATGTTAAAATATTTGAACCAAATGTTGACATATTAGCAGTACAAGGCCCAAAATCCTATCAGCTTATGGAAAAAATTTTTGGAAAAAAAATTACTGAAATGAAATTTTTTGGTTTTGATTATTTTGAATTTTCTGGAGCAAAACATTTGATTGCAAGATCAGGTTGGTCAAAACAAGGTGGCTATGAGATTTATGTTGAAAATACAAAATCTGGTTTGGCTTTATATGATAAATTATTCGAGGTCGGAAAAGAATTTAATGTCAAACCAGGGTGTCCAAATTTAATTGAGAGAATTGAAAGTGCTTTACTATCGTATGGGAATGATATGGATAATAACGATAATCCACTTGAATGCGGATTAGATAAATATGTAAATTTAGATACCGAAGTCAATTTTCTTGGAAAAGAAAAATTAAAAGAAGTTAAACAATCTGGTATTATTAGAAAGCTGATGGGTGTAATAATTGACACAAGAGAAATAAATGTATCAAAATCTATAGATCTTGTTGACGATAAAGGATCCAAAATAGGAGAACTTAGGTCCGGTGTATATTCTCCACATTTTAAAAAAGTAATAGGAATTGCAATGTTAAATAAGCCCTACTTCGAAGTTTCTCAGTCCTTTAAAATATCAATAAATGATAGTACTTTTGAGGGAAAAGTTTGCGATTTACCTTTCATTTAGTATAACTAAATCATCATGAATATAGCAATTGTTGGCGCAACAGGAAATGTTGGAAGAAAAATATTGGAGGTTTTAGAAAAAAGAAACTTTCCTATAGATGATATATATTTTGTAGCATCATCTAAAAGTGCAGGATCAAAATTAAAATTTAAAGGTAAAGATATTGAAGTTGAGAATTTAGAAACCTTCGATTTTTCAAAAGCTAATATAACTTTCTTTTCAGCAGGAGGAAAAATTTCTCAACAATATGCTCCTATTGCTGCGCAACAATCAGTTGTTATTGATAATTCAAGTTTTTTTAGAATGGATCCTGATGTTCCTTTAATTGTTCCTCAGGTTAATTCAAATCATATAAAAAAAATGAAAAAAAATGTAATTGCAAATCCAAATTGTTCAACAGCTCAGCTTGTTATAATTTTGAAACCATTGCACGATTTATTTAAAATTAAAAGAGTAATAATTTCCACATATCAATCTACTTCAGGTGCAGGGAAAGCGCCAATGGATGAACTGCTAGAACAAACTAAACTTTCTTTAGAGAATAAAAAAATTGTTTCAAAAAATTTTACTAAACAAATTGCTTTTAATGCAATTCCACATATTGATACTTTTGGCGACGAAGGTTATACGAAAGAAGAATTAAAAATGGTAAATGAAACAAAAAAAATTTTAGATAAAAATATAGAATTAACTGCAACATGTGTAAGAATTCCAGTATTTATTTCACACGCTGAATCAATAAATATAGAATTTGAAAAAGAATTTACTTTAGAAAAAATTAGTGAAGTTTTAAATACATCTGATGGGTGTAAAGTTATTGATGATAGAAAAGATGGCGGATATATAACCCCGGTAGAGGCAACGGGAAAAAATGAAACTTTCATTTCTAGAATTAGAAAAGATAATAGTAATAAAAAAGCCATCAATCTTTGGTGTGTATCTGATAATTTGTTAAGAGGTGCTGCATTAAATGCAGTTGAAATAGCTGAAGCATATATTAAAAATAAATAATGAAAAATGATAATCCTTTATCGCCACATATCCAAATTTAC
>CABYKS010000039.1 GCA_902519625.1 uncultured Pelagibacteraceae bacterium | reverse complement strand
TCGTCTCTGTATTTTTTTTCTTTTAGAGAATATGTGTTATTCAGAGAAATTCTATTAAAATTTTTTATATAAGTAATATAATTTTTAAATTCTTTCTTTTCAAAACTACTTATATAGTCAGGTAGTTTTTGCTTTCTTTTTAAAGTTATGTGCTTCTCTATAAATTTTACCCCATTGTTTATGGCAATCACAGATGAATAATAAGTTAAAAAATTATTATTTGTATCACTATGATCTGCATACCCAGTTGTAAAGGAAAAATTTTTTAAGTTTTTCAATAAATTAAATCTTATATTATAAATATTTGTAGGAAAATCTTGAAACCCATACATAAAAACAAACTTTTTTTTTGATTTTATAAATTTATTTAATATTTTTATTGTTTCATTATTTCTATATCCAGAAATATTGAAAAATATTTTTTTAAAGCTTTTTTCAGCATCTCTTATTAACGGAAGATTATCTTGTTCTGAGGAAGAAATCTTAATATCAACACTATTTTTAAATTTTTTACAAAATTTATAACTATCCTCATCAAAAGGTTCTAAAATTAGCTTAATTTTTCCTCTATATTTATTAATAATTTTGGTCCAGTTTTTTTTTGAAATTTCTATTTTGTTCAATCCTTTGTAATATTTGCTGGATCTATGACATAAAAATTTATTATCAAAAATTTGATATTTTAAATAATCTGCTCTTGATGAAATTGCTACCTTTGACAATTTGTCTAATTTTTTAAGTGATCCATTATGTGCAGAAGCTATTTCTGCAATTATTTTAATATCTTTAGTTGATTTTTTTCCATTCATATGTGTCTTTAAAATCACATTTTTTACATATATCAATTTTGTCTAATTGTTTTGATTGATGTATTTTTCGGATTTTATTAAGTTCATCACCAGTCCAAATTTCACCTAAAGATGAAATTTTTTTCTCAGGTTCATTAAATTTATTAGGTCTTTTTGCATTTACTAATAACTCAAAGCCTTTTTTCTTATTTATGATATTTTTTTCTAACTCATCGATAGTTTTTTCAATATTAAAAGACCTTTTGTTTATAAATCCGAGACAATGTTGTGCCCCCCAGTCATGACAGCACATTGCTACCCTTCCATCAAAAGTTATCATTAATCTTTGAAATAGTTGGTCACAAGGTTTTCTGCCAGTTGAAACATATATTTTGTCATCTGCACCAACATAAAAGTTTGTATCATTTGAAAGGTTATTCTTAGTAAGATAATTTTGAAGGGTTTTTCTTTTACTGGCGTCCACAGTATCTAAATTACCACCTCTTTCTGTATACTGTGTTACTGTTACGTCATCAACACAATTAGAAAATAAATCAAAAAATTGATTTATTTCATTTCTAGTTTCATTAGTTAAAACCATTTGAATTTTAGTAATAGGAAATTTTTTTGATTTTTTAATTTTAATTTCGTTAAAAGATTTAATATTTTGATAAACTTTTTCAAACTTATTTTCTTTAAATCTTGATGGTCTCATTTTTTCATAGGTCTTTTTAGTTCCTCCATCAAATGAGTAAATAATTAAATCTAATCCTGACTCTATTAATGAATTTGCTTTTTCCTCACTTAAGTTGGTTGCATTTGTATTAATAGAAACTTCAAGAATTCCTTTTTTCTTAGCATACAAAATAAATTCTGATAATTTTGGATTTAAAAGAGGTTCACCCCTCCAATTGAGCTTTACTGATGGAACTTTCCATTTTACTGCTGTATCAATGATTTCCTTATATAAATCAAAGTTCATAATTTTATCAGGAGTAATTATGTACTCTCTATAACAATGTGGGCATGCTAAATCACATATGGCTGCGGTCTCAATATCTAAGCAGAGAGGTTCGTAGTCTTTAAAGTTGTTATTACTGTATGCCTCCTTTGGATTATTTTTCCAAGATGACCTATAATTTCTAAACCTATCTTTAAATTTATTTAATATTTTTTGTTTATCATTTTCATTCAATAAATTTTGCTTTTTTATTTCTTCAATATATGCCAAATTATCACTCATATTTTCAATTATATAATTAACTCTATCGAATGATTGTTTTTCATGACTTCTTAAATAAGACGAACCTTGAATTAAATTTTGTTTATCTATTTTCATGATAAAATAACTTACAGACTATTTATTAAGCTTTTAATTGATACAAATTACTATTTTTAAACATTGTTCAAATTATGAACATAATATATAAAAATAACCAATTTTAAAGAAAATAATACTAATTTTATTTAGATTTAATTTTTTATGAGCAAAGAAATCAATGTGACACTAAAAAAAGGTGTTTTTAAACCTACTGGTACAAGTGATATATTGATAAAATCAACATTAAAACATATTAAAAAACCATCTAAAATTTTAGATTTGGGCTGTGGATCTGGGTACGTTGGTATTACAATAGATAGGAATTCAAAACACAAAACCAAACATTACTTTTCAGATATTTCAAATAAAGCTACCAATCTTACAAAAAAAAATTTGAAAAAAAATAATATGATCCACACTGTAAAAGCAGGAAGCCTATTTAAGCCATGGGCAAACAAAAAATTTGACATAATCGTAAACGATGTTTCTGGGATATCTAGTAAAATAGCAAAAATTTCTCCTTGGTATAAAAACAAAGTTCCCTATAATACAGGACTGGACGGAACTGATCTTACAATTAAAATACTTGATGAGGCTTCTGATTATTTAAACAAGAAAGGTTTTATAATTTTTCCGTTAATAAGCTTGTGCGATTATAAGAAGATAAAAAATTTTGCAAAAAAAAAATTTAAAATTGTAAAAAAAATTGCTTCAAAAACTTGGCCTTTACCTGCAGAGATGTATAGATATAAAAGTATGATAAATACTTTAAATAAAAAAAAAAAGATTTTTGTAA
>CABYKS010000038.1 GCA_902519625.1 uncultured Pelagibacteraceae bacterium | reverse complement strand
ATGGTGGTGAAGAAAATAGAGTTCATTTAGTTGCATGTGTTTTGGACTATAAATTTAATTAATTTTAGTCTATAAATTTACTTAAGTTGAAAAAGATTTTTATTGCATCTGATCACGCTGGCTATAATTTAAAGAATAGCATTATCTCAAAATTAAAAAAAATTACTGACCTAGGACCAAAATCCTCTAAATCAGTTGATTATCCCGATTATGCAAAAAAACTATCAAAAAAAGTAGCATCTAATAAAGGAAGCTTTGGTATTTTGATTTGTGGATCCGGTATGGGAATGGCTATTGCAGCCAATAAAACTAAGAATATAAGAGCCGCTTTATGTTATAGTAAGAAAAACACTAAATTATCTAGATTGCATAATAATGCAAACATCATTACATTGGGTGAAAGGTTGATTAATAAAAATAAAGCAATCAGTCTTATTAAAATATTTTTAAGTACAAAATTTGAGGGCGGCAGACACTTAAGAAGGATTAAAAAAATTTAATTATGTCTAGCGAAAGTAAATATTTAAACGATCAATACAAAAGTTTTTTTGAAGATAGTTTGTCTAAAACTGATCCAGATTTATATAAAGCAATAAATGATGAATTACAAAGACAACAAGAACATATTGAATTAATTGCTTCTGAAAATATTGTTTCCCAAGCCGTATTAGAAGCACAAGGATCAGTATTAACAAATAAATATGCCGAAGGTTATTCTGGCAAAAGATATTATAATGGTTGTGAACATGTTGATGTTGCTGAAAATTTAGCTAATGAAAGATTAAAGAAATTATTTAATTGTAAGTTTGCAAACTCTCAACCTCATTCAGGAGCTCAAGCTAATGGAGCTACATTTTTAGCTTTACTTAAACCTGGTGATACTTTTATGGGAATGAGTTTAAATTCAGGTGGACATATAACACACGGTTTAAAAATTTCAATGTCTGGAAAATGGTTTAATCCTATAGGTTATGATGTTGATAAAAAATCTGAACTGATTGATTATAATCATGTTGAAAAATTAGCATTAGAACACAAACCTAAACTTATAATTGCTGGTGGAAGCGCTTATTCTAGAGTTATAGATTTTAAAAGATTTAGAGAAATATGCGATAAAGTGGACGCATATCTTATGGTAGACATGGCTCATTTTTCAGGTTTGGTTGCAGGAAAAGGTTATCCAAATCCATGTGAACATGCGCATATTGTAACCTCAACTACACATAAAGTTTTTAGAAGTGCAAGAGGTGGTATTATTTTAACAAATCATGAAGATATTGCTAAAAAAATTAACACTGCAGTTTTTCCTGGCTATCAAGGCGGACCTTTAATGCATATCATTGCAGCAAAAGCAGCAGGTTTTCTAGAGGCGTTAAGACCTGAGTTTAAAGATTATATAAAATCAGTCTTAGCTAATGCAAAAATTTTATCTGAAACTTTAAAAAATAATGGTTTTAAAATTTATTCTGGAGGAACAGACACACACTTAATGTTAGTAGATTTAAGACCTTTTAATGTTAAAGGTAATTTAGCTGCTGAAAGTTTATCTAGAGCAAACATAACGTGCAATAAAAATGGTATTCCATTTGACTCTGAAAGCCCAATGATAACATCTGGTATTAGACTTGGATCTCAAGCGGCCACAACAAGAGGCTTTGGTTTAAAGGAATTTGAAAAAGTAGGTGAACTTATTACAAAAGTAATTGACGGTTTATCAAAAAATCCAAATGATAATAGCAAAATTGAAGATGAAGTTAGAAAAGAAGTTGTTTCACTTTGTTCTTCTTTTCCAATTTACAAAAATTTAAGAAAATGATTTGCCCAATATGCAAAAAAGGAGAAACTTCAGTTGTAGACTCTAGACCAACCGAAGATGGTACAGCGATTAGAAGAAGAAGATTATGTGTTTGTGGTGAGAGATTTACTACTTTTGAAAGAGTCCAGTTTAGAGAAATGATGGTAGTCAAAAAAAATGGAAGAAAATCACCATTTGATAGGGAAAAATTGTCAAAATCAATTTATATTGCATTAAAAAAGAGACCAATAGATACAGACACAGTCGAAAAATTTATAACAAATATATCTCGATCTTTAGAGGAATTGGGTCAAAGTGAAATAGCTACAAATACTATAGGAACAATGGTTATGGATGGTTTGAAAGATTTAGATCCTGTAGCCTATGTTAGATTTGCATCAGTCTATCGAAATTTTAGAGAAGAAAAAGATTTTATTCAATTCGTAGATAAAATTGATGTCTTCAAAAAAAGATAAATCAAACAGATTAGATAAGTATTTCATGAGTATTGCCATGAATTTAGCCAGAGAAAGAAACGGTTTAACTGGATTAAATCCATCTGTTGGTTGTTTAATAGTAAAAAATAATAAAATTTTATCTTTTGGACAAACTGGTTTTAGAGGAAGACCACATGCCGAAACTGTCGCTATAAATAAATGTAAAAAGAATGAACTTAGAAATTCATCAATCTATATTACAATGGAACCCTGTACTCATTACGGTAGAACGCCACCATGTACAAATCTAATTGTTAAATCAAAAATTAAAAGAGTAGTTTATTCATCCAATGATATTGATAAAAGAACATCCAATAAAGCATATTCACTTTTAATATCAAAAAAAATTAATGTTAAAAAAGGATTATTAAAATCTGAAAGTAAAAAATTCTATACAAATTATTTTAACCAAAAAAATAGTAAAAAACCTTTTGTAGCAGCAAAAATAGCATGCTCAAATGATTTTTTTGTATCATCAAAGAATAAATTTATAACTAATCAGCATTCACGAGATGTATCACATATTTTAAGGTATAACTTTGATTCAATTTTAATTTCATCTAAAACTGCTAATGCGGATAATTCAAAATTGTCTTGTAGAATTAATGGTTTAGAAAATTTTTCTCCAAAAAGATTGATTATTGATAAAAATTTAAAAATTAATAAGAAATCACCTGTAATTACTGATAATAATAAAAATAATACTATTATCTTCCATTCAATCAAAGATAAAAAAAAATTAAGATATTTCAAGTTAAGAGGTATCAGGCTCAGTTATACAGGTCTAG
>CABYKS010000037.1 GCA_902519625.1 uncultured Pelagibacteraceae bacterium | reverse complement strand
GGATATAAGGCAGTAGTAGAATCATTTTCGATATATGAAAAAGCTATACCAATGATGATGACTGCGGCAGGAACAATTCCTGCAGCAAAAGTTTTAGTTGTGGGCGCTGGAGTTGCAGGTTTACAAGCAATAGCTACAGCAAAAAGAATGGGAGCGATTGTATTTGCGACAGATGTAAGAATGGCTTCAAAAGAACAAGTAGAAAGTTTAGGTGGAAAATTTTTAACAGTAGAGGGATCTGAAAATTTAGAAACCGAAGGAGGATATGCTAAAGAAGGATCAGATGAATTTAAAAAAAAACAAGAAGAGCTATTAAGTGATACACTTAAAAAAATTGATATCGTAATTTGTACTGCTTTGATACCAGGAAAAAAAGCACCATTAATTATTAAAGAAAATATGTTAGAAAATATGCAACCTGGATCAGTAATATATGATTTAGCGGCAGTCCAAGGAGGAAATGTTGCATTTACTGAAGTAGATAAGATCATTGAAAAAAATGGTGTTAAAATTATGGGTGAAAGAAATATATTAAATAAATTACCAACTTCATCTTCCAGTCTTTATGCAAAAAATGTATTTAACTTTGTTTTAAATTTATATGATAAAGAAAATAAAAAAATTAATATTAATTTAGAAGATGAAATAATTGCTAAAACAATAATAAAATAAACTCATGGAAATAGACCCATTTATATTCAGATTCAGCATTTTTATACTATCTATTTTTATAGGATACTATGTTGTTTGGAGCGTGACTCCATCTTTGCATACACCTCTAATGTCAGTAACAAATGCTATTTCATCTGTAATTATAGTTGGAGCTATCATTGCAGCTTTAGCTGGAGAAAATGGAAATATATTTGATACAGCAAATATTTATGGATATTTGGCAATAATTCTAGCAGCAATCAATATTTTTGGAGGCTTTTTAGTTACCCAAAGAATGTTGGCTATGTATAAAAAAAAAAAGAAAGATTAAAGAATGATTTCTGCAAATTTATTAGCTGTATTTTATCTTATTTCGGGGGTGTTGTTTATTTTAGCTCTTAGAGGTCTTTCATCCCCAGAAACATCTAGGCAAGGGAATTTATTTGGAATAATTGGAATGGCCATAGCTATTGGCGTTACAATTATTTCTGTAGGTAATTTTTCTTCAGGATTTTTATATTTAATTATTTTAATGCTAGTTGGAGGCTCAATAGGAGCGTTTATTGCATTTAAAATACCAATGACTGCAATGCCAGAACTTGTTGCTGGTTTTCATAGTTTAGTTGGACTAGCAGCAGTTTTTGTAGCTATATCAGCATTTTTAAATCCACAAGTATTTAATTTAGGATCACCAGGTAATATTAAAATTGCAAGTTTAATCGAAATGTCTTTGGGCGCTTCAATAGGAGCAATAACATTTACGGGGTCAATTATAGCTTTTTTAAAATTAAGAGGGATAATGTCAGGTTCTCCAATAACTTTTTTTGGTCAACATTATTTAAATTTAGCATTAGGTTTAATTTTAATTGGTTTAATCTTTTACTTATGTAAAACCCAATTTGATACTTGGTTTTGGACAATAATTATAATTTCATTCTTGTTAGGTATTTTACTCATTATACCAATCGGTGGCGCAGATATGCCAGTTGTAATTTCGATGCTTAACTCCTACTCAGGCTGGGCGGCAGCAGGAATAGGTTTTACTTTAGAAAATACAGCATTAATAATCACAGGTGCATTAGTAGGTTCTTCTGGAGCAATATTATCTTACATTATGTGCAAAGGAATGAATCGTTCGTTCTTTAATGTCATACTTGGAGGATGGGGCGCAACAGATCAATCTTCTTCAAATAATTCTAAAGAACAAAAACCTGTAAAAAATGGAAATGCAGATGATGCAGCGTTTTTAATGAAAAATGCTTCTTCAGTTATAATTGTACCTGGTTATGGTATGGCAGTTGCACAAGCTCAACA
Organism: uncultured Pelagibacteraceae bacterium; assembly: GCA_902519625.1. Classification (GTDB taxonomy): domain Bacteria; phylum Pseudomonadota; class Alphaproteobacteria; order Pelagibacterales; family Pelagibacteraceae; genus Pelagibacter. Next base: position 1,322 of record CABYKS010000037.1, on the reverse strand, counting down.
TGCTCTAAGAGAAATGGTTGATGCTTTAAAGAAAAATGGTGTAAAGGTTACTTATGCAATTCATCCAGTTGCAGGTAGAATGCCTGGACATATGAATGTTTTATTAGCAGAGGCAAACGTTCCTTATGACGAAGTCTTTGAATTGGAAGAAATTAATAATGACTTCGCTAATTGTGATGTAGCTTATGTAATTGGAGCTAACGACGTAACGAATCCCGTTGCAAAAACTGACCCTCAAAGCCCAATTTATGGTATGCCAATACTGGATGTTGAAAAGTCTAAGTCAGTATTATTTGTTAAAAGAAGTTTATCACCAGGATATGCAGGAATAGATAATGATTTGTTTTATAGAGAAAACACTTTAATGCTCTTTGCTGATGCAAAAAAAATGACTGAAGAAATAATAAAAAACTTATAATATTTAATCTTTATGAGTACTGAAATATACTGTGATATTGCCGATATAAAATTAATAACAAAATTTAATAAAAAAAAAATTGTTAAAGGATTTACAACTAATCCTAGCTTGATGAGGAAAGCGGGAGCAAAAAATTATGAAGCTTATTCGAAACAAATTTTAAAGATTTGTAAAAGAAAACCAATATCATTTGAAGTTTTTAGCGATGACTATTTTGGTATGGAAAAGCAAGCACTCAAAATTACTAAATGGGGAAAAAACGTTTATGTTAAAATACCTGTAATAAATTCAAAAGGTATTTTCATGGGCAAAATTATAAAATATTTAAATAATAAGAATATAAAAATAAATATAACAGCGGTCTATAGCGCCAAGCAAGTTAATAAAATATTAAAAAAAATTAATAAAAAATCAAAAGTTATTATTTCAATATTTGCAGGAAGAGCAGGAGATGTTGGTAAAAATCCAATACCCGAGTTTAAAAAAAGTTTAAAGTTGGCAAAAAAATATAAAAATGTAAAAATACTCTGGGCAAGTGTAAGAGAACCTTACAATTTTACAGAAGCAAAAAAATTAGGATGTCATATTATAACAGTTCCACCTACAACTATTGAAAAAATCGAAAAATTTGGAAAAACTTTAAATCAGTTAAGCATTGAAACAGTAAAAGGTTTTTTAGCTGATAGTAAAAAATCAAATTTTAAAATTTAATTGGTTGCGGGGGACGGATTTGAACCGCCGACCTCAAGGTTATGAGCCTTGCGAGCTACCAGGCTGCTCCACCCCGCGGTAATTTAAATTCTATTTTTGAGCTTGTTTAATTTTTTAACTCTTTTTATATTTTCTTGCAGAATTCTCTTTTTTTTTTCAGAAGGTTTTTCGTATGTATTTTTTAATTTAATTA
>CABYKS010000036.1 GCA_902519625.1 uncultured Pelagibacteraceae bacterium | reverse complement strand
GGAGCAACAAAAGCAAGTGTTAGAGCTTTAGCCATAGATATTATTGAAATTGAATAAAAAAAACAAATGTTAGCAGAAAAAAGAGTTAATCCCCTTAAAATTTGTAATTTAGGATTTTGAGAAAATGTTAAGTTTTTTCTGAAAAAAATGAACATAAATGGAAGTGTCCAAAAAACGGTAAAAAAATATCTGGCCCAAGTAATTTGAAAAAAAGATAATTCAGCAGATAAATATTTTGCAATGGTATCCATAAAAGGCAAAACTGCCCATGCTGATAAATTAAGGATAATAGCCCTCATTAAGAAAAATACTTTAATGCTATGAAGACTATAATTGGTATAGTTATTAAAGACATTAAAGTTGAAACCACAATCATACTGGATATGTTATCTACTATTTCTTTTGGGGAGTACATTGAAGCAATCAAATATGTCAAAATAGCACTAGGCATTGCAGATTGAATTAATAATACACCCGCTGCATAACCAGACAAATTAAATATTTTAATTAAAATAAATCCTATAATTGGACCTATTATTACTCGACCCACGGATGAGATTAGGGAACTTCTTAAAGAAAATACTTTCATTTGAGTTAGCGAAACACCTAACGACATCAATATTAGAACAATCATAGCATAGCCCAATAACATTACTGTATTTATTACAAATTTAGGCATTTCAAGGTCAAAATAAAGAAAAGCCACAGCTATAATCACAGCATATGATGAGGGACTTTTTAAAATAATTTTTATATCAAACTTTTTACTAGCTAAAAAAATATTGGCGGTAAAATGCAAAAGAACTACTAAGGATGATATAGCCGCTGCAACTCCCATTCCTAGAGATCCATATGCAAATAAACAAATTGGTATCCCCATATTACCTGTATTAGGAAGAAAAAAAGGAGGTAATTCTCTTGAAATATCTTTTTTCATAAAAAATAAAAAAATAACACCTGTTATTGCAAAACAAATAAGTGCTATTACTGAATAAAAAAAATATTCAGAAAATACACTGTAAGTAACTCCAGACGATGTTATTGCAAAAATGAACAGTGCAGGTGCACCGAAATTTGCTGAATAATTTGTTATAAATGCAGTATCTATATCGGATTTTTTTTTACCTAAAAAATAACCTATACCAACAATAAAAAAAACAGGAGATAATACCTCAAATAACTTAAAATATAATTCCATTTAGAATAGTCTTATTCTTGTAGGAATTTTTAAAATGTTTCTATTCGTCTTAAGCATTTTAAGACATTTGTTTGCATCTAATTCATTAGTTTTATGAGTAATTATAATTATAGATGCTTTTTTGTTTTTGTGATCTGGAATTTGAATAAGTCTTTCAACAGAAATATTCTTTTTTGCTAATGATTGTGTAATTTGTGAAAGAACACCTGGTTTATCATTTACTTCAAATCTAAGATAAAGAGAATTTAAATACTTATTTAAATCATATGAAGTAATTGATTTACGTTTTGCACTAGAAACACCAAAAGGAAATTTAATATTGCCTCTTAAAATAGAAAGAAGATCAGACATTAGTGCAGATGAAGTTGCTCCTGGCCCTGCGCCCTCACCCTGCAGAACACTTTCTCCTACTGGCTCTCCATGTAAAATCACAGCATTCATAACACCAGAAACATTTGCAATATATGAGTCTTTTTTAACTAGACATGGATGAACTCTTTCGAAAAGTTTGTTTTTTATTAACTCTGTTATTCCTAGTAATTTAATTCTAAAATTTAATTGATCAGCAATTTCAATATCCTTAAATTCAATATTTTCTATTCCCTCCATTAGGCACTTTTTATTAGATATTTTTTTATTGAAAGATAAAGATGACAAAATCCTAATCTTTGCAAAAGCGTCATAACCATTCAAATCAAGTTTAGGATTTCCTGGTTCGGCATATCCTAATTTTTGCGCTCTTTTTAAGACATTTGAAAATGATTCTTTGGAACTTTCCATTTCTGACAAAATATAATTACAAGTACCATTTAAAATTCCATATACTTTATTAATTTTGTTTGTTGCTAAACCTTCTTTTATAGTTCTCAATATTGGTATACCCCCAGCTACAGAGGCTTCAAATTCTAAATTTACTTTATTATTTTCTGCTAATTTTGATAAGTAGTCTCCATGCTTTGATATTAAAGCTTTATTCGGTGTTATAACATGAATTTTATTTTTTAATGCTGATTCAACAATTTTTTTGGAAATACCACCTGATAAACCGATACATTCAAATAGAATATCAATTTTTTTAATCTTTAAAATATCTAAAGGATTCTTAAAAAATATTTTTTTATTTATTTTGAACTTTCTTTTTTTATTAATATTTTTTGCTGAAATTGCTACAACATTAATTTTTTTTCCAGTTTTAAGTTCAATATCTTTTCTTTTTTTTGTTAACTCATTAAGCAAATAATTGCCTATCTGACCCAAACCAACTAATGCTATATTAATATTCTTCATGTTATTATTTTAAATCTGGAAATTTACTATTTATGCCATACTCAACAATTAATGATTTATACTCTTTATATGAAAAATCATTATTTATATTACTGATTTTTGAGTGTGCTAATTGAGCGTTCTGTATATTTATATTTTTACTGCCATTATAAGAAGTACAAGAAAATAACAAAAAAAATGATAAAATTAAGATAATTATATTTTTCATACTAATCCTTTTTTAACATTGTAATCAAAATAATAGTTTAAATTTTGCACTGCTTGCCCTGCCCCTCCTTTTATCAGATTATCTATTGCTGACAAAATTATTAATTTATTCTTATCCTTTGATTTACATAGAGATACATGGCAGTAATTTGTATTAATCACATCGTTAGTACTTATGAGTGAATTAATTGGAAGAATCTTAACAAAAGTATCTTTTTTATAAAAACTTTTTAATTTAGAATTTACATAATTTATAGAAATATTTTTTTTTAGTTCTAAATAAATCGTACTTAAAATTCCTCTAAACATTGGACTTAAATGAGGTGTAAAAATAAATTCTATTTTATTTTTTGAATAAATATTTAATTCTTGTTGCATTTCTGAATTATGTCTATGAAAGCCAACTCCATATGCGCTCAGGGATTCATATAAGTTTTTGTTTTGATATTTTTTATGAATTCCTCTACCAGCTCCAGAATAACCAGATTTTGAATCAATTATTATATTATTTTTTTTAATTAGGTTGTTTTTAATTAAAGGAATTAACGGCAATAATACTGAAGTAGGATAGCAACCAGGACATGAAATTATTTTATATTTTTTTATTTTATCTTTTGAAATTTCAGGAATTGCATAAACACTTTTTTTTATATTTTTTTTAGAACCATGTTTAATTTTGTACCATTTTAAATATTCTTTTGCAGATTTAAGTCTAAAATCAGCTGACAAATCTATTAAGATATTTTTTTTTAATAATTTGTTTGATATTTTCTGAGCTTCACCATTTGGTAAAGCTGTAAAAACTATATCAACGTCA
>CABYKS010000035.1 GCA_902519625.1 uncultured Pelagibacteraceae bacterium | reverse complement strand
TTTTGTTCCATTAATTTGTTATGAAATAATTTATTCAGGAAAAATTAATAAAACAAATAGTGATTTTGATTTAATATTAAATATTTCAGAAGATGGTTGGTTTGGTAATTCTGTTGGCCCATACCAACATTTCTCACACTCAATATTCAGGTCTATAGAGGAAGGAAAGAATTTAATTCGTTCAGCCAATAATGGTATTTCAGCATTTATTAACCCCAAAGGACAAATAATAAAACAGATTAAATCAACCGAGAGGGGAGTTATGGAGATAAAAAGTTTTGAACAAACAAAAAAAACTCTTTTTAGTTCTTTTGGCAACAAGATCTTCTTTTATTTTTTATTAATTTATATTAGTTTGTTTTTTTTTTTAAATAAAAGGGGAGAATAGATGAAGAAAAATTTTTTATTTACTAGCGAGTCAGTTTCAGAAGGCCACCCAGATAAAGTTTGCGATAGAATATCAGATATGGTGGTAGATAGTTATTTAGGAGCAGAACCTCAGTCAAGAGTAGCCTGTGAAACATTAACAACCACAAATAAAGTTGTTTTAGCCGGAGAGGTCAGAGGACCGGAAATTAAAAAAGATGATTTAATTCAGAAAGTTAGAGAATGTATCAAGGATATTGGTTATGACCAAGATGGTTTTAGCTGGAAAGATACAACTAAGATTGAAACTCATTTACACGCTCAGTCAGCAGATATAGCCATGGGTGTAGACTCATCTGGAAATAAAGATGAAGGTGCTGGAGACCAGGGAATTATGTTTGGATATGCATGTAATGAAACTGATGTTTTAATGCCAGCTCCAATTCATTACTCACATAGAATTTTAAGATTAATGGCTGAAGATAGAAAATCTGGAAACCTAAAAGGAATAGAGCCAGATTCAAAAAGTCAAATTACAATTGAATATAAAGATGGTATACCTAATGCTGTAAAATCAGTGGTTATCTCTACGCAACATTCCAAAGATGTTGACTTAGCAAAAGTTAAAGAACTTTGTATGCCTTACATTGAGAGATCTATTCCAAAAAATTTATTAGGAAATCTTGATGAAAAGGAGATTTATATAAATCCTACAGGAAATTTTGTTATAGGTGGTCCCGATGGAGATAGTGGATTGACTGGCAGAAAAATAATTGTAGATACTTATGGAGGAGCGGCTCCACACGGTGGAGGAGCTTTTTCAGGAAAAGATCCTACAAAAGTCGATAGATCGGCAGCTTATGCATCAAGATATTTAGCAAAAAATGTAGTGGCATCGAAAATTACAGATAAATGTTTAATTCAACTAGCATATGCAATTGGTGTATCAAAGCCTTTATCAATTTATGTTGATCTATTTGATAATGATGAGGAAAAAAATAGACATGTAGAAAAATTAATTAATGATAATTTTGACTTAAGTCCAAGAGGAATAAGAGAAATGTTAGGTTTAAATAAACCAATATATGAAAAAACAGCAGCTTATGGACACTTTGGAAGAGATCCAGGAGCTGATGGCTCATTTTCTTGGGAAAAAACAGATAAAGCAGATGTTTTTAATAAGTAATTAAAGTTGAAAATATAAATAAAATACATATATTCACGGTACATTGTTGAAATTTCAAAATGGGCCTCGGCCCATTTTTTTTTGGAGAATATAAAAAATGTTAAATAGAAGAGCAGATAAACTTGAATTACTAAGAATAGCTGAGGCTGTAGCTTTAGAAAAATCTATAGACAAAGAGCTAATAATTGATTCTATGGAAAGTGGAATTGCAAAAGCAGCTAAGTCTAAATTTGGATCAGAAAATGAAATTAAGGTTTTAATTGATAGAGATAGTGGAGATATAGGAATATTTAGAAAACTTACTATTGTAGAGAAACCGGAAAATTATAACTTAGAAATTAGCTTAGATAAAGCAATTGAGCTTAACCAATTAAATAAAGATAAAAAGATAGGTGATGAAGTTCTGCAACCTTTGCCATCTTTTGATTTTGGAAGAATAGCTGCCCAAACTGCTAAGCAGGTTATAAGTTTTAATGTAAGAGAAGCCGAAAGAGAAAGACAATTTGAAGATTTTAAAGATAAAAAAGATACTATTGTAAGTGGAATCGTTAAAAGATTGGAATTTGGAAATGTTATTGTGGATCTTGGAAAGACAGAGGCAATTATTCAAAAAAATGAAATGATACCTAGAGAAAATATTAAAGCAGGAGATCGGGTAAAAGCATATTGTTTGGATGTTAGAAGAGAACCTAAAGGCCAACAAATATTTTTATCTAGAGCACATCCAAAATTTATGGAAAAGCTTTTTGTACAAGAAGTTCCAGAAATTTATGATGGATTAATTGAAATTAAATCTTCTGCAAGAGATCCAGGAAGTAGAGCAAAAATATGTGTTAAAGCAATAGACACGTCATTGGATCCAGTAGGAGCCTGTGTAGGAATGAGAGGTAGTAGAGTTCAAGCTGTTGTAAATGAACTTCAAGGTGAAAAAATTGATATTGTGAATTGGTCTGAAGATCCTGCGATTGTAGTTTCAAATGCTTTATCACCAGCAGAAGTTCAAAGAGTTAATGTTGATAATGAATCTAAAAAACTTGATGTAATACTCACAGAAGAAAATTTAAGTAAGGCAATAGGTAGAAGAGGTCAAAATGTTAGATTAGCCACAAAACTTTTAAATTATGAAATTAATATAATGACAGATCAAGAAGATTCAGAAAAAAGGCAAATTGAATTTAAAGAAAAAACTGAAAATTTTGTAAAAAATTTAGAATTAGATGAAACACTTGGACAGCTATTAGTAGCAGAAGGTTTTTCATCAATTGATGATATTAAAGATAGTAATATTGAAAGCTTATTAAAAATTGAAGGAATTGAGGAAGATACAGCAAAAGAACTTATTGAAAGAGCAGATGAATTTCACAAAAAAGATCAAATGGAAATAAATAATAAAATAAAAGATTTAGGTCTTGAAAATGAACTTATTAATCACAAAGGCTTAACACCTGGTATGCTTGTGACTTTAGGAGAACAAAATATTTTAAAATTATCTGATTTTGCAGACTTATCCTCTGATGAACTCACAGGTGCTTATGATGTTGTAAAAGGAGAAAGAGTTAAAATTAAAGGATATTTGGAAGATTTTGCACTTTCTAAAAAAGAATCTGATGAATTAATTATGTCAGCAAGAGAAAAAGTTTATAAAGATTGAGAGATGACGCATGGAAAAGAAAAAATTAAAGTTAACTATTTCGGGAAGTTCAAAAAAGACAATAACTAATATTGAACTAGCAAAATCGCATAGAAAAAATTCAGTAGTAATTGAAAAGAAAAATACTAGATTTGGATCGAAATCTTCTTTTTCTAAAAGTTCCCACCAAAGAAATACATTCAATAAACCAAAAGCTAATTTTGTTCCAAGAGACCCTGTAGTTTCAAAGCCATCTTCAGCAAATGATTTTGAAAAAAGAAAATTAGCTGAACAAAGGGCAACAAAAAGGCTAAAAGGAGAAAGCACCCA
>CABYKS010000034.1 GCA_902519625.1 uncultured Pelagibacteraceae bacterium | reverse complement strand
AAAATTAAAAAATAAATTAGAAGATAAATATCTTCAGCAAAAAAATTGAGACTCTTATTTTTTAAAAAAAAAATATTAAAAACTAAAAATAAACTGAAGTAAGAAAATAACATTAAAAAAGAAAAAACTACTTCTTTAAAATTGCTATTAATTATACTATCAATATCATTTACAGGTAAAAAACCTCCAGATGAAATGATAGTCATTGCTATATTAAAAGAATCGAAGGTTCTGAGATTAATTAATTTTAAAACGATAAATAAAAAAAAAGTTATAGCTATATACAATAATAAGATTTTAAGAGATTGTTTAAATGTTTCAGAATAATTGAAGGATATAAAATTTGTTAATGATTTTTTTAAATTATTATCAAAAATATCTATTAGTAATAATATTGAAAACAAAAAATAAATACCACCTATCCATTGTGATGTTGATCTCCATAAAATTAAAGTTTGGTCAAGATGTTTAATATTTTCAAATACTGTAAAACCTGTTGATGTAAAACCAGAAATAGATTCAAAATAACTGTTTAAAAAAGAAAGATTATAAATACTAAAATAATATGGAATTGAAATAATTAATGGTATTAGCAAATATCCTATAATTACTGTTAATATTTTAGAATATATAGTAATTTTAGTCTCATTTTTTTTTTTTAAAAATGAACTACCTCCAATTATTGCTGAAACTAAAAAAGTATAAAAATATGTGTCGATATTTAAATATAAATTAAAATAATAAGAATAAATTATATTAAAAAAAGATAATACAGATAATAAAATAAAAAAAACTCCTAAATAATTTAGGATAAATCTATTCATGTGTTTTATACGGGGCTTAATCTAAACATGCTCTCAACTAATGGCAATTGATCTTTCTTAGTCAAAAAAACAACAATGTCTTCTTTTTTAAATACAAAGTTTGATCTTGGAATTATAATTTCATCTTTTCTTAATACAGCACCAATTCTAATCTCATCAGGTAGTTCACAATTTTTTAATTCTTTATTAATTAATTCTGATGTTTCAATAATTTCTGCTTCTATAACTTCATAGTCACCATTTAATATTGAGTAAGCTGTTTCAATTGTACCTTTGTGAACATGTTTTAAAATGCTAGAAACAGTAGTCATTCTTGGATCAATCAAATCATCAATTTTTAATGAAGATTGAAGTAGCGAATAATTAGGTTTATTTATTAAAGCCATAGTTTTTTTATCTTTAGAAAATTTTTCTACTAATACACTTACCATTAAATTATCTTCATCATCATTTGTTAAAGCAAGTACTGTTTCAACATCTTCTAAATTTACTTCTGCTAGAATATCTTCATCCAAACCATTACCATTTATTACAATGGTATTATTTAATTCATTAGCTATAAATTCTGCTCTTTTTTTATCTTTTTCAATAATTTTAAGTCTTGCATCCTCAAAACTAATCTCGATACTCTTAGCAAGATTAAAGCCAATATTACCTCCACCAATAATTAAAATTTTGTTCGAAATTTTTTCATTATGTCCAAATGCCAAGAGTGTTTCTTTTGTTTGAAGTGAATTAATTATTACATATGCCTTATCATTTTTTTTCATAACATCATTTTTTTTTAGAAAAATAAATTTTTCTTCTCTTATAACACCAAGTATATTTGCATTTAATTTAGGAAATTTTTTAGTTAATTCATTAAGTTTAATTTCAGATATTGGACATGAATCTTCAATTAAAATCTCTAAAAGTTTTATTTTATTGTTTGCAAATGGTATATTATCTAGTGCACCAGGAGATTCTAATTTACGTTGGATAGATTTTGCAATTTCTATTTCAGGAGATATTATCACATCAATAGGTAAATTTTCTTTATTATATAGTTTAGAAAATTTAGGATTTAAATAATCTTGCGCTCTTACTCTTGCAATTTTCTTTGGTATTTTAAACAATGAATATGCAATTTGACATATCATCATATTTATCTCATCATTTCTTGTGACAGCAATTATCATGTCTGCCTCTTTAGAATTGGCATTTTCTAAAATAATTGGGGATGTCGCTTTTCCAACTATGGCTTTTACATCTAATGCCTCATTAATTTTCTGTATATCCTCGCTAGATTGATCTATTACAGTAATCGAGTGATTTTGTTCTGTAAGCAATTTTGCAATTGTAAAACCCACTCTACCAGCGCCACAAATAATTATATTCATCAATTTAAATCTTTTACACCTAATAACTTAAGTTTTCTGTGTAAAGCAGACCTTTCCATTCCAACAAAACGTGCTGTTTTTGATATATTGCCTGAGAATTTTTTTAGTTGAGTTATTAAATATTCTTTTTCAAAGTTTTCTCTCGCCTCTCTAAGAGGATAATCAAGTGTTTCGGTTATAGAAAATTTGTCTCCTTCGCTTTGTGATAACGATTCTTTGATTATATTTAATATTTTATCATCATCCTGTCCTTGAGAAAGAATTGTAACTCTTTCTATTAAATTTCTTAATTCTCTAATATTTCCTGGCCAAGTGTAGTTCAAAAGATAATTATTGTCCTTAAGTTTAAATGGTTTGATGCTGTAGTTATTACAAATATTTTTTACAAAATATTCAACTAAAAGAGGTATATCTTCTATACGTTTGTTTAATGGATCTATTGTTATATTAAATACATTTAATCTATGAAACAAGTCTTCTCTAAAGTTACCATTTTTAATTTCTCTTTTTATGTCTTTACTAGTAGAAGAAAAAATTCTTACATCAACCTTAATATCATGTGATCCATTTATTCTTTTAAACTTTTGATCAATAAGAATTCGTAAAATTTTAGATTGTGTATTTAAAGGTATTTCTGTAATTTCATCAATTAACAAAATACCACCAGACGCCTTTTCGAGAGCACCATATATAATTGATCTATCATTTCTCTCCTCACCTAGTAATTCAATTTCATATTTATCCGAGTCAAGAAGTGCTCCGTTTAAAATAATAAATGGGCCAGAATTTCTTTTGGATTTTTTATAAATTTTTCTAGCAACAAGTTCTTTTCCAGATCCGGTAGGTCCTGAAATAAATACTCTACTTTCAGAAGTTGAGACTTTATCAATCTGATCTTTTATTGACATGATATTTTGGCTCTTACCTACCAAATCAAAAGTATGAAATAATTTATTTTCTAAGTTTTCATTTTGAATTTTTAGATTTAAATTTTCAACAGCTCTTCTGATAAAATTCATTAATCTTTCTTTATCAAAAGGTTTTTGTATAAATTCAAATGCCCCAGACTTTAGAGATTTAATTGCCATATCAATATTTGCATGACCTGAAATAATTATTACAGGAATATTTACATTTTTATTTTTTATATGATTAAGTAGCTCAATACCATCATTGTCACCTTTATCTAATTTAACATCTATAATCGCAACATCTGGTAATTTTTTATCTATTTCAGTAAGTGCTTGATTATAATTAGCAGCAAGTCTAGTTGAATATCCAGCTTCAACTATTAAATCATTTAGAATTTCCCTTA
>CABYKS010000033.1 GCA_902519625.1 uncultured Pelagibacteraceae bacterium | reverse complement strand
AAATTATTTTTAATAATAATGTCAGGTTTTTTTGGAAATTCAACTTTGATATCTACACCAACTATGTTTTTTTTTTGCATGTAAACTCGTTTCTTTTTTTTATTTTTGATTATTTTATTTAATTTAGCATCCATAAATATTTCAATATAATTTTTTATGTTCGATCTGTTTTGTTTTCTTATAAAATCAAACAACCCTACGACAGCAAATATAATATTAATATTTTGATTTACTATATTTTTACAAATTTTGTGATACATTTTTACATATTTCTTTCTGTCATTATGGCTATAACTATTCAGGTTAAACATCTTCCTTATATCGTCCCCACTTAAAATTAAAGTAGGACCAATTTTTTTTTCTATATCTTTTTTTAATAACTTAGCTATTGAGGTTTTTCCTGATCCAGGTAGACCTGTAATCCAAAATAATATGCCTTTATTCTTTATAATTTTCATTTTAGTCTCAACAATACCCTACATAAAAATGGATTGTCATTTTTGGTTTTTGATAGATTGAATCTTTCAATTTTATAAACAATATTAAAATCTTTTTTTACGTCACTTTCAAATTTATTGGTATCAATAAATCGTCTATAATGATCAGTTTTACGCTCAAATTTACTAAGAATTTTTCCTTTTTGATACAATGGATCTTTTATAGTTCTAAATTCTAATGCAATAAGCGTTTTTTTGCTTGATAATTTTTTTAATATTTTAAACAATTTTAATTCAGTTTTTTTATTAATTGCGTGTAAAAAAAACCTTGAATAAATAAGATCAATTTTTTTTGGTAAACCATTATAAGAAAAGTTATTAACATCATTATATTTAAAAACTAGATTACTTGGTTTTGACAGGTTGTTATTCTTGTCTATTGCTTTTTTAGAGTTATCTATTGCATAAACATTGTGCTTTTTAGAAAAATAAAAACTATCTCTACCATTACCACAAGCAATTTCAAAAATTATTTTTTTTTTTTTTAAATAATGATTATTTAAAAATTTAGCAAAATTAGAAGCAAATAAGTTATTTTTTTTTGTAGATCGTGAATAATATTTGTCCCAATAATGCATAATTTTGTAAGTTAAATTTTTTGTATATTTTGACTTAATATGGTAGTTAATTTATCAGAATTTTTTATTTTCTTAATACTATTTTCAATATTTTTATCAAGTTTATTCCTTCCAATCTTGCAAACTCGCGAGATAATTTGATGCCAAAACTTTTTTCCATAGTGTCCAAATTCGTTACAATAAAGCAAATAAGATACTGTTAAAAGATCGTCAAAATTGGTATTATTTAACCTAGCCCAACTATTGTTTAACAATTTCAAATATTCATCTTTATTTTTCCAACTATTTGAAATCTTTAGTTTTTTTTCCCAAAAGGTAGCCTCCGAGCAAATGCTTTTAAATTTAAAGAACGATCCCTCTAGTATAGCTGATCCGTGATGAGAGATAAGTATAGCATGACTATTAATCTCTTTTAACAAATCAGAATTTTTTTTGGGGTTAACTTCAAAAAATATATTTTTTGAATTTCTAAATTTTTTTTTGATTTGAAGAAATATTTTTTTATCCAGCCTACATGCCTCGTTAAAATATCCTCTTAAAGTAAAATTTGGATGAGCTTTTACTAAAATTTTATTTTGATTTTTATCTAAATTTATTAATGTAAATATTAACCAATCTCTCATATTATTAAATTGATCCAATCCCCATACTAATTGACCATCTGCGAATGAGTGGGCATATACAATATGAGTAAAATTATTCAAATTTATATTTTCAAATTTTTTAAAAATTGTACCTTTTATCCAGGGTATATTTTCTGGATTATTTATAATATTTTTTATTTTTCTATAAGATATATCTCTTTTTTTTTTATTTAAGATGATCTCATTTTTTTTTAATTTAAGAATTTCCTCATATGTAAAAGGCTTATTAATTTTTATCTTTCTCAAGTCTTTATAGGATAGACCTCTTGGATATACATTTTGATAAATAATTTTTCCATATCTTGCGAAAACTTGGATGACTAAACCATTTAAATAAACCCCGTGATCTACATATACCGCATCAGATAACTTTGATAACTTTATAGATTTTTCAATTATACGGCTAGCTTCTATTAAGTATTTTACTTTGTATAAAAATTTATAATAATTATTTAAATACGACTGTGTGTCTCTTAAAGTTCTAGAGTATGCATGTCTTCCAATCTCAAATTCTTTATATTTAAGTTTGATATAGTCAGCATCATTAAATATCGATAAGTTTATTGTATTTTTTAGTAAATAAAAAATAAATTTTAAAGATATTTTGTCTTTCTCAAAGACGATTAATTTCATTTTTTTTTTTGTTAAATTTTCAGAATGCTTTTTACAACTTTCAATTAATATCTTGTAGGCACCAACTGGTTTTTTTGTTGAAACTATTAATGACATAAATTAAGTATCAATTATTAATACTATTAAAATTAAAAGTAAAATATTATGTTTCAAAGTTATATTGAAAGATTTGCTAATAAAAAAGATATAAAAAAACTTTTTAAAAGTTTATTTCCTATATGTAGAAGTATAACAGGAAGAGGTTTTGATGATAGTTTGTACCTTTTGGGTAAACACATAGACTTAAATATATTTAAATTTAAAACTGGCAAAAAAGTTTTGGATTGGACCATTCCCAAGGTTTGGAATATTGACAATGCATATATTAAAACACCCAATAAAAAAAAAATTGCAAATTTTAAAATAAATAATCTTCATGTTGTAAATTATTCAACCCCTATTAATAAGTATTTTAATTTAAATGAAATTAAGAAAAAAATTTCAACATTACCAAAAATGCCAAATGCAATACCTTATGTAACTTCTTATTATAATAAAGATTGGGGTTTTTGTATGAAACATAAAGATTTTGTTAAACTTAAACCTGGGGCTTATAAAGCATATATAAATTCTTCACTTAAACCTGGTTTTTTAAAATACTCAGATACAAAAATACAAGGAAAAACAAATGATGAAATATTATTATCATCCTATATTTGTCATCCCTCAATGGCGAACCACGAACTTTCTGGTCCAATACTAATGTCTTTATTGTATAAAATTATGAAGAATTCAGGTCCTCATAAATATACTTATAGATTTTTGATTTGTCCTGAAAATATAGGAGCTGCTGCTTTTCTTCACAAAAATAAAAAAAATATAAAAAAAAAAGTTAAAGCTGGATATATAATAAATTGTGTTGGTCATGGGCAGGAAATAAATTATAAAAAAAGTAGGCTAGGAAATTCTTTGTCTGACAGAGCAGCATTAAATGTTATTCGTTATTCAAACAAAAAATTTTTTATTCATGATTTTGCGCCATGGGGTAGTGATGAGAGGCAATTTTGTTCACCTGGATTTAACTTACCAATCGGTTTAATCATGAGAAAAATGTTTGATGGTTTTAGAGAATATCATACATCATTAGATAACGAAAAATTTATATCATTTTCGACAATAATCGATAGTTTAAAATTATATCTTGAAACAATTCAAACAATTGAAAATAATTTTATACCAATTGCGAAAATACAGTACGGAACGCCTCAACTT
>CABYKS010000032.1 GCA_902519625.1 uncultured Pelagibacteraceae bacterium | reverse complement strand
CGATATTTATTTAATTTCAGATTCAACAGGTGAAACAATTGATAGGATATTTTTAGCCTTAAAAGCTCAGTTTTTAAATTTTGAATACAATAATCATCAATTCTCATTTACCAGAACCCAGAATCAAATTTTAAAAATTATAGAGATGGCCAAAAAACAAAAAGAACCAATAATTCTTTATACTATAGTCGATGATAATCTTGCTAGATACTTGGAAGAACAAGCAAATAAATTCAATATTCCATGTTTTAGCGTACTTGGAGATCTAATTTTAAACTTCTCTAAATTACTAAAACAAAGAGCATCGCATATTCCAAGTGGACAGCATACATTTGAAGAAAATTCTAAAAGGATAGAAGCTATTCAATTTACCATGAACCACGATGATGGAAGCATGATTCAGGATTTAGAAAAATCAGATATAATTTTACTTGGAGTTAGTAGAACAGGCAAAACACCAACATCAATATATCTTGCAAATAGAGGATACAAAACTTCAAATATTCCTTTAGTAAATGAAAATTCAATACCCGAAATACTCAGAGAAAAACCCAAGCTTAAGTGTGTCGTAGGTTTAACGGTCGAACCAAAAAGGTTGATTGATGTCAGAAAAAATAGAATGATGGCATTAAAAGAAGAGCACGGAACTGATTATACCAACATCGAGAAAATAGAATTGGAAACTAAAAATGCCAAGGAAGCTTTTAAAAAATATCAATGGCCGGTAATTGATGTTACTAGAAAATCAATTGAAGAGACTGCGGCTTCAATTATAAAAATCTATGAAATAAAAAATCAAAATGCATAAAATAATTCTTGCATCTAATAGCAAAGTAAGAAAAAAAATTTTAGATGAAAATAAAATTGAGTGCAAGGTTTTTCCATCTAATATTGATGAAGAATCTGTAAAAAAAAGCTTGTTAAATGCAAATGCGGATCCAGAATTAATTTCAAAAAACTTAGCAGAATTAAAGGCTAATAAAATAAGTTTAAAATTTTATAATGAAATTGTACTTGGGGCCGATAGTGTAATAGATATAGATAAGGAATTAGTTTCAAAACCAAGCGACAGAGAACAAGCACTTGAAATATTAAGAAAACTAAATGGAAAAACTCATTATTTAATAAGCTCTGTTTGTATTTCAAAAAATGGTTCTATGGTTTGGAATTATACAGATAAGGCAGCTTTGACAATGAAAGATATGGAAGATAAGGAACTTAAAGAATATTTATCAAAAATTACTGATGAAGCATTATATGCTTACAATGTCTATCAAATAGAAGGAGAGGGAAGATCTTTATTTTCAAAAATAGATGGAGATGAAAATACTATTATGGGCCTTCCTATTAACAAAATTAAGGAATACTTAAGCTCTTTATGATGAAAAAATATTTAGTTATAGGCAACCCCATCGACCACTCTTTGTCCCCCAAGCTTCACAACCACTGGTTAAAAGGAAATAATATTAATGCTATCTATGATAAAAAAAAACTTAATGAAAATGAATTAAAAAAAATTATTTCTGAAGTTAAGGAAGAAAAAATAAATGGTATTAATGTTACCGTACCATTTAAAAAAGCAGTTATTCCTTTTTTAGACAAATTAAGTCCTGAAGCTAAAGACACACAATCGGTTAATACAATTTATCTGGAAAATGGAATAACAATTGGTCATAACACAGATATAGCTGGCTTTGAATTGGCAATTAAGTATGCTCATTATAACCTAACTAACAAGAAAATATTTGTATTAGGTGCTGGTGGTGTGGCTCCTTCAATTATATATGCTCTTAGAAAAATGAAAGTTTCAAAAATTACATTAAGCAATAGAACTAAGGAAAAAGCAGAGAGTTTAAAAAATTTATTTAATGATCTTGAAATAGTTGAGTGGGGAGAAAGAATAGATTTTGACATGATTATAAATGCTACAAGCATCGGTTTAAAAAATGAAGATAGTTTAAATTTTGATTATTCTGCAAATGGTCCAGATAAATATTTTTATGACGTTATTTATAATCCAAAAGAAACTCTTTTTTTAAAAAGAGCTAAATTATTTGGGAACAAAACAGAAAATGGGAAAATGATGTTTATATATCAAGCGCATCAATCATTTACTATTTGGAATAAAGTAATGCCAAAAATAGACGATGAAACAATAAAATTAATTTAAATGATTAAAATTGGTATTTTAGGAGACATTGGGTCTGGCCAAGAAGTTGTATTTGAAAAAGGATTGGGACCTAAACTAGGCGAATTAAATTTAAATAGATTAAAAAATATTAATGAAAATGAATTTAATGAAAAACTAGACTCTATTTATAAAGCTCTATCTAAAACATCTAGTAACACTATTTTGAAGAATAAAGATTTAATTGGTTTTGTAGGGGCTCCGTGGACAATCCTTGTGTATATGATTAATAAAATGTCGCCCAAAAAGAATCTTTCTAAAAAAATTTTTAAAGATAAGATATTTGTAAAAGAGTTGTTAATTATCATTGAAAAATTTCTTAAAATTCATATTGAAAACCAGATAAAAGCTGGCGCAAGTATAATACAAATTTTTGATAGTTGGGCTGGATTATTAGAAGAAAATATTTCCGAGTATATTTACGAACCCACCCTAAATCTTGTTAACCACACTAAAAGATTAGGCGTTCCAGTTATTTGTTTTCCTAGAGGTATAAATAACTATAAAAATTTTTGTGATGTAATTAAACCAGATATGATAAATATTGATTACAATGTTGATCCTGAAAAGGCAGTTAAAGAAATAAAAATACCTATTCAAGGGGGTCTAGATCCAAAAGTACTATTAACTGATAAAGAAAACTTACATAGAGAAGTAATAAAATATCTTCAAATTTTTAAAGATCACCCTTATGTATTTAACCTTGGACATGGTATTTTACCTGAAACGAAAATTGAAATGGTAGAGGAATTAGTAAAATTAGTTAGAGATTTTAAATAATGGAAAACCATCCTGAAATCAAATATGGTAAAACTGGAGTTTTAATTGTTAATTTAGGGACCCCAGACTCTACAAATTGGTTAGATGTTAGAAGATATTTAAAAGAATTTCTATCAGACAGAAGAGTAATTGAGGTAAATCCAATAATTTGGCAAGTTATACTTAATCTTTTTATTCTTAACTTTAGGCCATCAAAAAGTGCTAAGGCTTATAAAGAAATATGGATGAAAGAAGAAAATATATCTCCATTATTGTATTACACTAAAAAACAAGCTGAAAAATTATCAAAATCTTTTTCAAAAGAAAATCTGATTATAGATTTCGCTATGAGATACGGAAATCCAAGTATTAAAAGTAAAATAAAAAAATTAAATGAAGAAGGTTGTGAAAATCTTGTAATTTTACCTCTTTATCCACAATATGCGGCTGCCACTACAGCAACTGTTTGTGACGAAGTATATAGGACTTTAATGAATATGAGATGGCAGCCATCTTTAAAAATTATTCCACATTATGAGTCAGATCCATTATACGTTGATGCTTTGGTAAACTCAATAAATGTTAAAATAAATAATATAAATTGGAAACCAGATTTGATTTTAGCTTCATATCACGGGATACCAAAAAAGTACTTTGACAAAGGTGATCCATATCATTGTTATTGTCATAAAACTACAAGACTAGTTTCGGAAAAATTTAAAGATATTGAAATTAAAACAACTTTCCAATCTAGATTTGGCCCACAAGAGTGGCTTCAACCTTATACAGATAAAACCTTAGAAAACCTACCAAAGGAAGGGAAAAAAAATGTTCTTACAATTTGCCCAGGCTTTTCCTCTGATTGTGTTGAAACATTAGAAGAAATATTAATCCAAGGCAAAAAAAGCTTTATGGACTCGGGAGGCGAAA
>CABYKS010000031.1 GCA_902519625.1 uncultured Pelagibacteraceae bacterium | reverse complement strand
CACTTATAATTATAAATTTTTGGGCAACTTGGTGTGCTCCTTGTATAGAAGAAATGCCGTCTTTGAATAGATT
This sequence comes from uncultured Pelagibacteraceae bacterium, assembly GCA_902519625.1. Classification (GTDB taxonomy): domain Bacteria; phylum Pseudomonadota; class Alphaproteobacteria; order Pelagibacterales; family Pelagibacteraceae; genus Pelagibacter. The sequence continues at coordinate 4,697 of CABYKS010000031.1, read as the reverse complement.
GCAAGCAAACAAAGATTTTAATAATTTGAAAATAATACCTATTAATGTAGGAAGAGATAATATTGATAAATCAAAGAGTTTTTATAAAAAATTAAAAATAAATAATTTAGAAATATATTTTGATAAAAATGTAGAATTGGCAAACAAGTTTTTACTAAGAGGATTGCCAACTACGGTCTTCATTAATAAGAAAGGTGAAGAATTTGCAAGAATAATTGGTTTTGTTAATTTTGATGATAAAAAGATTATAAAATGGTTACAAAAGTATGATTAAAATTTTTTTTAATTATGAAATTTAGTTTAGATACAAAAATTATAAAACCAGAAAATAATATTATTAATAGCGCTGTAATTTTACTTCATGGTTATGGAGGAGATGGTAACGATATAAGTGCAGTGACATTAAACTGGAAAAGATTTTTGCCTGAAACTATATTTTTGTGTCCCGATGGTCATGAAGAATGTCCAATTAATCCAAATGGTTTTCAATGGTTTAATTTGGATAATGATGATCCAGGTTATATTATTGAAGAAACAATTAAAGCAGAAAAAAAATTAAATTTTTTTATTAATGAAGTTAAATCGGAATATAATTTAAGTAATTCTAAAATTTGTATATCAGGCTTTAGTCAAGGTTGCATGATGTCTATAAATTTAGGATTAACAACAGAAGAAAGTTTTAATTGTATTGTAGGTTTTTCTGGAAAAATTATTGATAAAGAAGATATCTCTAAAAGAATAAAATCTAAAACAAAAATGCTATTAATTCATGGAGATGAAGATGTTGTTGTTCCACCAAGTAGTTTACTTGAAGCAAAAGATTTTTTAATAAGACATAAAGTAAATATTGAAACAAAAATGATCAAAAATTGTGGTCATCATATTCCAATTGAAGCCTCAAGCATTGCACTACACTATATAAAAAAAAACTTATATCTTTGATAAATATTTTGAAGCATTGATTAATAAAAATAATTAAGCTAGTCTTATCGAATGAATAATTCTTTTGATAACAATATATCTTTAGAAAAATGTCCAGCACTTGTCTTAAATGCTGACTACAGACCTTTGAGTTACTATCCTCTTTCTTTATGGAGTTGGCAGGACTCTATAAAATCAGTTTTTTTAGACAGAGTATCAATAGTAAGTTATTACGATAGGATAATTAGAAGTCCTTCATTTAGCATGAAACTGCCAAGTGTAATTGCTTTAAAAAGTTACATTAGACCACAAACAAATCCAAATTTTACAAGATTTAACGTTTTTTTGAGAGATAAATTTTCATGTCAATATTGTGGGGATAAAAAAGAATTAACATTTGATCACTTACTTCCAAGATCGAAAGGTGGAAAAACTAATTGGGACAATGTTGTTACTGCATGTTCATCTTGTAATGTTCAAAAAGGAGGACGATTGCTCAAGTTTTCTGGAATGACTTTAAATCAAAAGCCATACCAACCAACAACAGAAGACCTTCATAAGAATGGAAAAAATTTTCCCCCAAATTTTTTACATAAGAGCTGGATAGACTATTTATATTGGGATGTAGAGTTAGAGCCTTAATTAAATTTTTTCTGAAATACTAATTGCTATCTTAGATCCAGTTTTAATAATCTTATCCATTATTGAATAAATACCATCTTTAGTTGCACCTTCTTCATAAGCAATATCTTTATGGTGAATTTCATCTTCTCGAAACTTAATTATTTTACTTTTAAGTTCTTTTTCATCATCTTTTAATTGGTTAATTTGATTTTGATAGTGTTTGTCAATTACTTCTTCTACCGAGGCAGTACAAAGCATGGCTGCTTTTTTTCCCATTAAAGTAGATCCAAAACCCAATCCAATACCTAATAAATCCCATAATGGTAAAAATTTTGTGGGCTTAATATCTCTTTTTTTAATTTCTTTTTCAAAATAATCAGAATGTTCTTTTTCATGTATTTGCATTTCTTCAATTTTTTTTTTTAATTCATCATTTTTTACTATAGTGTTTAGAGCTAAAAGCTGCCCTTCATAAATTTTGATTGCGCCTCTCTCACCTGCATGATCAACCCTAATAAACTCTTCAATCTTTTTTTTATTTATTTTTTTCATTTTTAATTACTTTTATAGTTAATACAAAAATTACAAATGATAATAAAAAATTTATTGTCGCAAGAGATAGTCCAAAAATTCTAAAATCAACATTTTTACAACTATTTACCTCTGAATTTAGTAATTTTAGTAGCTCATCTTTGTCTGTAATTTTTAGTGAATTTCCCGTGCATCCTGAAAATTCTTTAAATATTTCTTGTTCAATTCCAAGATGATATCCTGAAAGCAGCAAACTTAAAAAGAAAGTTAACAGTAATGCATACAACCAAATTAAATTTTTTGAGTAACTTACTCCTAAGAAAGTTAAAAAAATTGAAATTAAATATGGAATTCTTTGGTATACACATAATTTACAAGGCTTATAACCTAAAAAAAATTCAATATACAAAGCTGCCAATAATGAAAGTAAAGAAACAGCAAAAATAGTAATATAAAATTTTTTAATTTCAAAAACTTCGTTCATATATTTAAATAAAATTATTAGCTAAAAATTTATAAACAAAATAAGCAAAAATTATTAAAATTATAGAAGAAATTATAGATACTTTTAATAACTTCTTTTCAATTAATAATTTCATTGCTGGGCCAAAATTTCCAATTAAAAATGCAATTAGAAAAAATCTTGATCCTCTAGTTAACAAGGAAATGATAATAAAATATGCTAAATTAAAATGTATAAACCCACTACTAATAGTTAAAAGCTTAAAAGGTACAGGAGAAAATCCTGCTATTGCTAATAAAGTTATCCATGCTATTACCCCTCCTTCTGAAGAAATTTTATTTTTCCAGAAAGACGGATCTACACCATAAAATTCAAAAATTTTTATTCCAATTTCATTAAAAAAAACATAACCAATAAAATATCCAAAACAAGCTCCAAGGACAGAAGCCAATGTTGCAATTAAAGCAATTTTAATCCACTCTTCTCTTTTTGCTATCGTCATGGGAATAATAAATACATCAGGTGGTATTGGAAATATGAAGCTTTCTATGAATGAAAAAAAACTTAAAAAAAATTTTGATCTTTTATGGCCTGCTAATTTAATTGATTTTAAATAAAGTTCTTTGAACATATTTTCTTTTAATACAATAAATCTTCTTATACTATTATTTTATAAACAAATTAATGACAATTAAATGAGGGCGAATGGCGGAACTGGTAGACGCGTTGGACTCAAAATCCAATAGTAGCAATACTGTGAGAGTTCGATTCTCTCTTTGCCCACCAAAAAGTTATGGAATTAAATAAAATTAATAGTTTAACAGAATTATTTTTTTATAAGTTTGAAAATCAAAAAGATAAAAATAAAATATTATTATCGTCTTTAAAAGAACCTAGAAAAAATTATAGCTGGCAGCAAACATTTGAATCAATAAATAATCTTTCAGATGAACTAAAAAAATATGTAAATAAAGGTGATAGATGTTTATTAATTTCAGAAAACAGACCAGAGTGGTTTATTTCCGATCTTTCAATAATGTTATCAAATTCAATAACAGTTCCTGCATATACAACATATGCTGAAAGAGATTATGAGTATATAATAAATGATTGCACACCCTCAGTAGTTTTTGTTTCAAATACTGAACAATATAATAAAATTAAAAATATAATTAAAAATAAAGATTTTATCAAAAAAATATTTTCGTTTGAAAAATTAAATGAAATAAATAATGATGAATATATAAATATTAATAATTCAATTTTAAATCTTAGTACTTCAAATAATAACTTCAAAACAAAAATTAATCGAAAAGATGCAGCATGTATTATTTATACATCAGGTACTCAAGGCAATCCAAAAGGAGTAATATTAAGTCATGGTGGAATTTTAAATAATTGTGACGGAGGAAGTGAACTTATAAAACCATTATTAACAAATGATCAAACAAGATTTTTAACTTGGTTGCCTTTATCTCATTCTTATGAACACACAGTTCAATTTGTTCAAATAGCTGTTGGAGCTAGAATTTTTTATGCAGAGAGTATTGATAAATTAATTAAAAATATGAATGATTGTAGTCCAGAAATTATGACAGCAGTTCCAAGGTTCTATCAAAACCTTTATCAGAAAATAAATGCTAGTTTTAATAAAGCAACCGGAATCAAAAAAATTCTACTTCAAAAAATGCTGAATCTAGGAAATAAAAAAATCAAAAAAAAACCTCTGAATATTTTAGAAAAGATACAAGATAGCCTACTAGATAAAATTGTTAGAAAAAAAATAAAGGCTCAATTTGGGGGATCTTTAAAAACGTTTGTTTCTGGAGGAGGTGCCTTAGATAAAGAAGTGGGTTTTTTTTTAAATGCGATTGGACTACCAACCTTGCAGGGATATGGATTAACTGAAACCTCGCCTGTTGTTAGCGCAAATCCTATAAATGACATAAGGGTTGAGACAGTGGGCATTCCATTTAAAGGAAATGAAGTTAAAATTGCTGAAGATGGTGAAATACTTGTTAAAGGTGAGAATGTGATGCTAGGATATTGGAACAATCAGGAGGAAACTGACAAAGTTTTAAAAAATGGATGGCTTCATACTGGTGATATAGGTATTTTTGAAAATGATTATTTAAAAATAACAGATAGAAAAAAAGAT
>CABYKS010000030.1 GCA_902519625.1 uncultured Pelagibacteraceae bacterium | reverse complement strand
TTACGTAATTTACCTGATTATACTATTAACCTTCATTTAGGTCTTATACCTCGTTATAAAGGTTCAATTACTGGATTTTGGCCTATTTACGAACTAAATCCATCAATGCTTGGAACTACGTATCATGTGATTGATGAAGAAGTAGATACTGGAGAAATACTTCATCAAAATGTGCCACGTTTATCAAAAAATGATGGTATGCACGATGTCGCTTCAAAAGCAATAATTGAAGCACTAAAAGATCTTAAGCTTGTTTTGAAAGAAGTTAAGCACCGGTTGAAATTAAATTTAAAAGCTAATCGAGATCCATCATTAAAGAATGTAGGAAAATTATACAAAGCAAAAGATTGGCATCCAAAAATGTTAAATAAAATTTATATTAAGTATAATGACCAAATTCCAAAATTATTTTTAGAGGGCAAACTAAATTCTCAAAAACCAAAATTAAAAAAATTAAAATAAACTATTTTTTAGATATTTAAATTTTACAATGGCATTATTCCAGTCATTTTTATCATCGATATCAATTGTTTTGTGATTTGAAATTTTAAAAGGTAAGGTTTCTTTAGAATACATTTCTATTTTTTTTTGATAAGCTTCAGTATTACCCCAATAAAACATTCCTGCATCGTGATAAACTTTTGCTAAATCTTGTGATCTTCGTAGTTTCGAATTTTTCATAATCATTGATATTTTATTATTTTTTAATGTAAAAGATCTTTGAATTGGGTAGCTAAAATTCGTTACCGCAAAGCAAAATTTTTTTTTTGATTTGATAAATAAATTATAAGATTTGGTCAAATAAATATGTTTAAGTAAAACTGCTGTGGGTAATATATAACAAATATTTTTTGGTCTTGCGTAGAGTTTTAAAATTTCTTTAATACAAGTTCTTATTGATTTTAAAACTGGAGTGAAGTCAGAAGCACATTTTGAATTTCTATTTATTATAATAATATTCTTCTTTTTTTTATATAACTTTTTTATTTTTATATCATCTGTATAAACAAAAATTTTATCAAATTTTTTACTTTTTATTGCTTGTTCGATAGGCCATTGAATTATTGGTTTGCCACAGAAGTTTTTGGAGTTTTTATTTTTTATTCTTTTGCTATTTTTTCTTGCTGGAATAATACAATAATTCTTCATTTATTTTTTTCAAAAAAATATTTTATATTTTTTACAATATATTTAAGCTGGTTGAGTTTTAGTTTAGGATGAATAGGTAGAGAAATACATTCTTCATAATATTTTTCTGTATTTGGAAAATCTCCTTTTTTAAAACCCAATTTTTTATAATATTGATGATAGTGTATAGGTATGTAGTGAATTGTAGAAAAAATTTTTTTGCTTTTTAATAATTTTAAAAGTTTATCTCTAAACTTTTTTTTTACTCTAATTATATACAAATGATAAGTTGAGTAAGCAAATTTGCTCTCCTTAGGTAAAACTATTTTTGGACAATTTAAGTTTGCATCATAAAATTTTCTTATTTTCTGTCTAATTGATACAAACATCTTTAATTTCTTTATTTGACTTATTCCCAACGCAGCTTGAACATCGTTCATTCTATAATTAAAACCCAAATATTTCTGCTCATAATGAGATCTAATATATTTATAATTATTAAATTTATAATTACTTTTAGTAATTCCATGATTTCTTAGCGCTATAAGTTTAGAATATAAATCTTTTTTATTTGTTACGGCAACACCACCTTCAATTGTTGTAATTATTTTTACTGGATGAAAACTAAATACTGTTATGTCGCTATAATCACAACATCCTACTGGTTTATCTAGATATTTTCCACCAAAAGCATGGGAAGCATCTTCAATTATTTTAAATTTATATTTTTTCGATAATTTTTTTATTATTTTCATATCACAAGATTGTCCACTAAAGTGCACTGGAATTAAGATTTTTGGTAAAGCTTTATTTTTTTTTGCTTTTAGAAGTTTTTTTTCTAATAAATTTAAGTCAATATTTAGATTTTTATCTATGTCTACAAAATCAACTTTAGCTCCACAATATAAACCACAATTTGCTGATGCAACGAAACTATTTGGAGAGGTCCATAGTATATCGTTTTTTTTTAAACCCAGCGCCATACAAGATATATGCAATGCACTTGTGGCAGAGTTCGCCGATATACTAAATTTAGATTTTGTTATATCACAAATTTTTTTTTCAAATAGAGGAACTATTGGACCAGTAGTTAAATAGTCTGATTTTAAAACTTTTACAACTTGATTTATGTCATTTGAATCTAATGACTGCGTAGAATAACGTATCATAGAATAATTTTATTATTTAATTCTTTAATTTGCTTGATATTTAAAAAATCCTTATTTGTTCCAGAATTATATTCAAAATTTTTTGATACTTTTACTCCTTTGTTGCCTTGTCTATCTATGTAATTAGTTTTCTTGTTTTTTTTAATAAAATTTGGAATTATAACTAAATGATCTTTTACTCTTCTTACATTTTCAGCTTCATCTACAGAACATAATGACTCATGTATTTTTTCTCCTGGTCTTATACCTATTATTTTAGTTTTTATATTTTTTCCCATCGATTTAGCAAGATCAGTAATTTTTATAGATGGTATGATTGGTATAAAAATTTCACCACCAATCATTCTATTAAAGTTTTTTAAAACAAAATTTACACCTTCATCAAGAGTTATCCAGAATCTTGTCATATCTTTATGCGTGATGGGTAATGTTTTTTTATTTTGTTTTATAAATTTTTTAAATAAAGGCAAAACTGATCCTCTTGATCCAACAACGTTTCCATATCTTACGACAGAAAATTTAGTGCCTAAATTTCCGGATAATAAATTTGCTGAAATAAATAATTTATCTGAAGCTAGTTTTGTTACACCATAAAGATTAATTGGATTAACTGCCTTATCTGTTGACAATGCAATCACTTTTTTTACCTTATTATGTAAGCATGCATCAATTACATTTTCAGCACCATTTACGTTTGTTTTTAAGCACTCCATTGGATTATATTCAGCTGTATCAACCTGCTTTAATGCGGCTGCATGAATTACATAATCTACCTCTCTGAAAGCAAATTTTAATCTATCTTTATCTCTTACATCACCTAAAAAAAATCTCAAATTTTTATATTTTTTACCATAATGAATCTTCATTTCATACTGTTTCAATTCATCTCTTGAATATATTATAAGTTTTTTTGGATTAAATTTTTTTAAAACTATTTCTACAAATTTTTTTCCAAATGATCCTGTTCCTCCAGTGATAATTATATTTTTATTTTTAAACATATTTTTACTATAAATTATTTATAAATTTTTTATAATTATTTATAAGATCATTATCATTTTTAAAACCCTTAAGATTATGAATAATATCAAAATCGCTATTGCTATAGTTTTTTTTGTTAAGTTGACTATAATTTGATATTGACTCAATTAATCTATCAATATTATTGAAATAATAAAATCCTGAAATTTGATCGAATACACTTTTTTTTATATTAAACTCATTATGATAATCTAAAAAACTACAATAAAATACAACTTTATTTTTTTGTATTGCCTCAATTAATAAGGTGCTCGAATGACTTACAATTATATCTGCCCAATTAATTAATTGGAAGGCATTAAATTTATCATTAAAATAATCACAACATTTTTCAGGCATAACAGATTTTGGTTTATGTACAATTTCTAACTCAACATTTCTAATTTTTTTTAATCTATTTAAAAAATTATTATCTTTTTGTAACATGCGGTCATTTACTAATAAGCCAACTTTCAATTTATGTTTTTCTGTTTGAAATTTTACATTATTTATTTTATCTAATTCTTTTTGCCAATATGAATTATACCTTAAAGATCCTAGAAATTTTACTTTTTCGAGCTGATTAGGATCTATATCTGCGATATTGTTATTAGATGCAATAAAGTAGTCACACATGGACAAGGGGAAAGAGTTTTTGCCATATGGAGAACTTAACAAGGTTCTGGCACCAACCTCTACTTCTATAATTTTTATTTTTTTAATATTTTTAAGCTCATAAAAAAAATTCTTTTTTTTAAATATATAATCATTTGGAATAAAAATATTTTTAATATTTTTTTTTACTAAAAAGTTTATAAAGTGACTTTTGTCAAAATATATATTGTTTGAAACTCTCCACCAGAATCCCTCAGATTTAGAAATAATTTTTTTTGGTAATAATGTAATTAATTTAAAAAGAAATGTTTTTATCTGGAATGATAAATTTGTAGGAGGATAATCTAATACAGAGGTATTATTCTTTTTAATGAAATTTAAGAGTATATTTTTTTTGTGTAGATTTACTGGATTTGTATTTATAACGATGATTTTTTTATTTTGCTTTTTCATCATAAATATTATTGGTGCCAAACTGTCAAATTGAATCGCTTGATCGAAAAGAAATAAGTTCATGCTATAAATTAAATTCTTTTAGGTCTATAAAATTGAGACTTTTATTATCATTTTTTAATCTAACATTATATTTGCTTGTCATAAGAGGTACAAATTTTAGATTTTTAATTTTTTGAGGTTTTAGTTTTTTAATTATTTGTTTTTTATCTAAGTATATGTCTTTAGAAGATTTAATAATATTTTTAAGCGTCAAATAATCACTCATTTTATCTATGGTAATTGATAAACTTTTTTCTTTCTCACTTTTTTTTATTTTTAAACAATATATTTTTTTAAAATTTTTCCTTAAATAGTAATAAGTAAGATACTCTGATGAATTTGGATCAACAGCTAGTTTGCACATTTTTATTAGAGAATAGATAGAAAATATTTCTGGTTTGAGACCAGGAAATAAACCATTTGTGTAAATATAATGTAATTTTTTTTTAAAGTAAATTTGAATCATTTTGTTTATTGTATCTAAATCTGTCATTGGATTGTCGCCAGTAATTCTTACAAAATGTTTAGTTTTATATTTAAAAGCGCAATCAATTAATCTTTTAAATAAATTTTTTTCAGATCCATAGAATATTTTTATTTTGTATTTATGCGATAAAATTGAAAAAAATTTATTTTTTTTTCCCGTTGTAC
>CABYKS010000029.1 GCA_902519625.1 uncultured Pelagibacteraceae bacterium | reverse complement strand
AGATTTATTTAAGTTATTAAATGATAAAATATTTATAGATCCTTCTGAAAATATTATAAAAATAAATCCCAAAATAAAAATTATACTTTTAAATTTTAATGACTCTGATTGGCTTCTAGTTTTCATAACTAGGCAACTTGCAATAAAACTAGAAATAATAATATATAGTGGAAGAACTAATCTCTTATACATTTCTTGAAAAACTGAATTTACTGAAGTGTCATCACATACAAATAGTCTTTCAAAAAAACCTTCTTTTTTATTAATGAAAGAACTTAAACAATCTAATAATTTTATGGAGTTAGTTTCTTGAATTTTTGGAAAAACTGTAGATTTAGTTGTAAACTTAGAAAGATTGAACTCTGTTTTATCAAATTTAATTATATTTGTATTTCTAATATCTATATTTATAATTTTTCCATCAAATAAAACCAAATAATAAAAATTATTTCTTTTCATCAATACTCCTTCTCTAGCACTAATTATTTGCGATCTGTTGTCATCAATATTTTCTTTAATAAAAATATTTTTAATTAGTCCATCAGATTTTTTTTCATCAACAAAAATTGTTAAGTTGGATACTGTGTCATTAAAATGTTGTGTTTTTATTAGTGAAGGAAAATAATCAATATTAGAATCTCTAATGTATGATCTTGCCAAATCTTGAGTTTTGGGAACTATGAAAAAGCTCAAAATTACACTTATTATAAAATATATTAAGGAAAACTTTATTATTTTATTAATAAATTCTGTCTTCTTTATTCCATAATTCCAAAATATTAAAATTTCATTATTTTCTTCATATTTAGAGATTGTAAAAAATACTGAAATAAAAAAAACAAACAAAATTAATTTACTAAATATCTTGGGCAAAGATAACAAAGAGTACATAAAGTAAACTTTGAAACTGTGCCCATCTTCAGATACAAAATCCAGGTAATTCACAGCCTGTATTACCCAAACGATTAAAGTTAATGACAATGATGTAATAATAAAGAAAGTGGTAATATCTTTGAAAATATTTCTAAATATTAATTTTTTCATTGAAATTTATTATTTTGATACATATATACGTTTTCAACCTATACTATATTTAATATAAATGACTTTAAAAATAAATTATTTAGATACTCAAAAAAGCTTTTCCAAAAATACAGCTATATTTTTAGCTAATGATACTAAAATTTCAGAATTTAAAGGGGTTTTTGATGATAAAATAAATCAAAAAATACTTAATTATTTAAAGAAAAGTAAGAATAACAAAAAAAATAAAATTGAATTAATAAATTTAGACTTTGATCAAAAAGTTATACTTATATTATTATCTGGCAAAAACAACGTCCAAGAATCGGAAGAATTAGGAGCTAAATTTTATGACTATATTAAAAAAAATGATATTCAAAATATCACAATAGTTGGCTCTAATTATTCATCTACAAAAAATAAAATTTTTTTAAATCAATTTATTCATGGTGCAGAATTAAAATCTTATGAATTTAATTTATATAAAACGAAAAAACAAAAAAAAGAAATAATTCTTAATATTTTAAAAAGAAAAAATCAGATAAATCCAAAAGTTAAATATAAACTAGATGCTGTTTTGCATGGGATTAATTTCACTAAGGACCTAGTTTCAGAACCGGGTAATGTTTTGCATCCAGACGAATATGCTAAAAGATTAATTAAATTAAAAAAATTTGGATTAAAAGTAACAGTTTATGATAAAAAAAAATTAAAAAAATTAGGATGTAATGCTTTGCTTGGAGTAGGACAGGGAAGTATCAGAGGTTCTTATCTTGTAACTGTAGAATGGAAAGGAAATAAATCAAAATCAAAACCTTTAGCATTTGTTGGAAAAGGAGTTTGTTTTGATACTGGTGGTTATTCTCTAAAGCCAGCAAGATTTATGGAAGATATGACTTATGATATGGCAGGTTCAGCTGTTGTTGTTGGATTAATGAAAAGTTTTGCACTTAGAAAAGCAAAAATTAATGCAGTTGGTGTAGTAGGCATTGTTGAGAATATGGTAAGTGGTAACGCTCAAAGACCTGGTGATATTGTAAAATCTTATAGTGGAAAAACAATAGAAGTATTAAATACTGACGCCGAAGGAAGATTAGTTTTAGCAGATGCTTTAACTTTCACTGAAAAGAAATTTAAACCTAAATTCATGGTTGATTTAGCAACTTTAACTGGTGCTATCATTGTTTCTTTAGGTTCAGAATACGCAGGGCTTTTTTCTAACGATGATAAGTTATCAAAACAATTACTTGAAGCCGGCGAAAGCGTTGATGAAAAATTATGGAGAATGCCCCTCCACAAAAACTTTGACAAACTGATAAACTCCAAAAATGCAGATATGCAAAATATCAATTATGTTGGTGGCGCAGGATCAACTACGGCAGCGCAATTCTTACAAAGGTTTATTATTAATAAAACACCATGGGCACATCTTGATATAGCTGGAATGGCTTTTTCAAAATATGCTGGAGCCTTGAACTCAGGAGGGGCCACTGGTTATGGAGTTAGATTATTAAATAAATTTGTGGAGGAAAATTATGAGTAATAACGAGGAAACACTATCAATAATTAAACCTGATGCCGTAGAACGAAACTTGAGTGAAGATATTAAACAAGAATTTAAAAAAAATGGATTTATAATTTCAAAAGAAAAAAAAATAAAACTTGAAAAAAATGAAGCAGAAAAATTTTATCAAGTTCATCAATCTAAACCTTTTTACAATGATTTATGCTCTTACTTATCTTCAGGTCCAATTATTGTAATGGTGTTAGAGAGAGAAAATGCAATATTAGAAAATAGAAAGCTAATGGGTGCAACCGACCCAGCTAAGGCAGACGAGGGAACTATCAGAAAAAAATATGGAATATCTATAGATAAAAACTCAGTACACGGCTCAGATAGTCCAGAAAATGCGAAAGTTGAAATCGATTTCTTTTTTAAAGATTAGAGGAAACAAATTTTTTGATAGCTTGTGGGTAAGTGAGGTTTTCAATTTTTAAAACTCGCTTAGATAAAGAATTTTCATCATCTTTTTTTAATATTTTAATTTTTTTTTGTAAAATTATTTTACCAGAATCTAATTTTGAGTTAACAATATGAACGGTACAACCAGTAAATTTCTCATTATTTTTTAATACTCTTTTATGAGTATTCAAACCTTTGTACTTTGGCAGCAATGACGGATGAATATTTAATATTCTGTGCTTATATTTATTTATTATCTTTTTCGATAAAATTTTCATAAATCCAGCTAAGCAAATTAAATTAATATTATAATTTTTTAAATTAAGTAAAATTTTATTTTCAGCTTTAATTTTATTTTTATAATTAATAATCAAAAATTTAATTTTATTTTTTTTTGCAAAATATAATCCTTTTGCATTTTTATTATTAGTAATAATCAAGCAAATTTTTATAGGAGAATCTTTTCTTTTCGAAAAATTTATTAATGAGCTTAAATTAGTTCCTCTTCCAGAAATGAAAACTGAAACTATTAACTTTTTTTTACCATTTAATTTTTCCATTTAAATAAACATTTTTTTTTCCATTAACAATTTTACCAATCAAGTAAGGTTGAAAACTTTTTGTGAAATATTTTTTAACTTTTATTAAATTCTTGGGTCTTACAATGATACAAAAACCAACACCACAATTAAATGTTTTTATCATTTCTTTTTCGTTTACACCCTGGTTATGAATCCATTTAAAAATAGATTTCGGTCTTACTTTATTTAAATCTATATAAGCTGACAAATTTGACGGTAAAATTCTTTTAATGTTATCTTTTATACCACCACCAGTAATATTAGCACATCCATTAATTAATTTTTTATTAATTAAATTTAAAACTTCTTTCACATAAATTTTTGTTGGCTCAATTAATTTTTTTTTCAAAAATTTATTTTTTTTTAATTTAATTTTTTTTCTTTCCAAAACATGTCTTACTAATGAGTATCCATTTGAATGTATTCCATTAGAAGGAATAGCTAGAATTAAATCGTTAACTTTAATTTTTGATTTATCTAAAATTTTATTTTTATCTACCACACCTACCGCAAATCCTGCTATATCAAATTTACCTTTTGAATAGGTCCCTGGCATTTCAGCTGTTTCACCTCCAACCAAATCACAATTTGAAATTTTACAACCTTTAATAATTCCTTTTATAATTTGTTTTAATTTTTTTAAGTTAATTTTATTAATTGAGATGTAATCTAAAAAAATAAGCGGCTTAGCTCCCTGTACAATTAAATCATTAACACACATGGCAACAAGGTCTATTCCAATTGTATTAAATTTGTTTAATTCATTTGCTATTTCAATTTTTGTTCCAACACCATCTGTGCTTGCAACAAGTTGTGGATTTTTTAAATTTTTAGGAATATTAGTAATTGAACCAAATCCACCTATATTTTTAAAATTCTTACTATTTGCTGTTTTTTTTGATAATGAAGATATGATTTTTACGAAATTATCAGCAGCTTTAATATTAACTCCGCTCTTTTCGTATGTTAGATTGTTATTTTTCATTTATGTTCTACACTTTTAAAAAAAAATACAAATTCAATATTTTGTTTTATATATTGTTTTTATTTTTCATAATATTTTTTATCAAGTTTTCCACAGTAAACGCAAATGCAAATACATATAAGGTAGTAGATCTAGAAATATCAAAAACTTACGATAATGATTTTAATAAAGAAGAAGTCATTGATATTGCATTTAAAAAAGCATTTGAAGAATTGATTTTAAGAATCACTACAGAAAATGGAGAACAGATAAGTAAAATAACAAATTTAAAAACTATTTATAGCTTAATAGAATCATTCTCAATTGTTGATGAAAAATTTATTGATAACAAATATGTATCAAAATTTGAAGTAGAATTTAACAAAAAAGAATTATTTAGATATTTAGAAAAAAAAAATATTTTCCCTTCGATCCCAAAAGAAAAAGATTTACTCTTGGTACCAATATTAATTAATAATGAAAAAAAACAAATTTTATTATTTTCAGAAAACCCATTTTACACTAATTGGAATAATTCAAAAAAGAAACATCATCTTTTGAATTATATTTTACCAAATG
>CABYKS010000028.1 GCA_902519625.1 uncultured Pelagibacteraceae bacterium | reverse complement strand
ATAATTTTTTTTCTATGGTTAATTTTAACAATTCTTCAATTGATATATTTGGTTGAATATTATTAGTCTTCAAAAAATTATATAATGAGATAATATCACCAGGTGAATTATAATTATTTTTAAAATCATTATTTAACTCATTATAAAAGTTAGAATCTATAATTTTATTGATAATTTTTAACTTATTGTCATTATTTAAATATAAATTAAACTTAATGCATCTTGAACTCAGTGTATCAAGAATTTTAGTTTTATTATCATGAATAAGAAAAAATAAAATTTTATTATTTGGTTCTTCGATAATTTTTAACAAAGCATTAATTGAATTAATGTTTAAATATTCAATATTGTTAATTAATATAATTTTATATTCATTGTTAAATGAAGATTTATTTGTAAAATTAATCATTTCCCTGATTTTAGAAACTTGAATATTTTTTTTATCATCTAAATTAGTTATTAAAAAAAAATTAGGATGAGAGTTATTTAAAATTAAATTATAAGATCGATTATCTGATAATATCTGATTGGTTGATACATTATATTTATTATCCTCATTTATTGAGAATATATAATTAATTAAATGATAAGCTAAAGTAGATTTACCTATGCCATTATTTCCCGAAAAAATTATCTTGTTGGGAAGAAATGTATTATCAAAAAGATTTTTGAGATTTAAAAAAGTTTGGTTATATCCAATAAGATAACGATTATTTGAAGGTGTAATATTCATATTTAAAAAAAGGTATCAATTTTTTTGATAATTATTTTTTTATTTTCATTTATTTGATTATTGGAATTAATAATCATGTATTTTTTTTTATTTTTAGATAATTTTAAGTACCCTTTTTGAACTTTTTGATAAAATTTAATATCAAATTTATCATATCTGTTCTTGTTAGATCTTTTATTAATTCTTGATTTAAGATTTTTCATATTTACTGTATTAAGGAATGTAAAAGATGGTTTAAGATTTTTTAGTATAAACTTATTTAACATAATAATAATTTTTTTATTAACACCCATACCATAATGTTGGTAAGCAATTGTTGAGTCTATAAATCTATCTATTAATATTAATTTTTTTTTGTAATTTTTTTTAATTATAGTTTCATAATTTTCATTTCTAGCAGCTAAATAGAGAAATAGATCTGTAATTTTGTTAAAATTTGATTTTTTGTTTAATATTAAATTTCTTATTTTTTCTGAATTTTTTGAACCACCTGGCTCTCTTAACTTTAAATATTTAATTTTTTTTTTTTTTAAATATTTTTCTAAATTTCTTATATGAAAACTTTTGCCAGAGCCTTCTATACCTTCGAAAACTATAATTGGATATTTAGACATCACCCCAGATTAAATAATTTATTGAAGTAATAATTCTGGATAAAATATTTTTTTTGTTAACATTATGAGAAGCATAAAGATCATGTTCAGATAGCAAATCACCTTTATGATTTATTATAAGTTTAGCGACTATTTCATTCTTCTTAATTGGAGCTTCAATTGGTCCATCATATATTACTTTAACTTCTAAATTTTTAAGTTTAGCTTTCTTAATAGTTTTATATATATCTGATTTACTATGAACATCTACTTGATCATTTTGACCAAGCCAAACATCTAATGAAAAAATATTTTTTTCTTTTCTTGCAATTTCAATTGTATCAAAATTAGTCAAACCCCATGTTAAAAGTTTTTGAGATTCTTTTGATCTAGAATTTCTTGACACAAATCCGCTTCCAACAGCAATCAACCTTCTTCCATTTCTTTCAATTGATGAAGCTAAAGAATATTTTTCATAAGCAAGAAATCCTGTTTTAATTCCATCCGCACCAATATTTTTATACAAAAGAGGATTTCGATTACCTTGAGTAATTGGATCTCCTCCAGTTCTATCCCAAGTAAATTCTTTTTCTTTGAAATATTCATAATAAATAGGATAATTTTTAATTAAATAATTGGACATAATTAATATATCCATGACTGTAGATAAATTATCTGGATGATTTATTCCTGATGAATTTGCAAAGTTTGTATTGGTCATTCCTAATTCTTTTGCTTTTTCAGTCATCATAATAGCAAATTCTTCTTCAGTTCCAGCTATACCTTCTGCTAATGCTATACAAGCATCATTACCAGATGATACAATGATACCTCTTAATAGATTTTCTACAGAAATTTGATCACCAACCATTATAAACATTGACGAGTATCCCGCTTGCGAAAGTCTCCATGCATTTTCAGAAACAAAAAACTTTTCATCAAGTTTTAATTGACCCTGTTTAATTAAATCAAAAGCAATAATAGTAGTCATTATTTTTGTCATTGAGGCTGGAAATATTTTTAAATCAGGTTCCTTTTGATAAAGGATTTTACCTGATAAAAAATCCTGCAATATTACTGTTTTAGCCTTTATATCAAATTCAGAAGAATAGGTTTTTGTATAAAAAACTGTAAAAAATAGTAAAATTGTAGTTATAAATATTTTTTTCATAGTTTTATTATTTCAATATTTTCAAAATTTAATGGAGTTATACCATCAAATGCTTTTTTTAAAGATTTTAAATTTTCATATGGTCCTAGATAAACTCTAAAATTTGTATTTGAAATTTTTGAAATTTTTGGATTTTTTAGATTTAATTCATCCTTTATTCTTTTTTGAATCATAATGGCTGTATTTTCATAATAAAAATCAGCTATTTTAATTATATATTTAAAATTGTCTTTTTTTTGAACTTTTTTATTTTTTTTCTTACTTAAACTTAAGTCATTTATACTTATACCTTCGACAGGAGCTTTTTCAGCAACTTGTTTTTCCTCATCATACATTTTTGCTTTTTTTGCCAAAAAGGTTGAATTTGTTGATATGGTTGATATTTCAACATAAGGTTCTGAATCATTGAGTTCAAGTTCTTCATAAATTCTTTTTGATACAACAGAATTAAAAAAACTTGGATATTTAGAATTTGCCCCTACTTTTGCCAATATTGATTTGTTATTTAAAAGATTTGTAATTTTAACATTCGTATCTTTTTTTAAGTTTTTTTGAAAAATAATCAATGATCTCTCATCAATTTTTTTACTTATTAATTTTTGTTTTTTTAAATTTTCATTAAAAAGTAAAGTAAATCCTTTATTAGAATAACTTTCAGAAGGAATAATTTCTTCTTTTTGAATTTTGTTTATATTGTCTGTAGTACATGAGTAAGTAAGAAGTAATATTAAAATAAAAGTTTTATAATTCATTTTTAAATTTATCCTTTAACGTACAAACCGCAAGTGCAAATCTTAATGATCTATTCCATTTTAATATTAATTCATAATTGTCAAAAGTTAAATATGCGGGTTCTAATAATTTTGAATTTTCGACTATTTCTCTATCTGGAGTTATTATACCAGTTTCTAAATTTTCGTTAATTTTAATATTTTCATGACCAATTATATATTTTTTAAAATATTTAAATTTTTTTTTATTTTTAATTTTTTTTGCAGATGTATTGAGATATTTTCTTGGAATATTTTCTTTTAATTTGATTTTATAAAAACAAGGACTATTTTTTTTCCAACCCAATTTTTTTATATAGTTAGCAGCTGATGCAAATGAATCTTTTGTGGATTTTAAGTCTATTAAATCATCATTATTATAGTCTAAAGCATAATTTTTTATCGTAGATGGCATAAATTGAAAATTACCAAAAGCTCCAGCCCAAGATCCATATAATACATCACTATCAACAACACCTGAGTCAATTAATTTTAGAATTATAATTAATTCATTAGTAAAAAATTCACTACGTCTTTGATCAAAACTCAAAGTTGCTAGTGATGATAAAATATCCATCTTACCTAAATATTTACCAAAATTTGTTTCAATACCCATTAAAGATAAAAGTAATTCTTTCTCTACATTAAATTCTAATTCAATGTCTACTATTAAAGATCTATTTTTAACAAATAAATTTTTACCATTTGTTACTTTTTTTTTTGAAGTTCTTTTTGTTATATAGGTATTTGTATCTTCATAAAATTCTGGTTGGTACCTGTCATATTTAATAACATCTGGTAGAAATTTAACCTTTGACATGGTTGTGTCCAAAGTATTTTTTGATACACCTTGTTTGATCGCATATTCCTTAAAAGAAATTAACCAACTGTTAAAATCATCTCCAATGGAAGAACTAATGTAGCTGAAAGAGATTAATATAGTGTAAAATATAATTTTAATTATTTTCATATAAATCTCTTAAATAAATTAATACAGCAAACCATATTAAAATAAAACTTACGAACTTATCAGTAGAAAAAGGTTCATTATAATAGAAATATCCCAATAAAAATTGGCTAGTTGGAGTAATAAAAAAAATCATTCCAGAAGCACTAAGACCACATTTTTCAACACCTTTAATAAATAAGAATAAAGGAATCACTGTCATCGGTCCTGCCAAAAATAAAAAAAACATAACTTTTGGATTAGAGAAAGAAAAATCATTCAAACCACTTTGAAATATAAAATAAAATACGATAATAGCTATTGGTAAAATGAAAAGACTTTCAATAAACAACCCAATATCAGTCTCAATAATTATTAATTTTCTTAAAAGATTATAAGTGGCCCATAAAATAGCTACTAATATTCCTATCCAAGGAAATAAAGACAAATTAAATGCTAAATAAATTGAAGAACCCACAACAATTAAAATTGAAAAAATTCTTTTTTTATTTAATTTTTCTTTTAAAAACAAATAATCAAAGAATACAGTTAAAATTGGAAATATAAAATATCCATAACTAGCATCAATTATTCTGTTAGTTGCAACAGCATAAATCCAAGCAGTCCAATTACCAAAAATTAGAATACTTGTTATAAACAAAATAAAAAAATTTTTTTTATTAATTAGATTTTCTTTAACTAAATGCCATTTTTTAAATATTATGGTCGTTAAAAGTAATATAAAACTTGTCCAAATACATCTATGGACAACAACTTCTATAGTACCTGCAAAAGTAATAAATTGAAAAAAGTAAGTTCCCAGGACTCCCCACCACAAAGAACCGAGTGTTGCAGATATAACTCCATTTTTAAATTCTTTTGTATTCATAATAGATAGAAATGAGTAGTCCTTATACTATTTTTTTATTGAATTTAATAATTTTACTTATAAAAACATCGAAACGGAGAGATGGCTGA
>CABYKS010000027.1 GCA_902519625.1 uncultured Pelagibacteraceae bacterium | reverse complement strand
TTAATTGGTTGATCATTAATAAACCAAACTTTTGTCATGTCTTTTGCCGTATTAGATGAGAGGTTTTTAGCAATATCTTCTATATAAACAGTTTCTTCAGTAGCGGGAATTTGAAACTTGTCACACATTAATTTAAGTGATTCAGGGTTAGGTTTTGGTCTAAATTGAAAATCAATAATATCCATGATTTTTCCTTCAAACAAATCATCAATACCTATTTTTTTCATACAATTAATTGCATGTTCCTTACTGCCATTAGTTGCACAATAAATTTTTACGTCTAATTTTAATAGCTCTTCTCTTAGCTCCGTATCTTTTTCAAGACAGTCATAATTAATATTGTGTACATACCTTAGGAACTCTTTGGCATCTATCAAATCTGGGTAATTTTTCATTAATCCATTTAAAGAAGTATCGTACTTATAGAAATAATCCGCTTGAATTTCTTTTGCCTTAATTTTATCTATACCAAGTTTAATTGAGATAAATTCTGTCATTCTGGTTGATACCTGACCAAATAAAGTTTTTAAATATTTTGGATGATATACACATCCATCCATATCCAAAATTAAATATTTAACTTTTTTTAAATCTTTCATTTTCTGATTAAAGTTCCTGCACCTTTATCAGAAAATAACTCAAATAATATTGAATGAGGTTTTCTTCCATCAACTATAACTACACCGGTCACTCCATTATTTACAGCATCAAGACAGGTATTAATTTTTGGAATCATCCCACCAGAAATATCACCATCTTTAAGCATTTTTTCTGCAATAGAAGAATTAATCTCTGGTATTAGTTTTTTATTTTTATCAAGGACACCCTCTACATCAGTCATCAACAATAATCTTCTTGAGTTAAGTTCTTTAGCAACTGAACCAGCAGCAATATCAGCATTTATATTATAGGTTTTTTTATCATCACTGGTACCCATAGGTACTACTATTGGAATTTTTTTTTCTTTTATTATTGTTAAAATACCTTTCAAATCTATTTTTTTTGGCGAACCAACAAAACCCAGCTCTTTTTTTTCTGGTTTGACTTTAATTATATTTTTATTGTGCGGTGCTACAGATTCTGCATTTGTTTGAATATTTTTTAAATTATTTATAATTTCAGAATTTAATTCTAAAAGCGCTTCTTCGACAACTTTGACAGTTATTTCATCAGTAACCCTCAAACCATCAATAAACTTTGATTCTATATTTAAATTATCAAGTTTTTTTTTTATATTTTTTCCACCACCATGAACAACTATTACTGATAATCCCAACTTATATATTACTGAAACGTCTTCAATAAATTGTTTAAATAAATTTTTATCAAGGAGTACTGATCCACCACATTTAATCACAATTATTTCTTCTAAATACTTTTCAATATATTTTTTAACTTCATTGATAGATGGACCATTAGTAGGTAAAATTTTTTCTAAATCCATTTATTGTATTGTTTTAACAGCTGTTTTTTTCATAATCACATACTGTTGCGCCATTGTTAAAACGTTGTTAACTGTCCAGTAAATCACAAGACCTGATGGAAAAGGTGCCAATATTACAGTTAAAAAAAGTGGAAAGAACATAAATATTTTTGCCTGTATTGGGTCCGGAGGAGTAGGATTAAGTTTTTGTTGTAAATACATTGAAACCCCCATTAAACAAGGCCAAGCTCCAATCAACAAAAATGATGGTGGATCCCATGGTATTATTCCAAATAAATTAAAAATTGATGTAGGGTCTCTCTCTGATAAATCATGTATCCATCCAAAAAAAGGCTGATGTCTCATTTCTATAGTTACGAATAACATCTTATAGATTGCGAAAAAGAATGGTATTTGAATTAAAATTGGCAAACAACCAGAAAGAGGATTAATTTTTTCTTTTTTATACAATGCCATCATTTCTTGTTGTAATTTTACTTTATCTTCTTTGTGAAGCTCCTTTAATCTTGTCATTTCCGGTTGAAGGACTTTCATTTTTGCCATTGATCTAAATGAATAGTTTGCAAGTGGAAAAAATGCCAACCTAATACAAAATGTAATTAAAACTATTGCTATTCCAAAATTACCAGAAATTTTGAAAAAGTAATCTATAGCAAAGAATAGGGGTTTAACTATGAAATAAAACCATCCCCAGTCTATTGCCAAATCAAACTTTTCTATTCCTAATTTTTCTGCGTACCCGTCAATAACACTAACTTCTTTAGCTGCCACAATAATTTTAATAATATTTGACCTAGTTTCATTTGCCCCAATTGTGGTTGGTTTTGTTTCAATAAAATTAGCTTTGAATTTATTTTTGTATTCAAAATCTGCTTTAAATTCTTTATTTTTTTCAGGAACTAAGCTAGTGATCCAATATTTGTCAGTTATTCCAAGCCATCCTTTTTTTGCATTTACTGAGTATTTTTTTTCTTCTATATCGTCATAATCCTGTTCTATTAATTGATCATCAAATACTCCAAGAAGCCCCTCATGAAGAATATAAAAATTTGTTACTTCA
Organism: uncultured Pelagibacteraceae bacterium; assembly: GCA_902519625.1. Taxonomy (GTDB): domain Bacteria; phylum Pseudomonadota; class Alphaproteobacteria; order Pelagibacterales; family Pelagibacteraceae; genus Pelagibacter. Next base: position 3,169 of record CABYKS010000027.1, on the reverse strand, counting down.
GGTGCAGTATTCCTTACTATTTGACCATATGAATAAAAATTATATTTTTTTTCTGTTGTATTCTTTATGGATTGATCGACTGTAAATAAATATTCTTCATCTATACTTATTTTTTTTTCAAATATAATCCCTTGACTATTCATCCATCTAAGATTTATTGGATTATTTGGTGTGAGTTTGTTATTTCCTACTACCTCCCATATTGATTTACTATTTGGTACATCTATGTTCTCACTATTTGTTGCCCAACCAGTTTCAACATAATATCCATTATTTAAATTACGTGGATTTAATAAAACAACTTGATCATTTCCTTCTAATGTTTCAGTGTATTTCTTAAATATTAAGTCATCGATTGCAGCACCTTTTAAAGATATTGATCCTTTTATACTAACGTTATCAAATTCTATTCTTTGATTCTTTGATTTTGCTACATCTCTAGAAATTTCTAATACTTTTTCTTCAACTTCTAAACTTGGAGCTTCAGTTGTTTCTATAACTTTGTTCCTTTCTTCATTAGCTTCTTTTAATTCTTGTGGGCTTGGGGCCCAAAAAAGTGAATAAAGAATAATTACAGCTGCGCTCAGAGATATTGCTGCAATAACATTTTTTGTATCCATTTAATTTCTTTTCTTTTTTACAGGATCAAATCCACTGCCACCACCCAACATTTTAATTGGATGGCAAGACAAAATTCTTTTAGTACCCATCATACAGCCTTTCATAAATCCAAATTCTTTTAGGCATTCAATAAAATATTCAGAACATGTTGGAAGATATCTACAATTATTTCCTAGCAAAGGTGATAAAAGCAATTGATAAAGTTTGATTAATCCAATTAATACTTTTGAAAAAATGTTTATCATTTTATTTTTTTGTAATCCTTTAATATAGTTTCTTTGATATCAAAAAAATTTGCATCTATCATGTTTTTTTTCGCAATAAGAAGGTAGGAATAATTTAAATTTATTTTTTTAATTTTTAAAATTTGATTCATTATATTTTTAAGCCTTCTTTTAATTTTATTTCTCTTAACCGCGCTTCCTAATTTTTTTTGAGCTACAAAACTAATATTTAAATATTTATTACTTTTACCAGAAAGACTTTTAAAGAAAATAGTAAGATATTTATTAGATATTTTTTTTCCATTTATTAAAGATTTAAAATCTTCATTCTTTGATAGACTCAGTAATCTAATACTCATTAAACAGTAAGTTTTTTTCTTCCTTTTGCTCTTCTTCGAGCTAGTAATTTTTTTCCTCCTTTAGTTCTCATTTTAGATCTAAAGCCATGTCTTCTTTTTCTTACTAATTTGCTTGGTTGGTATGTTCGTTTCATAATAAGTTAATAAAATGTAAATAAAATTTCGGTAGTTATAAGAAATAAGTGTAATAAAGTACAGATAATTATAATTCAGGTAAATCTATGGAAAAAGCAAAAAAAATTAAATTATTTTTAGGTTTGTTGTACTTTTTAATAATAATTTCATTTCTTTTTCTAATTTTTAGTAAAATTCCCATTAGCGATTTGACAAGTTATGAATTCATAAAAAGTAACACTGAATATCTGCAAAAATTTAAAAATTCAAATTTACTTTTAGTTTCTATATCTTTTATTTTATTCACAATTTTTTGGGTTTTGATGCTTGGATTTGGAAGCCCTATATTTCTTGTAGGTGGTTTTTTATTTGGCAAGTGGCTAGGCACATTAATAGTTACTTTTTCATTAACTGTTGGAGCTACTATTTTATACATAGTTGCAAGTTATATGTTTAAAGAAATAATTATTGAAAAATTTTATAATAAGTTTTCCAAGCTAAGTGGTAAATTTAAAAAAAATGAATTTAATTTTATGTTGATTTACAGATTTATTGGCGGAATACCTTTTTTTATTGCTAATATTATACCCTGTATATTTAAAGTAAAAATAAGTAATTATTTTTATGCTACATTTTTTGGGATGTTGCCCCAGCTTTTTATTGGATCAAGTCTCGGAAGTTCAATAGAAAAAATAATTATTGAAAATAAGGAAATGCCAACATTTTTTGATATTATTTCTTCAAAAGACGTTTATTACCCATTAACAGGACTTATAATTTTTATATTAATTTCAATATTTTTAAGAAAAAAAATATACAAATAAAAAACTAGTCGTTTAAGACTATTTTTAAAGCTTTATATGGAATTCTATATCCTGGAAATGAAGCAACATCACCAGTTATTACTGTTTTTGGATTCCAACCAAAACAATAAAAAATGATAATAAATATAAATGTTTTTTTTCTTATATTTAAAAATATTTTATTCTTTAAAAATTTTTCTGAAAGAGTTATTAAATTATATTTATAAATATAAACAAATGAAATTATTGAGAAAAAATAACTTATATTTACCCATCGTCCCCAATCATATCCCATAGCAAATAATATTATTACTGGAGAAAGTAATATTAAATAAGGGATTAAAAGATTTTTAAATTTACTAAGAAAAAAAACTTCATCTTTCGTCTTTGAATTAAATAATAAAATAAAAAGTGGACCAAATCCAATAATGATTATTAGTATGTATCTTATAAAAATTTCTAATGAATATTTATGAAAGTTACCTTGGAATTGTTGATATATTGAAGATTTTGTTTTTAAAAGTTCGCATGACATATAACAATTTTCATTAAAATTTTCCATTAGCGAATTAGTCATTAATTTATGACTTTCATCAGAAATGGGATTTAAAGCTATATATATCGCTAATAATATTGATGGAAAATAAGAGGATATTTGTAAAAAAAATAGTTTATCTATTTTTTTAATTTTGTTTTCAATTAAATCTAAAAAAAGGGAAAATAACATAAAAAAAATCACTGGTTCCCAAATCATAATTGCAACTGGTAATAAACAAAGTTTATAAAAAAACTTATGAGCTTTTTTTTCTATTGGAATAAAAGTATATATTAAGAAGTAAATAAAAATAAATATTTCTTTTCTAGCCAAAACCTCAATTTCAGCAACTGGGTATAAAATAAAAATAGGAGTAAAAATAGCAAAAATAAAAATTTTATTATAAGAAATATTTTTTAGGAATTGATAAATTAATACAAAATAAACCCCAACCATTAATGTTTGTAAGATAAATATTGCTTCTCTTAGCTTGATTATAAAAAAATTAGATAA
>CABYKS010000026.1 GCA_902519625.1 uncultured Pelagibacteraceae bacterium | reverse complement strand
AACTGAAAATATTGAGAAATGAAAAGGTGTTTTTGTATTATGTCTTGCAAATAAAAAACTTGAAAATACTTTAATTAAAGCAAAAGCAGGTAAACCAAGGGCAAAATAAAACAATGCATGGGCTGAATTATTCACACTGTTTATATTAAATGATCCATATCCAAAAAGTGCGGAAGTAATTTCTTCAGATGCAATTAGCAGTGCTGCTGCTGCGGGTAAACTTAAAAATAAACTTAATTCTAAAGATTTGTTTTGAATAAAATCTATTTTAATATTGTTTTTACTATTTATATATTTTGACAAACTTGGTAATAAAACAGTACCAATTGCTATTCCCGCAATAGCTAAGTTTATTTGATAAATTCTATCAGCATAATAAAGGTAAGAAACAGCATTTGCTTGAAATGAAGCAATTATTGTTCCAACCAAAATATTTATTTGAGTAACACCTGAAGAAAAAATACTTGGAAGTAATTTTTTAAAAAATAACTTTATCTTTTTATTATTTTTAAATTTAAAAGAAATTTTAGGAATATAATATTTTTTAACAAAAAAGATTAAAAAAATTAATTGAATTAATCCAGCAAAAGTTACTGCAAATGACAAATAATACACAAGTTGATCTGCTAAATATTTTCCAAATATTAAAACTAAAATTAAAATAATATTTAAAACAATTGGAGTTGCTGACGCAGCAGCAAATTTATTATGTGAATTTAATATTGCAGAAAAAAAAGATGACAAACTTACAAATAATAAAAATGGAAAAGTTATCCTAGTAAGATTAATTGCAATTTCTAATTTTTCTGAATCTTCTGTAAATCCTGGTGCAATTAATGCCACAAATAGTGGCATAAAAATTTCTATTATAAAAACAATTGCGATCAAAGATAAAAAAAGAATGTTAAAAATATTGTTTGCAAATAGTTTTGCACTTTTTTTACTTTTGTTTAATTCTGAAGTATAGCTAGGAACAAATGCTGCATTAAATGTTCCTTCTGAAAATAATCTTCTAAAAGTATTAGGAAATCTAAAGGCAACAAAAAAAGCATCGGCAATTGGACCAGCTCCAAGGAAAATTGCAATTAGTATATCTCTTAGATATCCTGTTAATCTACTAATTAAAGTAAAGAAACTGAATGTACCAGTTGACTTAATTAGGTTCATAAATCATATTAGTCTTAAATTTGCTCCATTTGTATATCTAATTACATAAAATGAAAAAAAAGAAAATTGAACATTATTCAGATAAAGAAGCTTTGGAATTTCATAATAGTAATAAATCTGGCAAGATTGAGATAATTCCTTCTAAGTCCATGACAACAAAAAGAGATTTGGCTTTGGCCTATTCTCCCGGTGTTGCTGCACCTGTAAAAGCTATATCAGAAAATCCTGATGCCGCTTATGACTATACAAGCAAAGGAAATTTGGTTGCAGTAATAACTAATGGTTCTGCAGTTTTGGGAATGGGTAATTTGGGTGCATTAGCGTCTAAGCCTGTAATGGAAGGAAAAGCAGTATTATTTAAAAGATTTGCTGATATCAATGCTATTGATATTGAAATTGACTCATCAGACACAATTGAAATTATCAATAGTATAAAAAATATTGCGGGAAGCTTTGGTGGAATAAATTTAGAAGATATAGCAGCACCTGAATGTTTTGTTATTGAAGAAAAGTTAAAAAAGGTATTAGATATTCCAGTATTTCATGATGATCAACATGGTACTGCAATAATAACTACTGCAGCATTAATTAATGCTCTTGATATATCAAAAAAATCAATAAAAAAAATTAAAGTAGTTGTTAATGGAGCAGGAGCTTCAGCTATAGCTTGTACTAATTTATTAAAAAATACTGGAGTACCAAAAAAAAATATAATAATGCTTGATAGTAAAGGCATCTTATATAGAGGCAGAAAAAATATTAATAAATGGAAATCAGCTCACGCGATTGTAACAAAGAAAAGAACACTGGATGAAGCTATAGATGGTGCTGATGTTTTTTTAGGCTTGTCCTCTAAAAGTATTTTGTCCAAAAAAATGGTAAAAAAAATGGCTAAAAATCCAATTATATTTGCATGTGCTAATCCTGATCCCGAAATAACGCCTGAGGAAGTAGAAGAGGTAAGAAGCGATGCAATAATTGCTACTGGAAGATCTGATTATCCTAACCAAGTTAATAACCTTATTGGTTTTCCATATATTTTTAGAGGAGCATTAGATGTAAGAGCTAAGACAATTAACGAAGAGATGAAAGTTGCTGCGGCTAATGCTATTGCCTCTTTAGCACGCGAAAGAGTACCAGATGAAGTTGTTGCAGCAATGGGAGGTGATAGACCAACTTATGGAAAAGAATATATAATTCCATCCACATTTGACCCAAGATTAATAAGTGTAATACCTGTAGCAGTAGCAAAAGCTGCAATTAAAAGTGGTGTTGCAAGAAAAAAAATTAAAAACTTTGAAGCCTATGCTGACCAATTAAAACAAAGGTTGGATCCATCTGTAACAATCATGCAAGGGATAAATTCTCAAATTAAAAAAACACAAAAAAGAATTGTTTTTACAGAAGGAGAAGATCAAAATACCCTGAAGGCAGCGATTGCGTTCAAAAAAAGTGGATTGGGTATTCCAATTTTAGTTGCTAAAGAAAAAGTGGTTAAAGATAAACTTAAAGAAATTGGGTATAGTGAAAACTTTGATATTGAAATTGTAAATTCAAAATCAAAAAGAAATAGAGATAAATATTTAAAATATATTTTTAAAAAATTACATGGAGATAAAGGTGAGCTTGAACCTGATGTTTACGAGCTATACTTGAAAGATTGCGAGAGAATAATGAAAAATGATAGGGTTGTTTTGGGATCTTGTATGGTTTCATGTGGTGATGCAGATGCAATGGTTACAGGAAATACAAGAAGATACGGGCAATCTTTAGATAAAGTTCTTAAAGTTGTAGATTCAAGACCTGGGGAAATTATGTTTGGTCTAAATATGATAGTAAATAAAGGTAGAACTATATTTATTGGTGATACTTCAGTTCATGAGTACCCTACTTCAGCACAAATGGCCGAAATTGCTATTTCTGCAGCTAGAGTAGTTAGACTATTTGGATTTAATCCCAAGGTTGCTTTCTTATCACACTCAACTTTTGGACAACCAATTACCAGTAGAACAAAGCATATTAGAGATGCTGTGGGTATTCTAAAACAAAAAAAAGTAGACTTTAATTTTGATGGGGATATGCAGCCAGACGTTGCTTTAAATGAAGAATATAAAGAACTTTATCCATCATCTAAAATAGTTGGTAATGCCAACGTACTAATTATGCCTGGACAACATAGTGCTGCAATTTCTTACAAAATCATGAAAACTTTAGGAGACGCAAAAGTTATCGGACCATTACTAATCGGTCTTGGAGAAGCAATAGAAATTGCTCCTTTAAGATCATCAACTTCTGATATCTTGAATCTTGCCTCAGTTGCTGCATATTCAGCAGGCATAATTGATTATAGTAAGAAAATTTAATTTTTTTGAATTCTTAAATCTTCGACTAAAAGAATACTAGAGATTACATCTTCAACATCCAATATTTGTTTCGCTTCTTCTATAACTAATGATTGCTCTTCTTTTGACTCTGCTATTCCATAAATATAAATTTTTTTCTTATAAGTATCTATACTGTAATTTGCAGATTTAATTTTCTTATTAAAAATTATAGCTGATCTTAATTGAGAAGTTATTAAAACATCCTTAGCAGATTGTTTAAAATTAAATTTTTCTTTGATTTTTAAATCATTTTTAACAGATCTCGTTCCTTCTATCTCCCAGGCTAATTTAGTAATTTTTAATTTTTCCTCTGGATCATCAACTTTTCCAGTAATAAATATTCTACCATCCAATACTTGAGTGCTTACACTGAGTAAATAATTTTTATTCATTAATAGTAATTTTGCATCTAGATTTTTATCCATTATTCCATCATCAATTTGTGTACCTAAAGTTCTTGGGTCTAAAGCGACTGAAACACCAGTTCCAAATAATCCTTTAGATGATGCTCCCACGCAACCATTTAACAAAAATAAAATTATAATTATATTAACTAATTTATTTTTCATTTTTTACTTTTAAACAATAATTATAAATATCTTTCTTTGGTATATCTTTTCCATCTTTAATCAAATCTACGATTTCTTTGATACTTAGTTTTTTAATTAATTTTCTTATTTTTATTTTATCAGATTCGTTTAAATTATTCGAAGTCTTATTTGTAATTTTTTTTTCTGAAAGTACTAGTGTTATCTCCCCCTTTAAATTTATGTCTTTTTGATCTAGCTCATTAACATTAAATCTAAAATATTCCTCATAATACTTGGTTATTTCTTTACAAATTAAAATCTTCCTATCTGAAAAATATTTTTGGATTATATTTATTGATCTATTAAATTTTTTTGCAGAGATGAAGAATACAATTGAACCATTTATTTTAGATATAACTTCAAAACTTTTATTAATTTCTGAATTATTTTCAGGAAAAAAACCATAAAAATAAAATTTATTTGAAAAACCACTTATTGAAAGAGCGGTAATAGATGCAGATGGCCCTGGAATAGGAATTAAATTAATTTTGTTATTTATACATTCTTTAATAAGTATATTTCCTGGATCAGAAATTGTAGGTGTCCCAGCATCAGATATTAAAGACACAATTTTATTTAATTTTAAAATATCAACAACTTTTTTAACATTTTTATTTTCATTAAATTTATGATTGGAGATTAATTTTGATTTAATTTTATACTTTGCAAATAGCTTCTTTGAAACTCTTGTATCTTCACATAAAATATAGTCTGATTTTCTTAATACTTCTAAGGCTCTGATAGTAACATCTTCTAAGTTTCCAATTGGCGTAGAAACAATATATAAGCCATGTTTTAAATTATTTTTTTCTAGGTCAGTCTGTAGATTCATTATTTTAATCGATTATAATATTAACATTAAAATGAAAAAATTTATTCAATTTATTATTTTTACATTCATAGGTTTAATACTTAATATTTATCAAAGTTTAGCTGATGAAAAAATTAAAATTGGCTTAGTAGTTCCTTTGTCAGGAGAATATAAAGAAATTGGTAATTCAATAGTAAAATCTGCAAGATTAGCAATTAACAAAATTGATGATACAAGAATAGAAATTATTCCAAGAGATACAAAGTCTAATCCAGAAAATACATTAAGAGTTTCCAAAGAACTTTATGAACAAGGTATTAAAATAATTATTGGGCCAGTTTTTAATAAAAATTTAATTTTTTTGGATGAATTAAATGAAGTAACATTTTTATCATTATCAAATACAAATATAAACAATCCTGGGAATGTTATTAGTGGTGGTATAAATGCAATTTCTCAAATAAATGCAATAAAAAAGTTTCAAAAGTTTGCTAAATTAGAAAGAAGTATTCTATTAATTCCAAACTCAGAATTTAAAAATGAAATTGAAGATGCTGTTAAAAAAACAAAAATAAAGTTAAAAGATAAATTTATTTATGATTCAGATCCAACTATTTTAACATCTCAAATAGAAAAATTAACAAGATATCCTCAAAGAAAACAAAATTTGAAAGATGAAATAAAAAGATTAAAAAATTCTAACGAAACCAATAAAGAAAAAAAGATTTTTAATTTAGAAAAAAGAGACACACTAGGTGGAA
>CABYKS010000025.1 GCA_902519625.1 uncultured Pelagibacteraceae bacterium | reverse complement strand
CAGCACTTATTACCCTTTTCTCTATTTATCCATATAAATTATGCTATATGCTGCCTCTTATATGACAGATAAAATGCTTAAATTTGTAAAATTAGATCAGCAAAACCCTCCTAAAAGAAAAGTTTTAGATCGGAAAGAGGATTTTAATGAGATTTATAGTGAATTTATAAACGAAAAAGCGAAAGAACAGTCTAGCAGGTGTTCACAATGTGGAGTTCCTTTTTGCCAAGTACATTGTCCTTTGAGTAATAACATTCCTGATTGGTTAAAACTTACCGCTGAAGGAAGACTTAAGGAAGCTTATGAATTAGCACAAAGTACAAATAATATGCCTGAAGTTTGTGGAAGAATTTGTCCACAAGATAGATTATGTGAAGGAAATTGTGTAATTGAACAATCAGGGCATGGAACAGTTACAATAGGATCAGTAGAAAAATTTATTACAGAAAATGCATGGGAGAATAAATGGGTTGAACCTATAAAGGTTAGAATAGAAAAAAAACAATCAGTAGGAATAATAGGTGCAGGACCAGCAGGACTTGCGTGTGCTGAACAATTAAGAAAACAAGGTTATCAAGTAACAATTTATGATAGATATGATCGTGCAGGAGGCCTTCTTATATATGGTATTCCAAATTTTAAATTAGAAAAATTTGTAGTTGAGAGAAGAACAAATCTTTTAAAAAAGGGAGGTATTAAATTTATTCAAAATTTTGAAGTTGGAAAAGATGCAACACTAAGTGAACTAAAAGAAAAACATGATGCCATTCTTATTGCTACAGGAGTTTATAAAGCACGGGAAATAGAGATACCAGGTAGTAATTTAGAAAATATTTTTCCCGCAATGGATTTTTTAACAGCATCAAATAGAAAAGGTTTAGGCGATAAAGTTGAACAATTTGACAATGGCAAACTCAATGTAGAAGGAAAAGATGTAATTGTTATTGGAGGTGGCGATACAGCAATGGATTGTGTTAGAACTTCTGTTAGGCAAAACGCAAAATCAGTAAAATGTTTATATAGGAGAGATAGAGAGAATATGCCAGGTTCTGCAAGAGAGGTTTCCAATGCAGAGGAAGAAGGTGTTGAATTTGTTTGGCTATCAAATCCAAAAAAATTTAATGGAGCAATTAAAATTGAAAATGTACTGGTCGATAAAATGAAACTTGGTGATCCTGATGAAAGTGGAAGAAGAAAACCAATTATTGAAACCAATTCAGAATTTAATTTAAAAGCAGACGTTATAATTAAAGCTCTTGGATTTGATCCAGAAAATCTTCCAAATCTATTTCAAGAAAAAGATTTAAAAGTAAGCACATGGGGAACGATTAAAGTGGATTTTGATACTATGGAAACAAATTTATCCGGGGTATTTGCGGCAGGAGACATTATAAGAGGAGCCTCCCTAGTTGTTTGGGCCATTAGAGACGGAAGAGAAGCTGCAACTTCTATTAAAAATTACTTAGAAAAGATAGAAAGTAAAAAAGCAAAAGTTGCATGATAAAAAATTATAAAAAAAATCTAAAAATTTTGGAAAATAATCATGTTTATTCAAAAGACATGGAACATGATGCATGTGGGGTTGGTTTAGTTGCTTCTACAGAAGGAAAAAAATTAAGAAAGATTGTAGAGTATGGAATTGAAGCTCTTAAAGCTGTATGGCATAGAGGTGCCGTTGATGCTGATGGCAAAACAGGGGACGGAGCAGGAATTCATGTTGAAATTCCATACGATTTTTTCTCAGAAAAGATAGAAACTAAAGGACATAAGCACGACAATTCTGAGATATGTGTTGGAATGATCTTTTTGCCTAGAGATAATTTTAGTGTTCAAGAAGACTGTAAGACCATTGTTGAAAAAGAACTTACCATATCAAATTTTAAAATTTATGGGTGGAGACAAGTTCCAATAAACACAAAAGTTTTAGGTGTTAAAGCAAACAGTAACAGACCAGAAATTACTCAAATACTATTTAAGCATAATGATAAAAAATTAGTAGATAAAGATTTAGAAAGAAAACTTTATGAGATTAGAAGAAAAATTGAAAATCAAATTATAAAAAGCAACATAGAAGGTTTTTATATATGTTCTTTAAGTTCAAAATCGATAATTTATAAAGGAATGTTTTTAGCGGAGGCACTATCTGATTTTTATCCTGATTTAAAGGATGAAAGATTTATATCAAGATATGCAATTTTTCATCAAAGATTTTCTACCAATACATTTCCAAGTTGGGATTTAGCACAACCTTTTAGAGCCATTGCTCATAATGGAGAAATAAATACTTTTAGAGGAAATTGTAACTGGATGAAAGTTCATGAAGATGAAATGGAAAGTCCATTATTTGAAAATATAGAGAATTTAAAACCAGTAATACAACCAGGCGCTTCTGATTCAGCAGCTTTAGATAATGTTTTTGAATTGCTAAATATATCAGGTCAATCTGCGCCTTTAGCAAAACTAATGCTAATTCCAGACGCATGGTCTAAAAAAAGTAAAATTTTACCTAGAGATCATCAAAGATTATTTAATTTTTTAAATAGTACAATGGAACCTTGGGACGGTCCAGCAGCAATAGCTGCTACAGATAATGAATGGGCAATAGCAGCCAATGATAGAAATGGTCTTCGTCCTTTAAGATATACTATAACAAAAGATAAACTTCTTTTTGCAGGATCTGAAACTGGAATGATCGAATTAGATGAAAAAAAAATTGTTTCGAAAGGAAGATTAGGTCCTGGTGAAATTATTGGAATAAGAATAAACAAGGGTAAGGTTTTTAATAATAATGAAATTAAAAATTATTTAGCAAAAGAATTTAAACATTTTAATAGCCAAATAGTAGATTTAGATAAAAAAATTACAATTGATAAGGAAAAATTTATTTTTTCTGGATCAGATTTAAGAAAAAGACAACATGCATTTGGAATAAGTATAGAAGACTTGGAAATGATTCTACATCCAATGGCTGAGGATGCTAAAGAAGCAGTTGGTTCTATGGGCGATGATACTCCACTTGCAGTTCTATCTGATAGATATAGACCATTGTATCATTTTTTTAGACAAAATTTTAGTCAAGTTACAAATCCTCCTATTGACTCATTAAGAGAAAATAAAGTAATGAGTTTAAAAACAAGATTTGGAAATTTAGGTAATATATTAAATTTTGATAAGCTAACTAAAGATAATATTTATGTTTTAGAAAGTCCTATTTTATCAAATTCACAATTTTCAAAATTTATTAAATTTTTTGGAGAAAATTCAAAAACTATTGATTGTACTTTTTTGCACGATAGTTCTTTGGTTGAGTCTTTGGATAAAATTATAAAGGAATCAGAAATTGCAGTAAGACAAGGTGCAACACAACTAGTATTGACTGATATAGCTGTATCAGAAGAAAAAATTGCGATTCCGATGCTTTTGTGTGTAGGCGCTATTAATAAGTATTTAATTAAAAAAAAGTTAAGAGGGTATGTTTCTATGAATGTGCAAACTGGAGAAGCTTTAGATACACATTCATTTGCAACGATTTTAGGAGTTGGTGCAACTACTATTAATCCATATTTAGCTTTAGATAGTTTATATCAAAGATACGAAAAAAAACTTTTTGGAAAGTTTAGGTACGAAGAGTGTATTGAAAGATATATTAAATCAGTAAATTCTGGACTTTTGAAGATAATGTCTAAAATGGGAATTTCAGTTTTAAGTTCTTATAGAGGTGGGTGTAATTTTGAAGCTCTTGGATTAAGTCGTACTATCGTTTCAGAATATTTTCATGGAGTAACCTCAAAAATTTCAGGTATTGGATTAGTTGGGATAGAACAGAAAATAAAAAATATTCACAAGGAGGCATTTCAAAACAATGATAATATTTTACCAATTGGAGGAATTTATAAATATAGAAAAAATGGAGAAACACATCAATATCAAGGTAAATTAATTCATTTACTTCAAAGCGCAGTAACTAACAATTCATTTGATACTTATAAAAAATATACAAAAGGAATTTATGATCTTCCACCAATCAATTTAAGAGATTTGATTGATTTTAGAAAAAGATATTTAAAATCTTCAATTAATATTTCTGAAGTTGAGCCAGCAGCTGAAATATTAAAAAGGTTTGGAAGTGGTAGCATGTCTCATGGCGCTTTATCAAAAGAAGCACATGAAACTTTAGCTATAGGAATGAATAGAATTAAAGGTGCTTCATGTAGTGGTGAAGGTGGAGAAGATGAAAAAAGGTTCACTCTATTAAAAAATAATGATAATGCAAATTCTAGAGTTAAACAAATTGCGTCAGCAAGATTTGGTGTAACAATTAATTATTTAAATAATTGTAATGAGATAGAAATTAAAATTGCTCAGGGAGCAAAGCCTGGTGAAGGAGGACAACTACCAGGTTTTAAAGTAACAGATGAAATTGCAAAACTAAGACATTCTACACCAGGGGTAACACTTATATCACCACCTCCACACCATGATATCTATTCAATAGAAGATTTAGCACAATTAATTTATGATTTAAAACAAGTAAACCCAAAAGCTAGAGTAGCAGTTAAGTTGGTTGCATCATCGGGAATAGGAACAATTGCAGCAGGAGTTGCAAAAGCTAAAGCAGATATAATTTTAATTTCAGGGCATAACGGAGGAACAGGTGCTACTCCGCAAACAAGTGTAAAGTATGTAGGGATACCTTGGGAGATGGGATTAACAGAAGTTAATCAGGTTTTGATTTTAAATAATTTGAGACATAGTGTTACTTTAAAAACTGATGGTGGAATAAAAACAGGGAGAGATGTTGTTATTGCTGCGATGATGGGGGCTGAAGAATATGGTGTAGCAACTACAGCTTTAGTTGCAATGGGATGTATTATGGTTAGACAGTGTCATTCTAACACTTGTCCAGTTGGGGTTTGTACGCAAGATGAAAAATTAAGAGAAAAATTTAGTGGTACTCCAGAAAAAGTTGTAAATTTATTTAAATTTATTGCAGAAGAAGTAAGAGAAATATTAGCTGAATTAGGCTTTAAAACATTAAATGAAATTATTGGAAGAACAGATTTATTAAAACAAGTTAGCACTGGTTCATCAAATTTAGATGATTTAGACTTGCACCCTCTTTTTATTTTGCCTGATCCTGGGAGTTTCAAAAGATATTGTGAAAAAAAAGATATTAATAAAATTCCCAATACTTTGGACCAAGAAATATTACCTGAAATAGAAGATAAAATTGGAAAAATAAATGTAATCGATAAAGAGTTTAAAATAAAAAATACTCATAGGGCAGTTGGTACTAGAATCTCTTACCATTTATTAAAAAAATATGGTCATGAAAAGCTTGAAGAAGATTTTCTAACTTTAAAGTTTAAAGGTTCAGCTGGACAATCTTTTGGTGCATTTGGAATTAAAGGTTTAAAACTTTTACTTGAAGGCGATGCAAATGATTATGTTGCCAAAGGTTTATCTGGAGCTTCGATTTCAATTAAATTACCAAAAGATAGTAATTTAATTTCTAATGAAAATACAATTATTGGAAATACAGTATTATATGGCGCAACATCAGGAAATTTATTTGCTTCTGGCAAAGCCGGCGAAAGGTTCGCTATAAGAAATTCAGGGGCCACAACAGTTATTGAGGGCTGTGACTCCAACGGCTGTGAATATATGACAGGTGGAACAGTAGTTATTCTTGGGCAAGTGGGAGATAATTTTGCAGCAGGTATGACTGGTGGAATGGTATTTATTTATGATGAAAAAAATGAATTTGAAAAAAAAGTAAATCCAGAAACAGTTATATGGCAAAGATTAGAAACTGAATATTGGAAAAATTTGTTAAAAAATTTAGTTCAGAAACATTTTGAAGAAACAAAATCAAAGATAGCTGAAAAGATCATTATTGATTATAAAAATGAGATAAATAATTTCTATCAAGTATGTCCAAAAGAAATGTTGGATAAACTTGATAATCCGATAACGATAAAAGATAAGATTAATATTGCTATCTAAATAGAATTAAAAGCAATATTATCCAATTCTGTTGTAATCTTATTTAGGTTCCTTTTTGTTGAAAGGCTATGATCACCATTCTTAATGATTAATAATTTTTTATTTGCATTTTTAAAAACTTTAAGAACTTTTTTAGAATAATTTACTGGAACTACCTCATCTTTTTTTCCATGGATCATGGTTACATGAATTCTACTTGTAATTTTTTTATTCAAAATTTTATTTTTTCTCCCATCCTTTATTAATTGATACGTAATAGGATATTCATAATTTCCATGCTTTAAATGATAAATTCCTTTTTTTCTAATTTCTTTTTTCATTTTTTTATTAAATTTTTTCCAAATTAAATTTTCTAAAAATTCAGGCGCAGAACCTATACCCAAAAAACCTAAAATCTGATTATGAAAAAATTTAAATTGATTTAAAGATATCCAAGATCCCATACTTGAACCAACTAGAATAAATTTGTTTTTTTTTATAATTTTCTTAATTAATATTTTTACTTCTTTTGTCCACTTACTGATATTTCCGTGAGTAAATTTACCGGAGGATTTTCCATGTCCAGAGTATTCCACGGCAAGAAAACCTATCTTTTTTTTGTTACAATAATTTAATATCTTTTTTGGCTTATCACCCTCTAAATCAGACATAAATCCATGAAGAAAAACAACATATGGCTTTTTTTTGTATTTATTGATCAAATACCTAATTTTCTTAGATGAGGATATTTTTATAAATTTATATTTCTTCATTAAAGTTTATCTGAGTAAATTCTTAATATATAATTCTATCAAATGTCATCTAAATTAAAAGTTTTACAGGTTATTCCTAAATTAGGCTATGGAGGAGCTGAAACTGGATGTTATGATTTAGCACATTATTTACATGAGCAAAATGCCAAATCATACATAGTCACTAGCGGCGGTCCTTTATTAAAATATATAGATAGAAAGAAAGTAAAACTGATAAGGTTACCTGTTCAAAGTAAAAATCCTATTCTTATTTTTTTAAATTCAATTATTTTGACAATTATTATTTTATTTTGCGGAATAAATATAATTCATGCCAGAAGTCGTGCACCAGCTTGGGCATGCTTAATCGCCAGTAAAATTACAAGAAGAAAGTTCGTAACGACATTTCATGGAAC
>CABYKS010000024.1 GCA_902519625.1 uncultured Pelagibacteraceae bacterium | reverse complement strand
TTAATGAAATAACTTTATTAGAAAATTCAATAAATTTTTTAGAAAAATTAGAGATAAAAAATATAAAAATTAATACATTCTATCTTCATGATCAGATTCAAAATTTTATTTTAAATTATAAATCAAATTTAAATATTGAAGTTTTTCATGATGGAAATATGATTTTAGACACAGGGGGTGGTATTTTAAATCTAATTAATAGGTCAGATGAAAATAATTTTATTGTTTTAAATCCAGATACTTTGTGGGGTGATAATTATTTGGAGACGACATTAAATATGATGAAGTATTACTTTGAGAAAAAAATAAAAAATTTACTAATGATTGTTAATAAAAAAAATAGTTTTGATAAAAGAATGAGAGGTGATTTTTCTTTAAGTGATGAGTTGCTATTAAAAAATAAAGAAAATAATTTTATATATACTGGTCTACAAATTATAAATAAAAGCTTATTTGAAAAAGAAAAAGTTGTGCCATTTTCAGTTACTAAAATTTGGGATCATGCAATAAAAAATAAAATTTTATATGGATTTGAAAGTAAAGAGTATTTTATTCATTTAACTGATTTGGAGATATATAATAAATTAGTTAAAAATAATTAAATCATTAGCTCTTTTTTTATCTAAATATAAAGCTTCTTTAACTTTTTTATTATTATCAAATTTAATTAACAAAGGATTTCCAGTTGGAATTTCTAGTTTTGAAATTTTTTTATTATCTATATTAAATAAATATTTACATAAAGCTCTGATTGAATTTCCGTGAGCTGCAATAATTATATTTTTATTTAGTTTACCTGAGATATTTTTTTGGAAATAAGGAATTACTCTTTCATAAGTATCTTTTAAAGATTCAGTGTCAGGAATTTTATCTTTTGGTATATTTTTATAAATTTCAATATTAATAGGATGATAAGGGTTATTTTTGTTTAGTGGCTCTGGTCTAATATCCCAGGATCTCCTGAATTCTAAAACTTTATCTTCTCCTAAAGTTTTTTTCATTTCATCTTTATTAAGACCAGTTAGAGCGCCGTAGTGTCTTTCATTAAGTTCCCAGGCTTTGATCACATCATCATTTTTAATTCTTAAAGTATTTAATATTAAGTTTAATGTTTCTATTGCTCTTTTTTGGTAAGAACAAAAAAAATAATCTAAATTCAAATTAAGTTCTTTAATAAGCTCACCAGATTTGCAAGCTTCTAATTTACCATTTGGTGCCAGCTCTATATCTACCCACCCAGTGAATTTTTTTTCTAAATTCCACTCGCTTTGGCCGTGTCTTACTAAAATTAAATGACTCATAGTTTAAATTTAATTATAAGATAAATTGATCAATGACAAAAATAATATTTCATCTTTTAAACATTATATTTGTATTTTTATATATTTATCCAGGAAGTTTATTGGGTTTTTTAATTTATAAAGATATTTCAAAGCAACCCCAAATAGCCCCAGATTTTGTAGTTTCTTCGAACCATCTTTTCGTTTTCTTTTTGTTGTCTTCACTGGGTTTAATAAGCTATTTCAAGAATTTAAAAAAAATTATTTTATATTTAATTTTTATTTCTATAATTCTTGAATTATTACATTTGTACATACCAAACAGATCATTTCAATTTTCTGACTTGTTTGGTAATATAACTGGAGTTTTAATATCTATTTTAATATTAATTTTATTTAATTTTTGGAGAAAAAAATGAGTTCATTTGATGAAAGAGAAAAAAGCTTTGAGAAAAAATTTGCACATGATCAAGAGCTTCAATTTAAAGTAAGTGCAAGAAGAAATAAATATATAGGCGAGTGGGTTTCTAAAATTCTTGGTTATGATGAAAGTAAAGAAAAAGAATATATACAATCTGTAATAAAAGCAGATTTTGCAGAAGCTGGTGATGAAGATGTTTTTAGAAAAATAAAAGATGATTTAAAAAATAATAATATATCGGACCAAGACATCAGAAAAAAAATGGATGAGCTTAATGAAAAAGCGAAAACAGATTTTAAATAGTTTTTTCGTCATTTTATTTTTATTCACTTCAGCCTGTTCCTCTATTCCTAAAAATACAGCTGATGGTTGTTCAATATTTTCTGAAAGATATTTTTGGTATAAGCATGTTAAAAAAACTGAGAAAAAATGGGGGACCCCAGTTCATTTACAACTAGCTTTTATTAAAATGGAGTCAGACTTTGATTGGCTAGCAAAACCTCCACGTCATAAACTGTTTAAAGTAATTCCATATAAGAGACCCTCAAGTTCTTTTGGTTACTCCCAAGCAGTTAAGGGCACGTGGGAACAATACAAAAAAGAAAATAATAGACCTTTAGCTACTAGAGCAAGATTTAAAGATAGTGTTGACTTTATTGGATGGTATACAAATAAAAGTTCAAAGATATTAAAAATATCTAAGAAAGATGTTTTTAGACAATATATTGCTTATCATGAAGGTTGGGGAAATTATAAAAATTATAAAAGTAATAATAAAATTATATTAATTGCAAAAAAAGTAGAAAAACAATCCTCAAAATATAAAAATCAACTTGCTAAATGCAAAAATGTATTAAGTACAAATAAATATATTATTTTTTAACGAAGTTCTTTTTTTAACTCTATATCTACAGAGTCTATTCTTTTGGTATTCTTTGCTAAAGATAAATACATTGTTGGAGTTACATAAAGTGTAAAGAATGTAGAAATTATCATTCCTCCTAAAATTGTAGCACCAACCGCTAATCTAGAACCTTCACCAGCTCCTGGGCCAATATTTCCGATTACTAAAGGCATCATAGCAATCATTGTACTTAGGGAAGTCATGATAATTGGTCTGAACCTTATACTGCAAGCTTCTTTAACTGCTGTTTCAATATTTTTTCCTGTTGTTCTAATTTGATTGGCATAATCAACTATTAAAATACTATTTTTAGTGGATATTCCAATAAGTATAACCAGTGCAATTTGTGAGAAGATATTTATTGAACTATTTAAAAATAAAATAAAAACCAATCCACCAAAAATTGCCAAAGGAACTGTGAGAATAATTATAAATGGATGGACAAATGAATTAAATGTTGCTGCCATAACCAGATATGCAGTTAATAATGCTAAAGCAAATATGATAAAAAGTTCATTGCTTGTCTCTTTTATTTCTTCTGACTTACCTTTCCATGTAATTTGGCTTTTAGGAGAAACTTCAGCCATTATATTCTCTAGATACTTAATTGCTTCTGAAAGAGTATAATTTTCTGAAATATTAGCTGAAATAGTGACCGCTCTTTGTCTATTATATCTAGACAATTCTTTTGCTGTTCCCTCTTCTTCAAAATTTACTAAGTTAGTTAGTGATACTAGTTTTCCTGTTGTATCTGATCTTACAAAAATTTTTGATATTCCTTCTTTATTTCTTCTATCTGATAAATATTGTTGTAATATTATTGGATATTCCTTTCCTAATTTATTGAATGTTGTAACTCTTTTACCTCCATAAAGTGTTTCTAAACTTTTACCAACTGTTTCAGTTGAAACTCCCAAATCTTTTGCTTTATTTTTATTAATTATAAGTTTTACTTCAGGTTTATTTCTAGAATAGTCAGACTCTATTCTTGATAAATTTCTATTTCTTCTTAATTTTCCAATTACTTCATTTTGAATACTTTCCAATTCTTCATAAGTACTTCCATAAATAACCATTTGAACAGGCTTGTTATAACTCGAAACTCTTATTGATTGAGGAGATATTGGGAAAGCTACAGCCTGGGGCACTGTAACAATTTTACCAATAGCTTGCCTCATGACTGTTTGAGAATCTTGTTTTCTATTTTTCCAATTATCTAGTAAAGCAATAATTATAAAACTGTTGTATGAAGTAGCAGAGCTTCCAAAGCCAGGCACTCTCATAATGAAACGTGAATAAGGACTATTTTCAGCTTGCAATAATGGAATGAGTCTTTTTTCAATAACTTGAGCTTTTTCTTGTGTATATTCAAATGAACTTCCTTCATCAGTAAAACCAATGACCAGATAAGCTCCTCTATCTTCCATTGGCAATAATTCTTTTTTTGAAAAACTAAATAACAGAACAGAAGCTACAATTATAAATATAATAAAAAAAGAAATTGTTTTTGTCTTTTTAACTAATATCTCCAATGTTTCTTGATAAAATTTTGAAAAACCTAAGAAAAATTTTTCAAACTTTCTTATAACAAAATTTTTATTATTTTTTTTGTTTAGAAATTTACTTGCAAGCATAGGAGATAAAGTTAAAGCAACAAAGGATGACACAACAATAGAAAATGACAAAGCAATTGCAGTTTCTCTAAATAAAGTTCCAGAAATACCTTCAATAAATATTAGTGGCAAAAAGACAGCAATAAGAATTAATGTAGTTGCAATTATTGCAAATGTAATTTGTTTAGATCCTTTATATGCAGCAACAAGAGGATTTTCACCGTTCTCTATTCTTCTGTAAATTGCATCTGTCATAATTACAGAGTCGTCAGTAATTATACCAATCGCCAATATAAAACTTAAAAGGACAAAAATATTTATCGATAGTCCAAATATGTAAATTCCAAGAAATGAAGCTATTAAACTAACTGGCAAAGCTATAGCTGGAACAATTACAGCTTTTAAATTTCCTAAAAATAAATAAATAATTATTACAACTAAAACAAAAGCAATTATAAGAGTTTTGTATACTTCATTAATTGCCGCTCCAATATAAGTAGCTCTATTAAATGCTACTTCTAGCTCTAGCCCTTCAGGCAAGGATTTGTTTACTTCTGCTATTTTTTTCTTAATTTCTTTAGATAGCTCTACAGTTGACGCTCCGCTTCTAGCATAAATTCCTATACCAACTGTCTTTAAATTTAATTGATCTTTTCTTTGTGCTTTAAATAAAGTTTTTTCTGAAACTGGACCAAACTCTATGTTTGCAACATCAGATAATACCACCACTTTTTTGTTAGTTTTTTTAATTGGAAGTTGTTTGATTGATTCTATGCTATTATAAGATTTATCCAGGTTTAAGGTTAAATCGATATTATTTGCTTCAAGAGTTCCCGCAGGTAATCTAATATTTTCACCTCTTAAAGCTCTTTCAACTTCCTGAACAGTTAAATCATTTGCAGCTAATTTGATTGGATCTACCCATACCCTAATGCTTAGTTCTCTAAGTCCTCCAACTAAAATTCTACCTACGTTTTTTACACTCGAAAAAGTATCTATTAAATATCTTTCAGCATAATCACCAAGTTCTAAATCACTCCAAGTAGAAGATGAAAGTGCTAACCACATTGTTGTTGTAAATCCCGCAGCTTGTTTAAGTATTTGTGGTGGATCTGACTCAGAGGGTAAGTTGTCAACAACTCTTGCAACTCTTTCTCTTATATCATTAGCAGCATTATCCAAATCAATATTTGTATCGAACTCAACTTTTATTGTGCTTCTTCCATTTGAAGATTTAGAATCAATATTTTTTATTCCTTCTGCACCACCAATCACATCTTCTAAAACTTGTGTTACCTCTTGATCAATTATAGGAGCAGACGCAGATGCATAATCAACTTGCACCTGTACTACTGGAGGCTGAATACCAGATGGGAGTTCTCTTACTGGTAACTTCCAAAAAACAAAAAGTCCAAACACAATTAAAATTAGAGACATTACCCATGAAACAACAGGTCTTCTAATGCTTAATTCGGTTATGAACATTTAATTATTATTTTTTTCAGCTTTTTTTTTCCACTCAGATCCGCTATTTTTTGAGCCTTTTTCAATAGGTTTAATTTTGCTTCTTGGGTAGACTTTTTTTAATCCTTCAGCAACAATTATGTCTCCAATATTTAATCCAGATAAAACTTCAATATTACTTTCTTGTCTGGAGCCAATTTTTATTTCAATTTTATTTGCAATATTATCTTTCGATACTTTGTAAACATAAGTTTTTTCACCTTCCATCATTACACTAGTATCTGGTATGCTAAGAGAATTTCTTAAATTAAACTTTACGCTTACCTCAAGCAAAGAGCCTGATATTAATTCTAAATTTGTATTAGCAATTTTAATTCTTGTTAATAAACTTCTAGTTTCAGCATTTATTCTGCTTGAGATGAAATCGACTTCTCCTGCAAAAATTTTATTTTTATAGCTTGAAACTTTTGCTTCTATTGGCAGACCTTTTTTAATAACAGAGGAATAATTTTCAGGAATTTTAATATCAGAATAGATTAATGAATTGTCATCTAAAGTTATAATAAATGTACTATCAGAAACAAATATGTCTTCGGTTAAACCAGTATATCCTACTACGCCGTTAAACGGCGCTATAATATTTCCACTTTTCAACTTTATAATTACATCACCTTTTTTGACATAGCTGTTTAATTTTAAATCCCCTATTAAATCTTCCTTTTTTATTCTGAAAGATTTTGTTCTATTTGATATTGCGGTTCCAAATGTTTCAATTTTTTCTGAAAATTCTTTTTTTACTACTTCAGTTACAACAATTCCTGGAGGGGGTCTTTTACTGAATTTTTTTTGAAAATGTTTTCCAATCATAGTTCTTGCAACAATCACTGAAGCTATAATTAAAAAGAAGATAATTATTATTGAAATTACTTTTGTTGATCTTTTCATATTTTAATTTTTCCGTATTCTGCCCAAGAACCATCGTAAATGGTTGGTATATATTTATTATTAATTAAAGAATATGCAAGTGCCAAAACAGAAGCAGTTACTCCAGAACCGCATGAAAATACAATATTTGTTGTTAATTTTTCTCCTAAAGTGTTCTTAAATATATTTAAAATTTCATTTTCGTTTTTAAATGTATTGTCATCATTAATTAAATTTGTAAAAGGTATACACATAGATTTTGGAATTGATCCACTTCTTAAGCCTTTTCTTGGTTCCATTGCTTTACCCTCAAATCTTTCTTTGCTTCTTGCATCAATAACTTTAAATTTTTCATTATTAATATTTTCATTTATTTGAGCTATGTTTTTAACTAAATTTTCTCTCTTTGATGCAGTGTATTTAGTTGGATTAATTTTTGAAATTATATTTGTTGTTGGCTTGTTTTCAGACTTCCATTTTTTTAGTCCACCATTTAATACATGAACTAGTTTTTCATTATGACCAAAGTATATAAAATTATACCAACATCTACATGAACTTAATACGTCGGAATTATCATAAATTACTATTTTGTCTTCTTTTAGAATTCCCATTTTGGAAACAATTTTTTCCCAATTATTAGAAGTTGTAAGCATATGTGGTAGATCAGTTATTTGATCTGAATTTTTGTCTAAATCAAAGAATATTGCACTTTTTATATGTTCTTCTAAATATTCTTTGTATCCATCTCTTTTTGCATTTGGCATATGCCAAGAGCAATCAATTATTTTTATATTATTAATATTCTTTTCAACCCAATCTGTACTTACTAGCGACATAATTAAATTAT
>CABYKS010000023.1 GCA_902519625.1 uncultured Pelagibacteraceae bacterium | reverse complement strand
CATGATTTATTATAACAGTTGAAGATAAAAAAGAAATTATCTTTTAGAAAATTGGAAACTTCTTCTAGCTTTTCTATGACCATATTTCTTTCTTTCAACTGATCTAGAATCTCTAGTGGTAAGTTTTTCTTTTTTTAAGGTTGATTTTAATTCTGCATCAAACATTAACAAGGCCTTTGAAATACCGTGAACCATTGCACCAACTTGACCTGTTAGGCCTCCCCCTTTAACATTGCATTTTACATCGTAATTTGTTGGTTGGCTTATAATTTCAAAAGGTCTAAGTAATTGCATTTTGTGATTTTCTCTTTTGAAATAATCACCATAATTTTTTCCATTAACATAAATCTTTCCTGATCCTTTTTTTAACCAAATTTTTGCAATAGAAGTTTTTCTTCTACCAGTGGCATATTTACTATCTTTAAAATCTAACTTTATTTTTTCTGCTTTGTTGGGTGATGATTCCATATTAAATTCTAGCTATATTTTTACTGTTTAATTTTGATAAATCTATAACTTTAGGGTTTTGAGCTGTATGAGGATGATCAGATCCAGTGTAAATTTTTAATTTAGTTAATTGTTTTCTTCCCAGAACTCCTCCTGGCAACATTCTTTTTACAGCAAGTTTAAGAGCTTCGCCTGGTTTTTTTTCATAAAGTTTTTCTGGAGTTATTTCTTTTATTCCACCTGGATATCCAGTGTGTCTATAATATTTTTTATTTTGAAACTTTTTTCCAGTAAATTTAATTTGGTCTATATTTTTGACTACCACAAAGTCACCATGATCCATATGAGGAGTATAAGTATTTTTATTTTTTCCTCTAATTATTTTTGATATAATTGCTGCCAATCTGCCAACAACAGCATTTTTAGCGTCAATTTCATACCAATCGCATTTTATTTCACTATTTTTAACAAATTTAGTCATAGCTGCGGGATTAATACTTATAAAAGGTAATATTGTCAAATTATATTAATATTGATAGTAATTGTATGGTTTAAGTGTGGGGTAAACCAACTAATTTACTAAATTTATTATAACATAATAGGAGAAATACATGAGTGACAAAAAAAAAGGACCTGAAAGTAAAACATACAAATTTGATACTTTAAGTTTACATGCTGGTTACCAACCTCACAAAAATGCAGGATCAAGACAAGTTCCAATTTATCAAACTACATCATACCTCTTTGATGACGTTGATCATGCAGCAGCTCTTTTTAACCTAGAAAGAGGTGGACATATATATAGTAGAATTTCAAATCCTACAGTTGGAGTTTTAGAAGAAAGAGTTGCATCTCTTGAAGGTGGAACTGCAGCCTTAGCTACATCATCAGGTATGAGCGCAATATTTTTAACTGTAATGACTTTATGTGAAGCAGGAGATCACCTTGTTGTATCATCTCAGCTTTATGGAGGTACCGTAAATTTATTTAGACTAACATTACCAAAATTTGGTATTAAATGTACTTTTGTAAAACCTCGTGATACCGAAGGTTTTAAAAAGGCAATTCAAAAAAATACTAAAGGAATATTTGGAGAACTAGTTGGAAATCCTGGAAATGAACTTATGAATATGCCAGAAGTATCAAAAATTGCTCATGATGCAGGTATTCCATTAATTGTTGATGCAACATACCAGACACCTTACCTATGTAAACCATTTGAACATGGCGCTGATATAGTGATTCACTCTTTAACAAAGTGGATGGCTGGTCATGGTTCTTCAATGGCAGGTATATTAGTTGAAGGTGGAAATTTTGATTGGATGCAAAATGATAAGTTTCCAACAATGACAAAACCATATGAAGGTTATCATGGATTATCTTTTGCAGAAGAATTTGGACCTACTGCTTTTACAATGAAAGCAAGAGCTGAAGGCATGAGAGATTTTGGTCCCTGTTTAAGCCCTCAAAATGCTTGGAATGTATTGCAAGGTATTGAAACTTTATCAGTAAGAATGAAAAAACATTGTTCTAATGCAGAGGAAATGGTTAAATATTTATTAGCTCACGAAAGCGTTGCTTGGGTATCACATCCGAGTGTTCCAGATCATCCTGATCATGCACTGGCAAAAAAATTACTACCTAATGGTCGTGGATCCATGATAGCGTTTGGTATTAAAGGTGGAAAAGATGCAGGAGTAGCATTTATAAATAATGTTAAACTTGCTTCGCATCTAGCAAATGTTGGTGATACTAGAACTTTAGTTATTCATCCTGCTTCAGGAACTCATTCTCAAATGGATGAAGCAACTTTAAAATTCGCTGGTTTATCACACGATATGATAAGATTATCTGTCGGTATTGAAGATATAGATGATATTAAGAACGATTTTGAAATTGGATTTAGAGCAGCAAGAAAACCAAGACTTGTATCTAATCAATGAAATTTAAAGTAAATGGTCAAGAGGTATTCGCCTCTACTGGTGGACGCCCGTTTGATAAAAATAAACCTTTAATTATTTTTGTTCACGGTAGTGGTTTAACCCATATGACATGGGTACTACAAACTAGATACTTTGCGTTCCATGGTTATAGCGTTCTAGCCTTAGATTTGCCCGGCCATGGACTATCCAGCGGCAAAAGCTTAAAATCGATTGAAGATATGGCTGACTGGATTAGTAGCGTAATTGATGCTGTTGGATATAAGGAGGCATCATTAGTTGGTCATTCTCAAGGTTGTTTAGTTACAATTGAGTGTACTGCAAGATATCCAGATAAAATTAAGACATTGAGTTTAATGGGTGGTGCTGGAGCTATACCTATGAATCCAGATTTATTAGCTCTTGCTGAGAATGGAGATCCTAAAGCAGTAGATTTAATGATGGATTGGGCGCATGGTCCAGCAGGTCATTTTGGTGGACACCCAGTTCCAGGATTGTATCATATAAACACTGGAGGTATGTTGGCTAAATCACGAACTATAAAAGATACTCTTGCTGTAGATTTTCGAGCTTGTGATAATTACAAAAATGGATTTGAAGCTGCTAAAAAAATTAAAATACCAACATTATCAATACTTGCTACAGATGATAAAATGTGTCCTGTAAACGAAGGTAGAAAATTAGCTGATTTAATTGAAGGAAGTAAAGTTGATATTATTGATAATTGTGGTCATATGATGCTGCTTGAAGAGGCAGATAGAGTTTTAAAAGTATTAAAGTCTTTTATTACAACCAATTATCCTTCTAAACATTAATAAATTTTAAGCTTGATTGTAATCCTTAGTTAAAGGAGAATGTTAAAAAAAATAAGGAGGAAATCAATGAGTAAAAACCCAGAAACTATTGCATTGCATGGAGGTGACTACAGAAGTGACCCAGCAACAACAGCTGTTGCAGTGCCTTTATATAGAACAACTTCATATCAATTTAATGATACAGGACATGCTGCAAATCTATTTGCACTTAAAGAATTTGGTAATATTTATACCAGAATAATGAACCCAACAAACGACGTGCTTGAAAAAAGAGTTGCTGCTCTTGAAGGTGGTTTGGCTGCATTAACGGTTGGTTCAGGACAAGCTGCATCGACATTCGCAATCATGAATGTTTGTCAGTCTGGAGATAATTTTATTAGTTCTACAGATTTATATGGTGGAACAGTTAACTTATTTACACATACGTTAAAAAAACTAGGTATTGAATGTAGATATGCTGACCCAGCTGATCCAAGTAATTTTGAAAAGCTTATAGATGAAAAAACAAGATGTTTTTATGCAGAAACATTGCCAAATCCATATCTTAGAGTTTTTCCAATAAAAGAGGTGTCAGATATTGGTAGAAAGCACAATATACCATTAATAATGGATAACACGGCATCACCTGTTATTTGTAAACCTTTAGAGCATGGTGCAGCAGTTGTTGTTCATTCTCTAACTAAATTTATTGGTGGTCACGGAACAGTAATAGGTGGTTGTTTAGTAGACGGTGGAAATTTTGACTGGACTGCTAATCCAAAAAGACAACCCCTTTTTAACGAACCTGATATGAGTTACGGTGGAGCTAAATGGGGAGAAGTTGTACCTCAACTAACAGGAGCCAATGTATCTTTTGCAATAAGAGCAAGGGTTTGTTTACTAAGAGATTTGGGCGCACCTTTAGCTCCAGATAATGCATGGGGTATTATACAAGGCTTAGAAACAGCACCATTAAGGATGAAACAACATTGTTCAAATGCAGAAATAACTGTTGATTTTTTAAAAAAACACAAAAATGTTGAAAGAGTAATCTATCCTACTCTTCATAAGGGTGAGATAGCAGCTAGATCAAAAAAATACTTTAAAGGTGGAAATGGCGCGCTAGTAGGCATTGAAGTTAAAGGTGGAGTTGAAGCAGGTAAAAAATTTATTGAGTCATTAAAAATGTTTTACCATGTAGCGAATATTGGAGATGCTAGAAGTTTAGCTATTCACCCAGCTACAACAACTCATAGTCAATTAACCGAAGAAGAACTGTTAGCTGCAGGTGTAACACCAGGATACGTAAGATTATCTATTGGTATTGAACATCCTGACGATATTATTGCTGATCTAGATCAAGCTTTAAATCAATCGGGAAAACCTAATCTGAAAGCTGTTGGTTAGAGTTTAGATAAAGTAGGTAAACCGAAGAGCTGACCAAAAATATTGAACTTAACTGGTGCATGGATGCAAGATAAATCTGTGCACCATAAATCAATGTTAATATTCCTAATAAAATTTGTATAAATAAAAAAAATCCAACAACATGTATTGAAAAAAACAAACTAGTTAATTTTTGTCTATATATCTTAATTAATATAAAAAAATAAAATATCAGTATTAAATAAGCTAAATTTCTATGCATAAATTGTACAAGTGAAGGGTCACTAAAAGCTGAAATTTTAAAAATATTAATAATTACATTGTCATCAGGGAAATAAGATGAACCCATTAATGGCCAAGAGTTATAAATTTGACCAGCATCCATACCTGAAACAAAAGCTCCAACTATAATTTGACAAAAAATAAAAAATAAAAAAAGGAATGGTAAAGAAAAATTTAGTTTATCACTTATATTATTTTTAAATTTCAAGGTAAAATAATTCCATAATATTGAAGACAATATTAAAAAAGCTATTATTAAATGAAGCGATAAACGAAAATGGCTCACATCAACTCTATCTACAAGGCCACTAGAAACCATATACCAACCTATAAATCCTTGAAAACAAATTAAAAAGAAAATTATATATAAACTAAATAATTTTTTGAATCCTACTTTAAAAGTAAAAAATAATAATGGTAATAAAAATGAAATACCAATAAGTCTACCTAAAAATCTATGTGCCCACTCCCACCAAAAAATTACTTTAAATTCATTTAAAGTCATTAAATAATTTTGCTCTGTATATTCTGGAATTTGTTTATACAAATCAAAATAATTATCCCAATCTGTATTATTTAAAGGAGGTAAAAAACCAGAAAAAAGCTGCCATTGTGTTATAGATAAACCAGAATCAGTAAGTCTAGTTAAGCCGCCTACTATGATCATGATTGAAATAATCCAAAACATTAGAGCTAACCAAAAAGAAATGTAATTTTTTATATTATTATTTTCTATGTACATATTTAAATAAATATAATAATTATACTTTAATCCAACTGAATAAATGTCGCCAAATAATAAAAAAAAATTAACGAATCTGAGAAAAAGTTTAGATAAACTTGATAATTCTTTTATAAAATTAATAAAAAAAAGAACCACCTTAGTAAAAAAAGTTCTTAAACTAAAAGAAAATAAAAACGAAATAATCGATAAAAAAAGAATAAGATTTATACTTAATCAAATAAGAAAAAAATCTTTAAAAAATAAAATTGATCCAAAAATAACTAATCGTATTTGGAAGAATATGATTTATTCATATATTGATTATGAGAGAAGAAACTTTAAAAAAAAGTAATTATTTACTGTGTGGTGGTAGTTTTTTTTCAACAAAAGTTTCGTGTTTTCTAGTAGCTGGATTATACTTTTTTGCTTTTAATTTTATTTTAGCTTTTTCACCTCCAGCAGGCTTTTTTACATAATAAAAAAACGGACTATCAGGTTTAGATTCTGGAACTAATCTAACTTTAACGTGAGTTTTTTTTGCCATATTAACCTAATTTTTTTATTTCCTTAACTAAGTTTGAAATTTTTTTTAATTTTGATTTCAAATTATTTTTTGAAGTGTTTATAGAGCTATTGAGAGATTCGTCAAGGTTAAAAGATCTTTCGTTTACTAAGAATTTTTTAACACCATTAATAGTAAATCCTTTTTCTTTAAGTAGAAATCTAATTTTTTTTAATGTATCGATTGATTTTTTATCATAATATCTTCTTTTACCAGAAAAAATCTTGGGTTTAATTTGCTTAAATTCCTTTTCCCAAAATCTAATTGTATGAGTATTTAATTTGCCAGTTTTTAAATTAACTAAATTAAGATCTTTAGCTACTTCACCAATAGACTTGTATGCATCATCATTCTTTTGCTTCATAATTTTTATTAATTTTTTTTTTTAATTCTTTTGATGGTTTAAATAAAACAACTTTTCTTTCAGAAATAACTTTTTTTTCTTTAGTTTTGGGATTTCGTCCAATTCTACTTTTTTTAAATCTTACTTGAAAAGTACCAAATTTAGCAATTTTTACTTTGTTATTTTTTTTTAAACTATTAAATATGATTTCAAAAAAATCTTCTAAGAGATTTTCTGAAATCTTTTTTGAATAGCCAATTTGCATATAAATTGAATTAACAATTTCTTCTTTTGTTAGGTTAATTCTCATTTATTAATTTATACTATTTTTTATTTTATCAATTAAGTTATTTTTAACAATTTTTTCACAGACTGTTAATGAATTAGCAAAACCTATATAATCGGTACCACCATGACTTTTAATAACAGGTGAGTCTAGACCAAGTAAAATTGCTCCATTGTATAGTCTTGGGTCTAATTTTTCTTTAAATTTTTTTAAACTATTGATGGAAATAATTGAACCTAGTCTTCCAAGTATAGATCCCTTTAAGGATGTTTTTAATTCACTTGTTATAAAATTTGCAGTTCCTTCAGCTGTCTTTAACGCAACATTTCCAGTAAAACCATCGGCTACAACAACATTAACATCACCATCCATAATATGATTTCCCTCTATAAATCCTTTGAATTCAAAATCTTCATAAACAATTTGATTCAATTTTTTATAAGTTTCTTTAATAACTTCATTGCCCTTAAGTTCTTCAGAGCCAATATTTAATAAGGCTACTTTAGATTTTTCTTCTGGAAATAACGATTTAAATAGCGAAGAACCCATTATCGCAAAATCAATTAAATTTTTATCACTACATTCTATATTTGCACCTAAATCTAAAACTACACTCATTCCTTTTTTGCTTGGCCATAAACCTGACAATGCAGGTTTATCTATATTTTCAATCATTTTTAAATTTAATTTTGCAATAACTAAAAGAGCACCAGTATTACCTGCGGAAATAACTATATCAGAAGATTTATTTTTTACACTTTCAATAGCTAACCACATACTTGTTTTTTTTCCCCTTTTTGCGGCAGCAAAAGCTGTGTCCTCACCTTTAATTTTTTCTTCAGTATGTATTACTTCAATAAAATTATTATCAATAGATTTATTTCTAATTATAGGGTTAATAAGATTTTTATCTCCAAACAATTTATAAAAAACATTTTTACTTTTTTTATGATGAAGTTCTATTCCCTCAATTACTTTACGAGGTGAATTATCACCTCCCATTGCATCTACTGCAATTGTAATCAATTCTTTCATTAAAAAATTATTCTTTCGGGTCTAAAACTTGTCGCCCTTTATAAAAACCTGTTTTTAGATCTATATGGTGAGATAAACGATACTCGCCAGATTTTTTATCCTCAATAATATTTTTTGAAGAAAATCTGATATGAGATCTTCTCTTTCCAGCTCTTGATCTTGTTGTTTTACGTTTTGGTACTGCCATAATTAAAATTTAAGACTTATTACCTCTTTTGTAAAATAATTAAAAGAGTTTTTTAACAAATATGATGAATATTTATCAAAATAACTTACAAAAAATGTGGATTCTTTATCTACATTAATAAATTCAGAAAAGAATTTGGTTTTTGAAGTTAAATCAAGATTT
>CABYKS010000022.1 GCA_902519625.1 uncultured Pelagibacteraceae bacterium | reverse complement strand
ATTTAAATAAAATGCTTTAAAAATACTTTCTACGTTTACAGTTCCATCAATTAAAATACTTCTTGCTTCTTCAAATATATAAACAAGTGGAAGCATATAGGCAATTTTTTGAAATATTTCAGGCAATATTTCTACAGGATAATAAATACAACCAAACGGAGCTAACAAAAACATTGTTGACCAAGCAATGTTTTCAAATGATGGTCCAAATCTTAACAATCCAGATGATACTAATATACCCAAAGTTATTCCAAATATATAAAGACTTAAGAATAATAAAAATAAACTTAAACCTAGATCTAATATAGAAATTCCAAAAAGAGGAGAGGTTAGTAAAATTGCAGGAACTAAACCGATAAGCGCTCTTATTAAAGCGGTGAATATTAATGAAATTAAAATTTCACTTTTTTTAATTGGAGCAATAAATAAGTTTGTAAAATTTCTACTCCATATTTCCTCTAAAAATAGCATATTAAAACCAATACTGGTTCTAAATAAAAAATCATAAAGTATTGCACATGTTAGTATAACTCCAACCGCATTACTGTAGTAAGAACTATAAGTAGAAAAGAAGTTTGAGATAAATCCCCATAAGGTTATTTGTATAGATGGCCAATAAATTAAATCCAGGATTCTAGGAAAAGATCTCGTTATTAAAAAAAAGTGTCTTAAAAACAGTCCATACATTCTACCTAAATTCATTTTAATTCCTTACAAGTTTTAAAAAAACTTCCTCCAAATTTTTTCTTCCATGTTTTTTAATTAATTCATTTGGTTTACCTTGATCTATAATTAAGCCATTTTTCATCATCATTATTGAGGAACACAATCTAGTGACTTCGTCCATGTTATGAGAAGCCAATAAAATTGATACTTTTTTTTCTTTTTTATAATTTTCTAAAAATGTTCTAACAAAATCTCCTATTTCAGGATCTAAAGATGCTGTAGGTTCATCAAGTAGCAATACGCTAGGTTCATTAATTATTGCTTTTGCTAAACTTATTCTATTCTTTTGCCCGGATGACAATTCTCCAGTAACTCTATTAAGTAAATTCTCTAATCTTAATTTGCTAACTAAATAATCTATTTTTTCACTTAAATTTTTTACGGAGTAAAGTTTACCATATACAATTAAATTTTGTTTTACGGTTAATTTTTTTGGCAATTCTATATATGGAGAAATAAAATTTATTTTTTGTAGAATTTGAATTGGATTTTCCTCTATTTTTAATCCATTAATTAATACCTCGCCGCTTGTAGGTTTTAATAATCCCAATATCATCCCAATAGTTGTAGTTTTGCCTGATCCATTTGGACCAAGTAAACCAATAATCTCATTTTCTTTAATTTCAAAGCTTATATTTTTTACAGCCTCTTTTGTTCCGTAAGTTTTTTTTAGATTAATAACTTTTATTGAATTTTGCATTATTTAACTGAAGCTCTTTTTAATCTGTCGTTAATTGCTTCACCAAACCCAATATTTGGAATTTTTTCAACAACTATACTTTTATAATTTTTATTCTTAATTTCTCTTAAAATTCTATACAAATTTTTAGCCGCCTGTTTAAGATTTTTATTTTTACTTAAATAATAATAATTCTTATAAGATTTTTTCCTTTTTTTAATTAGAATAAATGCCTCATTAGGTTTTGGTTTTGTAGTGTTTAATTTTATAGGAATTCCAGGAGAATAATGTAATTTTGATTGACCTGGAGTGGTAATTTTTTTATTTTTTTTTTCAAATTTAATATTTTTATTTAAAAATTTATTAATTTTTGTTCTTTCTATTCCACCAAGTCTTAATATTCTAGGTTTACCAACCAAACTTATTATTGTAGACTCTAGTCCAATTTTAGATCTTCCTCCATCAAGTATAAATTTAATTTTATTTCCAAATTCCTCTTTTACATCTTCTTTTGAAACTGGACTTATTTTCGTTGAGATATTTGCACTAGGTGCTGCCAGTGGAAAATTTAACAATTTTAAAAGTTTTTTTGTAAGTGGATGACTTGGAAATCTTATAGCTAAAGTTTTTTTGTTGTTTGTAACATTTTTTGAAATCTTACTATTTTTTTTTAACTTCAACACAAAAGTCAAAGGACCTGGGCAAAATTTTTTGTAAAGTTTAAAAAATTGATTACTTATAACGCAATCATTATTTAGCATTTTAAGGTTATGATAGTGGACTATAAGTGGGTTTTTTTTGATTCTTTTTTTTAATTTAAATATTTTTAAGGTAGCTTTGCTAGAGTAAGCATTTCCAGCTAGTCCATACACCGTCTCTGTAGGTATAGCGATACACTCACCTTTATTTAAATAATATTTAGATTTTTTAATATTTGAAAGATTGTTTTTCATGTATTAATACCAACTATTATATGAAAGTTAAAAATTTACTAGATGATATTAAAACCAAATCTCTTAAGGAGCTAACAGAACTAGCTAATAATATAATAGAAAAACTAGAAAATGAAAAAGATCTAAAAGCTTCTATAAATGATTATCAGGAATTAATAAAATTGAATAATCTGATTGAAAAAAAATTCCAAAATACATCTAGAGAAATATCTGAAGAAACAAGAAGTAAAATTAATATAATTTTAAAAAAAAATGAAAAAAAAACTTAATAAAATTGCAAAAGATACGAACTCATTTCTTTCAAAATACTTATTAAGTCAAAAAAAAACTGATTTAATAAAATCAATGAGATACGGACTTCTTCCGGGTGGCAAGAAAATTAGATCTAAACTGATAGTTGATGTTGGTAAAATTTTTAACATTAAATATAAAAAATTAATTTATCTAAGTGCAGCTGTAGAGTGCATTCATGCTTACTCATTAATTCATGATGACTTACCGTGCATGGATAATGATAATTTAAGAAGAGGTAAGTTATCAACACATAAAAAATTCGGAGAGTCCACAGCTATTCTCGCTGGAAATTCACTTCTTACAATTGCTTTTGAAGTCTTGAGTGACAAAAATTTTAATGTAAACGAGAAAGTTAAAATAAATCTAATTAATTTAATATCAAAAACTTCTGGACACTCAGGGATAGCTGGAGGGCAATATTCAGATTTAAACTACGAACATAGAAAAATGCCCCTAAAAAAAATTATTGAAATGCAAATAAACAAAACTGGTAAATTATTTAGTTTTTGTTGTATGGCACCAGTAATAATTTCAAAAAAAAATCAATATCTTAATGGTTTTGAAAAATTGGGCTCAGACATTGGACTTTTATTTCAAATAGCAGATGATTTAATTGACTACAAAGGTAGTTCAAAAAAAGTGGGAAAAAAAACAAAAAAAGATATTAAAAAAGGAAAAGCAACCTTAATTAGTTTGCTAGGATACAAAAATACTATTAAATATAGTGAAAATATAAAAAAGAATATCTTTAAAAAAATTAATAAATTTGGAAAAAAGGCAAATGATTTAAAAGAAACCGTGACTTTTATTTTAAATAGGAAAAAATGAGCAAGATATACAAATTTTTAGACGACATAAATTTCCCATCAGATATTAAAAAACTTTCTTCATCAGATTTAAAAACTTTGGCTGACGAAGTAAGATCTGAAATGATAGATGCAGTATCTGTAACTGGCGGACATTTAGGTGCAGGCTTGGGTGTCGTAGAACTAACAGTTGCTCTGCATTATGTTTTTAATACACCAAATGACAAACTTGTTTGGGACGTTGGTCACCAAACTTATCCACATAAAATATTAACTGGAAGAAAAGATAAAATTAGAACCTTAAGAAAAGGTGGTGGTTTATCAGGGTTTACAAAAAGATCAGAGAGCGAGTATGATCCTTTTGGTGCCGCACATAGTTCAACCTCAATTTCTTCTGCTCTAGGAATGGCTGTTGCAAATAAACTTTCAAACAAATCAAATGAAGTTGTAGCCGTAATTGGAGATGGAGCAATGAGCGCAGGTATGGCTTATGAAGCAATGAACAATGCTGGAACAAGTAAAACAAAGATGATTGTAATTTTAAATGATAACGATATGTCTATTGCTAAACCAGTTGGTGCACTTAGATCTTATTTAGCAAAACTCTTTTCAGGAAAGGTTTATTTTAGCTTTAGAGAAACAATAAAACTAATTATTTCTTCTTTCTCAAAGAGATTTAGCAAAAAAGCTGGTAAAGCAGAAGATTTTTTAAGATCTGCTGTCACCGGAGGTACGTTATTTAATTCATTAGGATTTTATTATATAGGTCCTATAGATGGACATGACATGGACTCTTTAATATCTGTCTTGAAAAATGCAAAACAGATTAATTTTGAAGGTCCAATTATGATTCATATAAAGACTAAAAAAGGTAAAGGTTATGAATTTGCTGAAAAATCAGATGACAAATATCATGGAGTAACTAAATTTAATGTAAACACTGGAGTTCAAGAAAAATCACAATCTGCTAATCCTTCATACACAAAAGTTTTTGCAAATACCCTTATTAAACATGCAGAAAAGGATAGTAAGATTGTTGGAATAACTGCCGCAATGCCATCAGGAACTGGAATGGATATTTTTGCAAAAAAATTTCCATCAAGAATGTTTGATGTTGGTATAGCAGAACAACATGGTGTAACCTTTGCAGCTGGTTTAGCTACTGAGGGCTATAAACCTTATGCTGCAATTTATTCAACTTTTTTACAAAGAGCTTATGATCAAGTAGTACATGATGTAGCTATTCAAAGTTTGCCAGTAAGATTTGCAATTGATAGAGCAGGATTAGTTGGTGCCGACGGACCAACACATGCAGGATCTTTTGATATAACTTATCTTGCGACCTTACCTAATTTTGTAGTAATGGCTGCAAGTGACGAAGCAGAACTTGTAAGAATGATTAATACTTCAGTTGATATTAACGAAAAACCTTCTGCTTTTAGATACCCAAGAGGAAATGGCGCAGGAGTAGAGTTGCCAAATATTAATGAAAAGTTAGAAATTGGAAAAGGTAGAATTATTAAAGAAGGTAAACAAGTAGCAATTTTAAATTTTGGTGCAAGATTAAATGAATGTTTGATTGCATGTGAAAATTTAAAAAAGAAAGGTATTAATTTAACTTTATTTGATGCACGATTTGCTAAACCTTTAGATGAAAATACAATTTGGCAATTAGCTAGAGATCATGAGGTAATAATTTCTATTGAAGAAGGTTCTATTGGTGGTTTTGGATCGCATGTTTCACAGTATTTATTTGATAATAATTTAATCGATAGTAATCTTAAATTTAGATCAATGATATTGCCCGATAGATTTATAGATCATGACAAACCAGAACAAATGTATAAATTGGCCGGTTTAGATGCCCGCAGTATTGAAAATAAAATTCTTGATACTTTAAATTCAAAGGTTGTTATTAAGAAATCAAACTAACTTTTGCACTGTGCAACATTCATTAGATAGTGATCTAATAACACACAGTGCATCATTGATTCTCCAATTGGTACTGCTCTAATACCAACACATGGATCGTGTCTTCCTTTAACAGAAATAGATGTATTCTTTCCAAATTTATCAATTGTTTTTCTTGATGAGAGAATAGAAGAAGTTGGTTTAACAGCAAATGACACAACTATATCTTGCCCAGATGAAATACCACCAAGAATTCCTCCAGCATTATTTGATTTAAAATTAGTTTTCTTACCTTTTTGTATAATTTCGTCAGAATTTTGTTCCCCAGTAAGTTGGGCAGAGTTCATTCCTGACCCAATATTTACACCTTTAACCGCATTAATACTCATCATAGCTGCAGCTAAATCCATATCTAATTTAGAATAAATTGGAGCACCTAGTCCAATTGGAACACCCTTAGCTCTTACTTGAATAATTGCTCCACATGATGAACCTGCTTTTCTAATACTCAATAAATATTTTTCCCAAAGTTTTATTATTGATTTATCAGGACAGAAAAAAGGATTTTTAGAAATAAATTTTTCGTTCCATTTACTAGTATCACAGCCAAGAATTCCTATCTGTGTAACAGCGCCAATAACTTTATATCTACTTCCTAATTTGTTCTCCAATACTTTTTTTGCAATCGCTCCAGCTGCTACTCTCGAAGCAGTTTCTCTAGCAGATTGTCTTCCACCACCCCTATAATCTCTTATTCCATATTTTTTAAAATATGTATAATCAGCATGACCAGGTCTAAATTTATTTTTTATTGTTTCATAATCTCTTGATCTCATGTCTTTATTGTAAATTATCATTGAGATTGGAGTGCCAGTTGTTTTACCCTCAAACACACCCGATAAAATATTTACTTTATCATCCTCTTTTCTTTGAGTTGTAAATTTTGATTGGCCAGGTTTTCTCTTATTTAGTTCAATTTGTATGTCTTTTTCACTTATTTTTATATTTGGAGGACAACCATCTACCACACACCCTATAGCAGGTCCGTGAGATTCACCCCAAGTAGTAAAACGAAATATCTTTCCAAAAGTATTAAATGACATTAAATATATTATATAAGTTATTTTGTTGAAATTATGAATCAAAAAAACTCATTAGGTATAGATTTATGCTTCAAGGATTTAGATAATCCAATAGATTTGTTTGTAGATTGGTTTACTGAAGCTAAAAAAACTGAAATTAACGATCCAAACGCTCTAGCTTTGGCAACAGTAGGAAAAAATGGAATACCTTCAGTCAGAATGGTTTTACTTAAAGATTTTAACGAAAAAGGATTTATTTTTTACACAAATTTAAATAGTCAAAAAAGTAACGAGATAAAATCTAATCCAAACGCATCAATGTGTTTTCATTGGAAATCGTTATTAAGACAGGTGAGAATTACAGGGGAATTGTCGAAAGTTTCTGATGCAGATTCTGATAACTATTACAATAGCAGATCATATGGAAGCAGAATAGGAGCGTGGGCATCAAACCAAAGTAGTATTTTAAAATCAAGAGATGAGTTGCTAAAATCAATTAAAGAATTTAAGAAAAAATATCCAAATGAAAAAAATATACCAAGACCCAAGCATTGGTTAGGATGGAATTTAAATCCTATTGAAATTGAATTTTGGCTTGACGGTAAAGATAGAATACATGAAAGACTGCGTTATACTAAAAAAAATAGTAATAAGTGGGAAAAAAATCTTTTAAGTCCTTAATAAGATCTTTCTAAACTAAATGAAGTTAGATTTTTGAGAATTTCCTTTTCTTTAGATTCATCAAAAATACTCAAAGAATTAGAGGCAAGATTAATAAAATATTCTGCTTTTGCGTAGCAACCTGAAATTATATTATAATTTTTAATCATTAGTAAAACTCTTTTCAATTCCTCTTCATCTCTCTCATTTTTTTCAAATAATTTTTTCAGCTCATCTTTTTCATTAGAGTTAGCTTTTTGATAGAGAAGAATAATTGGCAAGGTAACTTTTCCTTCATAAAAATCGTTGCCTATTTTTTTTCCGAAGAATTTAATTTCTGAATTATAATCTAAAGTATCATCAGCTATTTGAAAAGTAAGTCCAAGGTTTTTTCCATAAAACTCTAAAGCTTCTTTAATTTTACTTTCTTTATTTGCCAAAATAGAACCAACTTTTGTTGCTGCTGCAAAAAGCGAAGCTGTTTTGGCAGAAATTATTTTTAAGTAAGTTTCTTCAAGCATATCTATTTCGCCTTTATGCTGCAGTTGTAAAACTTCACCCTGTGAAATCTCAGCAGATGTAGAAGATAGAAGTTTTAATATCTCTAAGTTGCCATCCTCAACCATCATTTCAAAACATCTACTTAACAAGTAGTCCCCAACTAAAATTGATGATTGATTACCCCAAATGCTATTTAATGTTTTTTTTCCTCTTCTAATTTCGCTATTATCTATGACATCATCATGCATGAGTGTAGCTGCATGAATTAATTCGACGCAAGCTGCTAAATTTATATCTCTGCCACCTTTAGAGTAGCCACAAATTTTAGCTGCCCCTAATGTTAGCAGTGCCCTAAGCCTCTTCCCACCAGTTCTTAAATGGTAGCTTGTCATTTCATCAACAAGACTTACTTTGCTAGATAATTTTAATTTAATTTTTTCTTCAACTAATACTAATTTTTCCTCAACTGAATTTTTGAGTTCCGAATATGAATTATTTATTCGATTTTTTAACTGAACAACTGTCCCCATCCATTTAAAGTAGTATAATTAACGCAATATTATACTTATCAATTGACGCACCTAAAACTTCAACTATAAGTAGACTTTATATTAAATCAAAAATTTTATAAGCATAAGAATGTTATCTTTTTTTAAAAAAAAAAAAATCATA
>CABYKS010000021.1 GCA_902519625.1 uncultured Pelagibacteraceae bacterium | reverse complement strand
TTCCATTTTTAAAATCATCAGATGAAATAAAAACTAAACCCACTCAACATTCCGTAAAGGAATTAAGAAGTCTCGGTATACAACCTGATATAATTATTTGTAGATCACAAAAATCAATACCATTAGATCAAAGGAAAAAAATATCTCTATTCTGCAATGTTTTAATTGAAAATGTTATAGAGACTGTTGATGTGAGAACAATTTATGAAGCTCCAATTAGTTTTTTCAATGAAAAACTAGATAAACAGGTTTTAAAATATTTCAAATTAAAACCAAGAAAAAAAGTAAATTTATCACCATGGAAAAAAATTACAAAAACTGTTCTAAATACAAAAAAAATAGTAAATATTGGAATTATTGGTAAATATGTAAATTTAAAAGATGCGTACAAGTCATTAGATGAAGCATTAATTCATGGGGGAATTGATAATAATACAAAGGTTAATTTAATCAGAATAGAATCTGACAAATTACAACCTTATCAAATTAAAAAAGTTCTAAAAAATGTTTCTGGAATTTTAATACCTGGTGGATTTGGCAAAAGAGGGACAGAAGGAAAAATAGCAGCCATCAGTTATGCTAGGATAAATAAAATTCCTTTTTTGGGTATTTGTTTTGGTATGCAAATGGCAGTAATTGAATTTGCAAGAAATACTTTAAAAATTAAAAATGCTGGATCCAGTGAATTAGATAATAAATGTTATCCTGTAATTGGTTTGCTAAATGAATGGAATAAAAATGGAAAACTAATTAAAGGAACAAACAAAGATTTAGGTGGTACTATGAGATTAGGATCATACGAAGCTAAATTACGACATAATTCATTGATAGAAAAAATTTATAATTCAAAAACTATTTTTGAGAGACACCGACATAGGTATGAAGTGAATATAAATTTGAAAAATAAATTTGAAAATAAAGGAATGATTTTTTCTGGAATGTCACCAGATGGTAAATTGCCAGAAATTATTGAGCTTAAAAACCATCCTTGGTTTATAGGAGTTCAATATCATCCTGAATTTAAATCTAGACCTTTATCACCACATCCTTTATTCTCATCTTTTATTAAGGCAGCAAAACTCTATTAATGTTAAATAAAATTGTAAAACTAAGTGATATAGAAATATCTAATAATAAAAAGATAACACTAATTTCTGGACCATGCCAACTTGAAACTGAGCAGCATGCTATGGATATGGCTGGAAAAATTAAAGAAATTGCATCCAAGTTTAAAATTGGATTTGTTTATAAAACATCATTTGATAAAGCAAATAGAACAAGTTTAAAAGGAAAAAGGGGAGCTGGATTAGAATCATCTTTACCTGTATTTGATAAAATCAGAAAAGAATTAAAAATTCCAGTTTTAACAGACATACACAATGCTGAACAATGCTCAATTGTTTCAAAACATGTTGATGTATTACAAATACCAGCATTTTTATGTAGACAAACAGACTTACTAGTTGCCGCTGCAAAAACTAATAAAATTATTAATGTTAAGAAAGGACAATTTTTAGCTCCATGGGATATGGTTAATGTAACAAAAAAAATTTCAGAATCTGGAAATGAAAATATTCTAGTTACCGAAAGAGGAGCTAGCTTTGGATATAATACTTTGGTTTCAGATATGAGGGCAATTCCTATAATGGCAAAAAATGGTTATCCAATTATTTTTGATGGAACTCATTCAGTTCAGCAACCGGGTGGACTTGGAGAAAAAAGTGGAGGGCAAAGAGAGTTTGTTGAGTATTTATCAAGAGCAGCTACTGCTGTAGGTATAGCGGGAATATTTTTAGAAACTCATCAAGACCCAGATAATGCTCCATCTGACGGTCCTAATATGGTTCCGCTAGACAAATTAGAAAGTTTAATTTCCCAAATTGTTGAAATCGATAATCTTATTAAAAAATAATTAATGAGTAAAATTACAAAAGTTATAGCAAGACAAGTTTTCGATAGTAGAGGAAATCCCACTATTGAAGCTGAAGTCTTTGCTAACAACATGAAAGCAAGAGCTATATGTCCTTCTGGTGCCTCTACTGGTTCACATGAAGCATATGAAAAAAGAGATTTTTCGAACAAAAGATATTTAGGAAAAAGTGTCTTAAAACCAGTTAAATTAATTAATAAAATAATTTCAAAAAAATTAAAAAATCAAAATATACACAATCAAGAAAAAATTGACTATATTTTAATTAAACTTGACGGGACCAAGCAAAAAAAAAAATTTGGTGCAAACGCATTATTAGCTGTTTCAATGGCAGTCAAAAAACTTTCTGCAAGAATTAAAAAGACTCCACTTTATAAAACTTTTTTAGTAAAGAATAATTTTAAATTACCTTATCCATTAATGAATGTAATAAATGGAGGAGCACACGCAAATAACGGACTTAGAATACAGGAATTCATGATTAGACCCGATAAAGCAAAATCAATAACAGAAGCAATGAGAATGTGTTTTTTGGTAATTAATAGTTTAAAAACAATTATTAAAAAAAGAGGAGATTCAACTTCTGTTGGAGATGAAGGTGGCTTTGCACCAATGATTAATGATAATGAAGATGCCTTAAAACTAATAGTAAAAGCCATAGAAAAATCGGGCTTTAAGAACGGAAAAGATATATCAATATGCTTAGATGTTGCTGCAAATGAATTATTTAAAAATAATAAATATGCAATTCATTCAAAAAAATTTATAAATTTAGATAAAACAATAGAACTCTATCTAAAACTAATTAAAAAATACAAAATTAAATCCATTGAAGATCCATTTGCTGAAGATGATTGGTTATCATGGAATAAATTTATGAAAAAAATTAGTAAAAGTACTCAAATAGTTGGTGACGACTTGTACGTTACAAACCTAGAAAGATTAAAAATTGGTTTTTTAAATAAATCTTCTAATTCAATATTAATAAAACTGAATCAAATTGGTACTGTTTCTGAAACCTTAGAAGTAATTAAA
The DNA here is from genome assembly GCA_902519625.1 of uncultured Pelagibacteraceae bacterium. Classification (GTDB taxonomy): domain Bacteria; phylum Pseudomonadota; class Alphaproteobacteria; order Pelagibacterales; family Pelagibacteraceae; genus Pelagibacter. Next base: position 5,564 of record CABYKS010000021.1, on the reverse strand, counting down.
TTTGCACAACTAATTGGATTTAATACTATAATATCTCATAGGTCAGGCGAAAGTGAAGATACTTTCATTGCAGATTTAGCTGTTGGTACAAATTCAAATCAAATAAAAACTGGTTCATTAGCTCGTTCAGAAAGAGTTGCAAAATATAATCAACTTATAAGAATAGAAGAGAAACTTGGAAAATCATCAAAAATGAATAGAATCAATTAATGTTAGCTAAAATAAAAAAAAATTATTTTATACTAATATCCACTATTTTATTTCTTTACTTTTTTTTTAATCTTCTTGATGGAGAAAGAGGTTTAATATCATACTTTTCTAAGAAAAATGATTTAGAAGTTTTAAATAATAAAAAAATTATAATAGCTAACAATATAGAAAATTTAAAAATAAAAAATTCACTTTTAACTAATAATATAGATTTAGATTATATAGAGATTTTAATTAGACAAAAGTTTTTATTTGGTAAAGAAAAAGAAAAAATTTATTTAATTGAAAATAATGAAAATTAGACATCCTGAAAAAATTAACAAACCTATTAATCCAATAAAAAAAAAACCTAACTGGATCAGATCAAAACTTTTAAATAGTCAAGAATTTTTTTTGACCAAAAGTATTGTCAATCAACATAATTTAAAAACTGTATGTCAGGAAGCAAACTGTCCAAATATTACCGAATGTTGGAGTAAAAGACATGCTACTTTTTTAATTATGGGAAATACTTGCACTAGAGCTTGCGCATTTTGTGATGTTATAACAGGTAAACCAAAAGCTATTAATCCTTTAGAGCCTTTACAAATTGCATCAGCAGTTAAAAAATTAAATTTAAAACATGCAGTAATAACTTCTGTTGATAGAGACGATTTAATTGATGGTGGAGCTAAACATTTTTATGAAGTTATTGTTGAAACCAGAAAACAGAATCCTAAAACAACAATTGAAGTTTTAACCCCAGATTTTTTAAGAAAAGGTGAATCTTTTAAAAAAGTTGTTGAAGCTAATCCAGATGTTTTTAATCACAATATTGAGACTGTTCCAGGTCTTTACAGGCAAGTTAGACCTGGATCTAGATATTTTGCATCAGTTGAGCTATTGAAAAATATAAAAAAAATTAATAATAATATTTTTACTAAATCTGGACTAATGGTTGGTTTAGGTGAAAATAAAAATGAAATCATACAAGTGATGGATGATTTAAGATCTGCAGATGTTGACTTTTTAACAATAGGTCAATACCTCCAACCTTCTGTTAAGCATCATCCGCTTGACAGATATTACTCTCATGATGAATTTGAAGATTTAAAAAATATCGCAAAGTCAAAAGGTTTTTTATTAGTATCCTCAACTCCACTAACTAGGTCTTCCTATCATGCTGATGAAGATTTTGCTGCACTTAAAGCAAATAGAATAAAGCAAACTAATGCCCAAAGCATCAGTTAAAAGATTAATAAATTGTAAAAAAGAACAGTTAATAGATCTTGTTCTTGATATAGAAAAATATCCTAAATTTGTTCCATTTTGCCTAGGTTCAAAAGTTTATGAAAGAAAAGAGAAAGACGATTTACTATTAATTATTGCAGATTTAACAATTGGCAAAGGTCCTTTTAAAGATACTTATAAAAGCGATGTAAAATTTAATAAAAAAAATGACTCAATTTATGTAACTAATCTTGATGGCCCATTAAAACATTTAGAAAATAAATGGCATTTTATAGAAGATAACAATATTACCGAAATTTCTTTTGATGTAGATTTTGAACTAAAAAATCATTTTTTAAATATTATTATGACCAAATCTTTTCAATTCGGTTTAGATAAAATAGCTGATGCTTTTCAAAAAAGAGCAGAAGAATTATATAACAAAACTTAAAACTAAATTTAAAGCTTTGTTAACAGTAGCTTTTTGAATTAAGTTTCTTTTTTTGTTATTAAATAAGTATTTTTTAACTAAAATTTTTTTACCTTTTTTAATACCTATATAAACTAAACCAACAGGCTTTTTTTTAGTTCCACCTTTAGGTCCGGCAACCCCAGTAATTGATACAGAAATATTTGTTTTGCATATTTTGTTTAGATTTTTAACCATTGACAAACATGTCTCATAACTTACAGCGCCATTTTTTATTATAATTCTTTTGGGCACCCTAAGTATATTAATTTTTGCTTGATTTGAATAAGTAACTAGCCCATGAGTAAAAACTTTAGAAGAACCGCTGACTGAAGTGATTGAACTTGAAAGCAATCCTCCAGTACAAGATTCTGCAAAAGATATTTTTAATCTTTTTTTACTTAATAATTTGACTAATTTTTGAGAGAGTTTTTTCACGATGTAATTACCATATATAAAACAAGTACACCCACAACATATAAACCTGCACAAACATCATCCATAATAACGCCAAAGCTATTCTTAAAGTTTTTATCATAGTAGCTAACAGGATAAGGTTTAGTGATGTCAAAAATTCTAAATAGAATAAACATTATAAAATAAAAAGTTAATACTTGACTAGTATCTTTTACTCCTTCGTGAGCAATTTCGTAAAGGCAAATAGGAATTGATTGACCAATAAATTCATCAATTACTACTTCTTTTGGATCTTTATTATCTAGGTTTTTAATAAAAACGTTAACCGCATAAAGAGAAATTAAAAATATAATTATAACACCAATTAAAACAATACTTGGAGAAAAGTTTAATATGTGAAATAAAAAAAATAAAAATATAGTTGTTGCCAACGATCCATAGCTACCAGGTATATATTTTAATTTTCCAATACCAAATAAAGTTACAAACAAAAAAATTATTTTACTCATATTTATTAATTGAGATTATTGATTCACAGGCAATAGCACTTTCTTTTCCTATTAAACCTAATTTTTCTACAGTTTTACCTTTAAGATTTATTATACTTTTATTTATATTCATTAACTTAGATAATGAATTTATAATTTTATTTCTATATTTTGAAACTTTTGGTCTTTCGCAAATTAAATTAATATCTAAATTATTAATATAACAATTACTATTTCTTAGATCAAGAATTATAGGCTTTAACATTTTTGCAGATTTTATATTCTTAAATTTATTTTTATTATTTGGGTACAATGTACCAATATCTTTTTTTCTTAGAGCACCTAGTAATGCATCAATAATACAATGGAGAATTACATCTCCATCCGAGTGTCCTTTTAAACCAGAGTGAAATGGGATTTTTACACCACCCAAATATAATTTTTTGTTTTTGATCAATCTATGTATATCAAATCCAATTCCATAAAATGTTTTGATTTTACTTTCATAAAGATCTATTTTTTTTGTTATTTTTATATTTGTTTCTTCTCCTTTAATAAATTTTACCTTTTTATTTTTATTTAAAAACAAAGTAGACTCATCAGTTATATAATTTTTATTATTTTTTGATAATTTATATAAAGTTTTATAATCAAAACATTGTGGAGTTTGTGTTAGAAAAACTTTTTCTCTTTTTAAGTTAACTATTTTATTTTTATAAGCATATTTAGTGGAATTATTGGTATTTATATATGGTACCACCGCTTTATTTTTATTTAGATTTTTTTTTAATTTTTTTAGTAGATTTATAGAAAAGTTTGGCCTTGCCGCATCGTGTATAAATACATTTTTAATATTTTTATTCTTTAAATAATTTAATGCATTTAAGGATGAATCTGATCTTTCTTTACCACCTTTGACAACAATTACATTGGGTATTTTAATTTGTTTATTTGTAACAAGTACTATTTTTTTAAATATTTTTGATTTTTTTGCTTTATCAACTGAATGCATAAATAAAGGTTTATTTTTATAGTTAATAAACTGTTTTTTTTCTCTTGAATTAAAACGTTTACCTTTACCCGCGGCAAGTAGTATAAAACAATTATTCATGTATTATTTATTTTAATTTATATATATTTTTAATTTATGCTAAGTTTTATAAAAAGACACATATTTATAATTCTAATTTTTCTTTTTACATTATCTGTAACATTTTTAACTTTTTTAATATTCATAGGAAAAACCTTTATTTTTTTTAACGATAATAATTTAAACTATCTTTTATATTTAAATATAGGTTTATTAATACTTTTTTTTATAATTATATTTAGAGAAATATCTAGCTCAATTAAGAGTAATATAAATGTAAGAGGATCGATAGCCAATCGAAAATATATAATTTTTTTCTCATTATTTACCCTAATTCCTTCACTTCTTATTTCAATATTTTCGCTTTTTTTATTTTCATTTGCTTTGGAAAAATATTTTGATAACAAAATAACATTGGCTGTTAATAATTCTTATGAGTTAGCAAAAAACTATATTGATGAAAAAAGAAATAAAATAGAATCTGATATAATTTTAGTTTCATTTGATTTAAATAAAAATGTCCAAGTTTTTCAAAAAAACATTAGTTCTTTACAAAATTTTTTAGATACCCAAAGATACTTAAGAAATTTAGATCAAATTCATATAATTGATAAAGATCAAAATATATTAATTTCTTCATCCAATACAGAGTATTTGCCAGTAGAACAAAGAGCTATCGATATGGTTTTAAACGATGACAAACCATTAAAAATAATTAATGCATTTGAAAATAAATCAGCAGCAATAATTAAAATACCTTCAATAAATAATGCATATTTATATGTTGTTAAATTTTTAGATAAAGATATTTCAAATTACTTAAAGGAATCACAAGAAGCTATAAATTTTTATTATACTGTAGAAGATCAGCGTTCAGGTATTAAATTTTCTTTTGCTTTAATTTATATAATAATAGTTACACTTTTATTATTTCTATCAATAACAATTGCAATAAGGTTTTCTTCTAGATTTTTTATATCCATTAACAATTTAATTTCAGCGTCTAAAGAAATAGGAGATGGTAATTTAAATACAAAAGTTCCTGATATAATTGCAGATAAAGAAATTGAATTATTAAATAGAAATTTTAACTCAATGATCAAGCAACTGAAGGATCAACAAGAAAAATTAGTTATTTCTGAAAGACACGAAGCATGGGAACATGTCGCAAGAAAATTAGCTCATGAAATTAAAAACCCACTAACACCAATTCAATTAACAATTGATAATTTAAAATCAAAATATGAAAAATATATAGATCCTTCAGATAAAGAAAAATACGATAAAAATTTAAATACTATTTTATCTCAAATTATTCAAATAGAAAATCTTGTTAATGAATTTTCTGACTTCGCAAGAATGCCAAAGCCGATGTTTAGAATAAATAATCTAATAGATTTATTAAATTCAAACGTTGAACTTTTAAAAAAAACTGACCAAACAATAGTTATAAATCTAATTTTTTCTAAGAAAGACGATTTAAATTTATCTTGCGATAATGAACAAATAAGTAGAGTCTTTTTTAATTTGATTAAAAATTCTATAGAAAGTATTCAAGAAAAAGCATTAAAATCCGGTAATTTTGACAAAAAAATTATTATAGAAATCAATAGAATAAACAACTATATAGCTATTAATATATTTGATAATGGAGTTGGTTTCTCGAACAAAAATACAAAGG
>CABYKS010000020.1 GCA_902519625.1 uncultured Pelagibacteraceae bacterium | reverse complement strand
CTTTATTTTCAAAAAATTCTTCTGCAAGTTTAAAAACAACAAAAAAAGAAATAATTACACAAATCTGACTTAATAAATAATAAGCCCAATCTTGAGCACCAAAAATTTTATAGAAAATTTCAACCAAGAGCGCACTCATTGGAGGATGTTTGTTAAATCCCCAATCTAAATTACTTCCCCAAGCTAAAGCTTCGATCGTATCTAAAGGCAAATTGTTATTTGTGAGTGTTGGTACCAATGTCCAAATAACTAAATGAATTGTAACAAAAATATAAAATAAATTTCTTATATTTTTTTTGTTTATGCCCATTTTGTTTAATTTATACATTTAAAGCTATCTTGACACCTATAATTTGATCAATATATTGTCCTCCTTCGAAATATTAATATGGTTAAGATCTCAAAAACGTACATTCCAAAAGAAAAAGAAAAATATATGTGCGCAAAGCACCTGGCATTTTTCAAAAAGAAATTAACTGATTGGAAAGCTGATTTAGTTAAAACAAATAATGAAGCTCTTTATAACAGCTCAATGGACGACAATAGCACATCTGCTGATATTGTTGATCAAGCAAGCTCTTATACTGAAAAAAATGTTGAGATGAGAGCTATTAATAGACAAATTAAATTAATTTCGAAAATAGATTCTGCATTAAAAAGAATACAAGATGGAACTTATGGTTTTTGTGACGAAACTGGAGATCCTATTGGTTTAAAAAGATTAATGGCAAGACCAGTTGCAACACTTTCGATTGCAGCTCAAGAAAAACACGAAAAAGAAGAAAAAGTTTTTGCAGACGATTAAGGTAAAGAGATTTTTGCTTCTTTATCCATAAAATTATAACCTTTAACTACAGCTTCTCTATCTGCTATTTCTAGATACCACCTTGTAAGGTTTTTATAATTCTTTAATCCTACATCATGCCACTCGTGTCTCGCTATCCATGGCCAAGTAGCAATATCAGCTATTGAATAGTTTTCACCTGCCAAATATTTAGATTGTTCTAACCTTTCATCTAAATCTTTATAGATCGATTTGGTAATTTTAAAATATCTTTCCTCACCGAATTTACTTTTTCCAGGATTGTAATGATGGAATTGATGATGTTGACCAATTATAGGACCCACATATCCCATTTGAGCCATCAACCACTGATTAATTTTTAATCTATCTTCAGTTTCATAAAATTTATTACTTTTCTCACCTAAGTAAATTAATATTGCTCCAGATTCGAAAATAGCTTCCTTATTATTACTATGATCTAATATGACTGGTATTTTACTAAATGGACTTATTTTTCTAAATTCAGGATTAAATTGTTCACCCTCTAAAAGGTTTACTTTTGTTACTTTATATTCAAACTTAATTTCTTCAAGCATAATACCAATTTTTTTTCCATTTGGAGTATCTGCAGAAAATAATTCAATCACTCTTTAACACCGAGTCTATTTTTTATAGATTTTGAAGAAGTGGTAAATTCAAACCTATATTTTTCATTTGGTCTAGCTAATTTAAAACAAGCTCTAGCTGCTAGTGCCCCTTCATGAAAACCTGACAAGATTAGTTTCAATTTACCAGGGTAATTACATATATCTCCAACTGCATAAATACCTTTTTGATTAGTTTCAAATTTTTCTGTATCGACGCTAATTGTTTTTTTATCAATATTTAACCCCCAATTAGCTATTGGTCCAAGTTGCATAATTAGTCCAAAAAAACCTAAAACATAATCTGTTTTTAAATTTTTAACCTCTTTATTGTCATGCTCTATTTCAATGCTATCTAAATTCTCATTGCCACTTACACTTTTAAGCTGATATTTTGTAAATAGGCTTATTTTATTGCTATTTGCTAGATCATTCATTTTATCTACTGTTGCTTGTGCTCCTCTAAATTCGTCTCTTCTGTGAATTAAATTTACCTTTGAATCCTTTGATAATTCAATTGCCCAATCCAATGCACTATCACCGCCTCCAAAAATTGATACTGTTTTTCCTTTGAAAACAGTTTTATCTTTTATTGAATAAAATACTGATTTATTTTCAAATTTTTCACATTCTTTAGGGCTGAATTTTCTTGGTTCAAATGATCCAACTCCTCCGGCTATTATTATATTTGGTGTACTAAATTCTGTTCCTTTGTTTGTTTTTACTTCCCAATTTTCATTATTTTTTTTTACTTCCTCTACTCTTTCGCTTAAATGAAATTTAACATCAAAAGGTTTCAATTGGTTAATTAAATTGTTTGTTAATTCTTCCCCTGTGCATTCAGGAATTGCAGGAATATCATAGATTGGCTTATCTGGGTAAAGTTCAATACATTGGCCTCCGATCTTATCAAGGTTATCAACTATCTCGCAACTTAGACCGATTAGCTTTAATTGATGTGCTGTAAACAATCCAGTTGGACCTGCTCCAATTATTAATGCGTCTGTTTTAATCATTAAACTTGTTTTTCTGGAAGATTCACAACTAATCCTTCAAGTTGATCTGTAACCATTAGTTGGCAACTTAATCTACTATTTTTTTTTGGTTCAAATGCCATATCAAGCATATCTTCTTCCCCGTCTTCTTTTTTTGGTAATTTATTAAACCATTCTTCTTTGACATAAACGTGGCAAGTGGCACATGCCATTGACCCTCCACAATCAGCATCTATTCCGGGTATGTTATTTTGGACAGCGCCTTCCATGACACTTAAACCATTTGCAATTTCTATTGTGTGAGATTTACCGTTATGTTCAATGTATGTAATCTTGGGCATTAATTAATATATAAGGGTAAAAAAAAAATAGGGCAAGTATGTAAAACATACTCGCCCTATTAAATATTACTTAGATATTTACTTTCTTGCGCCTGATCCACTCATTGCAGCAGCCCAGATTATTAGACCAAATGCAATTTTGTTGATAAAGTCAGCTAAGTTGTAAATCACGTTTAGTGATTCAGCATCTACACCACCTGTTAGGTAACCAAATACATAACCTAATGGGTAAATAGCCCAACCTACAGTAACTATCATTCTTAATGCGCTGAAAGCAGTTGAAAGTGCTTTGTTACCACTTTTCGCTGCAGCTTTTCCAGCTTCACCAGAGAAGATTTCATATAATACATAAACCCATCCAGCCATACCAATGATAAAGCCAAGCATTGCATTAATGTATCCTGCTTCTCCTAAGTAACCACCTACAAGCATTACTGTTGAACCAATTAGCAATCTCCAGAAAATGCCAGAAGGCACTTTTCTAACAGCTGCTAAGATTAAGTAAAACTCTACCATCTGTAATGGTACAGTGATTAACCAATCAATATATCTATAAACAGTTGGTGAATCTCCAGTTTGAACCCATACACCTCTCATGTACATGTAGTGAATGAATGCAATACCAGTGATCAAACCTGCTACTGTTACTGATGTTCTCCAGCCAGCAGCTACTGAACCTCTCTCCATAAAGAAGAAAGCTGTAGCAGCTAACATACCCATTGAAATTACCCAAAAAGAAATTCCAACAAAGTCGTCAGAGGCTAAAAGAACTGTCTCTGCGTTTGCTGCACCTGAAAAGCCCACAAGAGCTAAGGCTGCAAGAGCAAACAATTTAAGTTTTTTCATAAAAAACTCCCTCTCAGTTGTTTTTTTTAGTTTAAATTTAAACTATGTGTCTATCCGCAATAGACCCAAAGCATGGTGCTAAATAACAAATTAATTTAGTTAATTGAAGACTTTTTTTGCCTTAATTTGTATTGATTTTACTAACTTTTTAAAATTAAATACAACTTAAGACTTAATTTTGTAAAAAAAACAAATCAGATAAAAAAAATAATGAAATCAGATTTTCAAAGAATTTATAACGAATCTATAAAAAATCCTGAAGAATTTTGGAAAAAAATTGCCGAAGATATTTTTTGGTTCAAAAAACCAAAAAAAATATTAAATAAATCTAAAGCTCCATTTTACAAATGGTATGAGGATGGCGTTACAAACACTTGTTATAATGCATTGGACTTTCACATTGATAGCGGTAGAGGAGATAAAACTGCATTAATTTATGATAGCCCAATTACCGGTAACAAAAAAAAATTTTCCTACAAAGAATTAACAGAAAAAGTTTCAAAATTTGCTGGGGCATTACAGAACCAAGGAGTAAAAAAAGGAGATAGAGTTATAATTTATATGCCAATGATTCCTGAGGCAGTTATTGGTATGCTTGCTTGTGGTAGAATTGGAGCAATTCATTCAGTGGTATTTGGTGGTTTTGCTTCAAATGAATTAGCAAGTAGAATAGATGATAGCAAAGCAAAAGTTTTGCTTACAGCTTCTTGTGGTTTTGAACCCGGAAGAACAGTTCAATATAAACCTCTTGTTGATGAAGCACTAAAATTAGCATCTCATAAAATTGAAAAAATAGTATTATTTCAAAGACCAGATAACGAAGTAAAATTAAATTCTCCTAACGAAATTAGTTGGGATGAAGCATTATCGAACGCAAAAAATGTAGATTGCGTTGAAATGAATGCAAATGAATTTGCATATATATTATACACCTCAGGAACAACAGGTATTCCAAAAGGGATTGTAAGAGATATCGGAGGTCATATTGCTGCTCTTAAGTGGACAATGAAAAATATTTATAACATTGATCAAGATGATGTTTGGTGGTCAGCAAGTGACATCGGATGGATTGTTGGTCATTCTTATATTGTTTATGCACCATTATTTAAAGGATGCACTACTATATTATTTGAAGGCAAACCAGTTGGAACTCCGGATGCTGGAGCTTTTTGGAAAATAATTTCTGAATATAAAGTAAAATCTCTATTCACAGCACCAACAGCTTTTAGAGCAATTAAAAAAGAAGATCCGGAAGGTAAGTTTTTTTCTAAGTACAATCTAAGCTCATTTGAAAGTTTATTTCTTGCAGGAGAAAGAGCAGATCCAGATACAATTAAATGGGCAGAGTCTCTTTTAAACGTACCTGTAATTGATCATTGGTGGCAAACTGAAACTAGCTGGGCAATAAGTTCTAATTGTACTGGAATTGAAATGATGAAAACGAAGTATGGTTCAGCTTGTAAAGCAGTACCAGGTTATGACGTAAAAGTTATTAAACCTGACAACAGTATAGCTAAGCCAAACGAAATGGGTGATATAGTTGTAAAACTTCCATTGCCCCCTGGAACATTCCCAACTCTATGGAATGCTGATGAAAGATATAAAAAAACATATATGACAAACTACGAAGGTTATTATCAAACGTATGATGCAGGTCATATAGATGAAGATGGATATATTTGGATTATGTCTAGAACTGATGATATTATTAATGTTGCAGGTCATAGACTTTCTACTGGTGCAATAGAGGAAGTATTATCAGAACATCAATCAGTTGCTGAATGTGCGGTTATTGGAATTGCTGATAAATTAAAAGGACAATTGCCAATAGGTTTAATAGCTCTTAAAGCAGGAGTTCAAAAGGATAATGAAACAATATCAAAAGAATGTATTCAAATGGTACGGGATAAAGTTGGGCCAGTAGCAGCTTTTAAAACTGCAATTGTTGTAAAAAGATTACCAAAAACAAGATCAGGAAAAATTTTAAGAGGAACAGTTAGAAAAATAGCTGATAAAGAAGAATATAAAATGCCAGCAACAATTGATGATCCAGCTATTTTAGATGAAATAAAAGAAGATTTAATAAATAATAATATTTTAAAATAATGACAAAAGCTTATTTCTTTATGTTTATTGCAATTTTCTGTGAAGTGTGCGGGACATTACTTCTTCCATCTACGCAAAATTTTACGAAAATAATTCCAACAGCTATAGCTGCCACTTGTTATTTGTCAGCCCTATATTGTCTTACTCATGTATTGCACAAAATTCCTATTGCTATTGTTTATGCAACTTGGAGTGGATTGGGAATATTTACAATTGCAATTTTTGGATATTTCTTTTTTAAACAAAGTCTTAGCTGGCAAGCAGTTTTGGGATTATTTCTTATAGTCGTTGGTGTTGTTTTGGTTAATAGTTTTTCTTCAAGAGTTATTTAAATTTCATTGGTGTTCCATCTGGTTCCCCAATTATCTTTCCATCTTTCATTTTAACCTTACCATTAATTATTGTTGCAACAGGAGTTCCTTTAAATTTATACCCATCAAATGGAGACCAGCCGCATTTACTTTCAATATTTTCATTTTTAATCTCAATTGTTTTTTTCATATCTACAATTGTAAGGTCAGCATCATATCCTACTTTAATAAATCCTTTATTTTTAATTCCAAAAATTTTAATAGGATTTTCACAAACAAGATTAATTAACTGATTAAGTGATAATTTTCCATCATTTACATGGTTTAACATTACTGGCATTAAAGTTTGTACACCCGGCATCCCAGATGGTGAATTTGGATATTCTTTTTCTTTATTTACTTTTAAATGCGGGGCATGATCTGATCCAATTGTGTCATTAAAATTATTTTTTACTCCATACCATAGTCTATCATAATGGGATTTATCTCTTAAAGGTGGATTCATCTGAGCATAGGTCCCAAGTTTGTCATAACACTCTGGAGCATATAAAGTTAAATGCTGTGGAGTAATCTCAAATGTAATATTTCCTTTATGTTGTGATAAAAAGTCAACTTCTTCTTTTGTTGTTACATGAAGAACGTGTGCTTTTTTCTTGTACTTTTCAGCAATTCTTACAATTCTTCTTGTGGATGACATTGCACACTCTACACTTCTCCAAACTGGATGGGTGTGAACATCGCCTTTTTTAATTAATTTTTTATTAACATTTAAAATTGCCTCATCTTCCGAATGAACAGCAACTACTTTTGAACTACTTTGAAATACCTTCTCAATATCTGCTTCATCTGCAACTAATAAATTACCTGTTGAGGATCCTGCAAAAAGTTTAATTCCACAACAACCCTCTAAATCTTTTAAATTTGATAACTCATTCGCGTTATCAGCTGTTGCACCAAAATAAAATGCATAATTGCAATACATTCTATTCTTAGCAAGATCTAATTTTTTTTGAAATTCTATCTTGTTAGATGTAGGTGGATTAGTATTTGGCATCTCAAATACACTGGTAATTCCTCCAACAATTGCTGCCTTGCTTCCTGAATGAAGATCTTCTGTATCGGTTGATCCGGGTTCTCTAAAATGAGTTTGTGTATCTATACATCCCGGTAAAACAGTTCGCTCTTCAACATTTATTATTTCTTTTGCTTTATCTGAAATTTGACCAATCTGCTGAATTTTTCCATCTTTAATAGCAACATCAACATTTTTTAGTTCACCATTAATATAACATTGTCCATTTTTAATTATTAGATCTAACATTTTTTAGAAAAGTAACTATATTATAAATAACTTACTTTCAATTATGAATAAAAAAAAAGTTTATATTTTAGAAGATCGTGGAATATTATTTGTACAGGGTAAAGACGCTAAGGAATATTTACAAAATTTAATAACAAACGATATTAATAAGGTTAATGAAACTAATAGTTGTTTTGCGTCCCTCTTAACACCTCAAGGAAAGTATCTTTTTGATTTTTTAATTATTAAACATAAAGATGGATATTTTTTAGATTGTGAAAAATTACAAGTTGAAGATCTTTATAATCAACTAGATCTTTATAAGCTTAGATCTAAGGTTGAAATTCTCAATCTAAGCAATGAATTTGTTGTAGCTGTATTAAGCAACGAAAAATTTTTAGAATTTGAAGGTGCCAAAAACTTACCTGGGTTTACGGTTAAATATAGAGAAGATCCTATATTTTTAGATCCAAGAAAAAAAGAATTGGGTGCAAGAATTATTGTTAATTTAGAGAAATTATATTTATCTTTAAAAAAATTAGATTTAAGTGCTTCAGATATTGATGAATATTATAAATTTAGTCATGAAATTGGAATTGCTCAAAAAAATACTGATCAACTTAAAAATAAAATATTTGGTATAGAGTGTAATTTTGAAGAATTAAATGGAATAGATTTTAAAAAAGGTTGCTACGTTGGACAAGAAAATACAGCAAGAATTAAATTAAAAAATAAACTATCAAAAAGACTTTTTCCAATACAATTAATTGTGGGTGAGCTAAAAGATGAAATTATTAAATTTAATGATCATGAGATTGGCAAAGTTTTAATAAATAAAAAATTTCCTTTTGCTTTAATAAAATATTTAAATGAAAACTTTAACGAAAAAAACGAATTTAATTGTGGCAATGCAAGAATAAAAGTTATCAAGCCTAGTTGGATAAAATAAATTTAACTTATAAAAATTTACTTAAATCAGGTTTAAAATAATTTGGGCCTTTCATTACTTTTCCAGATTCGTTATAAATTGGTTTTCCATCAGAACCTAATTTACTCATATTTGATTCTTGAACTTCATTAAAACATTTATCTAAATTTATTCCAAATGCATGGCCGGCTCCATATGCAACATACAAAATGTCTGTTAAAGCATCTGCGACCTCTAAAATATCATTATCATTAATCGCTTTTTTTAATTCCTCTAGTTCCTCATTGATCAAGCTTATTCTAAGCTCATTTATTTTATCATTACTAAGTTCAGCTTTTGTCTTAACTTCTTGTCCAAAAGTTTTCATAAAGATACCTACTTTTTCAAAATTTGTCATGTTGCTCCTATTTGATTCTTGCTTAACATAATGTATAAGAAATATGGCATTACATTCAAAATCTAAATTATGAAAAATAGAAAAGAATATGACAGTATTGGTCAAATTAATGTGCCTGTGGATAAGTATTGGGGCGCATCTACACAAAGATCAAGCAAATATTTTGATATCGGAGATTTTTTAGTTAGACCAATAGTAATTAAATCAATCGCAATAATTAAAAAGGCTGCGGCAATCGTAAATGCAAAAAATGGTGATTTAGATAAAAAAATAAGCAAAACAATTATTAAAGCATCAAATGAAGTTATTTCTGGAAAATTAATTAATCATTTTCCCCTAAAGGTATGGCAAACAGGCTCGGGCACTCAAACAAATATGAACGTTAATGAAGTGATTGCTAATAGAGCGATTGAAATTTTGGGTGGAAAAAAGGGATCTAAAAAACCAGTACATCCAAATGACCATGTAAATAAATCTCAATCAACTAACGATGTTTTTCCTTCTGCAATGCATATGGCAATCGCTATCACAGCAACAGAAAAATTAATTCCAAGTCTAAACTTACTTAATTTACAATTAAAGAAAAAATCAAAAGAATTTAAAAAAATTGTTAAAGTTGGAAGAACTCATTTACAAGATGCTACACCTTTAACTTTAGGTCAAGAATTTTCTGGTTATCATTTTCAATTAACAAAATGTATTGAAAGAATAAAAAATGCACTTCAAGAGATATATTTTTTAGCGCAAGGTGGTACTGCTGTGGGAACTGGACTGAACACCAGAAAAGGTTTTGACAAAAAAATAGTATCTGAGATAAAAAAAATTACAAAACTTCCTTTTAAACCCTCGCCAAATAAATTTGCCTCGTTAGCAGCTCATGATGCTATAGTTAATTTTTCTGGAACAATGAATACAACTGCAGTTTGTTTGATGAAAATTGCAAATGATATCCGATTCCTGGGATCAGGACCTAGAGCTGGATACGGAGAACTTATTTTGCCAGAAAATGAACCAGGTTCTTCTATTATGCCTGGAAAAGTTAATCCGACTCAATGTGAAGCTGTAACTATGGTATGTGTGAAAGTAATTGGAAACCACAATGGAATAACCATGGCTGGGTCTCACGGTCATTTCGAATTAAATGTTTTTAAACCATTAATTATTCATAATATTTTGCAATCAATTCACATAATGTCAGACTCAGCTAAGAGCTTTGGGAAATATTGTGTTTCTGGACTAAAGGCTGACAAAAAAAGAATTAAAGAATTATTAGATAATTCACTAATGTTAGTAACAGCGTTAGCTCCACATGTTGGATATGATAATGCAGCAAAAATTGCAAAAAAAGCATTAAAGAATAAAACAACATTAAAAGAAGAAGCTTTGAGGTCAGGATTAATTAATGAAAAGGAGTATAATAAAATAGTAGATCCAAAAAAAATGATTAATCCAAGTTAACTTTTCTAAACTCTTCTGAAATTAAGTTGTTCAATTGTTGAATATTATTAATTTCATGAAATATAGTTTGATTATTGTTACTTTTATCGAAGTTGATATTGGATAAAAAATAATTTCCATCATCAATATTATATTCTACTTCAAAGTAAACCTTATTTAAATCTATTCTATTTTGTCTTGGTATTAAGAATCTTTTGTACAGTTCTTGTTGATCTTCAACATCAAATTTGATTTTAGATTTTATAAACAACTTTTGATTTTTTTGATAAATAGAAGGATCAGAAAAATTTATTTTTCCTATTTTTTTTAAGTTTAAACTTGAATTATTTAAACTTATTCTTTCATCTAAAAAATTAATATTAATTATTAAATTTTCAAACAATCGATTATTAATTTCATTTAAATTTATTTTTAAATTTCCATTAAAATTAAAATTTATAGATTGATTTGTTTTAAATAAGTTTAAAAAAAGGTTATTTAAGACTGTTTCAATTCTTACACCTGATAAAATTAAATTTAAATCGAAAAAAAATGGGTCTAAATTAATTTTTCCAATTAATTTAGAATGATTGATTTTTTTAACTTCATTATCAATAAGATCAATACCTTCTTGATTAAATTTATAATTAAAATCGAAGTTGTTTCTTAAAAAACTAAT
>CABYKS010000019.1 GCA_902519625.1 uncultured Pelagibacteraceae bacterium | reverse complement strand
AATCTAAGTGGTGGAATAGTTGCAATACATTCAGGGTGGAAAATATGATGATAAAAAAATTATTTATCTTATTTAAAATTGCAAGAAAGCTAGCTCTATCAGATGCTTTAAAAGTTATTTCTAAATTTCACCAACCGCCTTTAATTATTAAAATTTTTGTAAGTTTATTTTCAATTTCATTTTCTAAAAATAAAAGACAACCTAATAAATTAAATGATGAAGAAAAATTATGTGCCTCTATACAAGAAATGGGAACAACATTTATTAAATTAGGTCAATTTTTATCTACTAGGCCTGATATTATTGGAGAAAAGTTATCATCACAACTTGAAAAGCTTCAAGATCGTTTGCCTCCTTTTCCAACTCATCAAGCTAAAGAAATAATCAAAAAAAATTTAGGAAATCAAATTTTCGATACAATAATAAATTTTGGAGAACCCATAGCAGCTGCATCTATTGCCCAAGTTCATAAAGCACAAATAGATGATGAGGGCACTATAAAAGATGTGGCTATTAAAATTCTAAGACCAAATATTAAAAAAACTTTTAATGACGAAATTGACGCTTTAATGTTGTTGGCATATTTAGTTGAAAGTTTAATTACTAAAACAAAAAGACTAAGACTTGTAGAGGTAGTTTTTTTATTAAAAGAAATTACTAATCATGAAATGGATTTAAGATTTGAAGCTGCCGCAGCAAATGAGTTTTCTGAAAATACAAAGAACGATGCAGGTTTTTACGTTCCTAAAATTTATTGGAATTTTACAAGTGAAGAGATTTTAACCTTAGATTGGATTGATGGAATTTCTATAAGAGAAAAGGAAATTTTAAAATCAAAAAAAATAAATATAGAAAGTATTGCCACAGATGTAATTCAGCATTTTTTAAGACACGCAGTGAGAGATGGTTTTTTTCATGCTGATATGCACCAGGGAAACCTATTTGTAGATGACAATGGACAAATAATACCAATTGATTTTGGAATTATGGGAAGAATGGATAAATTAAATAGACGTTATTTAGCAGAGATACTTTATGGTTTTGTTCAAAGAGACTACAAAAAAGTTGCCGAAGTACATATTATAGCAGGGTTAGTTCCCAGTAACGTTCAAGCCGATGAATTGGCTCAAGCATTAAGATCGATAGGAGAGCCTATTTTTGGACAATCGGTTAAAGATATTTCAGGAGGAAAATTATTGAAACAGCTATTTGACGTTACTGAAAAATTTAATATGCAAACACAACCTCAGCTATTACTATTGCAAAAAACAATGGTTGTAGTCGAAGGAGTAGCTAGAAAATTAAACCCTAATACAAATATTTGGGAAACTTCAAAACCAGTTTTAGAAAAATGGCTAAAAGAAACTAAAGATCCAATTAATAATTTAACCAACACATTAAAAGACTCGGCTGAAGTGCTAAAAAAACTTCCTGAATTTCCAAAAATAATGGATAAAGCAAATCAAGCATTAACTTTCTTGGCTAGTGGAAACATACCTCAAGAATCTAATTCTTTTTCTGCATTAAATGAAAAAAAAATAGAAATGAAATCGTTTAGAAACCAAAGTATTATTGGATTATTATTGCTTGTATTTATAGGATTCATAGTATTTTAATCTCACAATGAAAAATTTAAATGGTAAAAAAATATTGTTAATTATCTGTGGTGGTATTGCTGCATACAAAAGTTTAGAGATTATTAGACTTTTAAAAAAAAATGGCTCAATTGTAAAAACAATTCTTACGAATAATGCTAAAAATTTTGTTACACCACTTTCAGTAGCTTCTTTATCTCAAGAAAAAGTTTATACAGATTTATTTAATTCAGACAATGAATCAGAAATGGATCATATTTCTTTATCAAGATGGTCAGATTTAATTTTAATAGCTCCGACAACTGCAAATACTATTTCAAAAATTAGTTTTGGATTATCTGATGATTTAGCATCAACTGTTATTTTTGCCTCTGATAAAAAAATCTTTATTGCACCCGCAATGAACGTAAGGATGTGGGAAAATCAATCAAACAAAGAAAATTTAAAAAAATTAATAGATTTTGGCTATGAAATAATTGGGCCCGAGACGGGTGAGATGGCCTGTGGTGAATATGGAATGGGAAAAATGTCTGAACCAATTACAATTATAAATCATATAAATAACTATTTTAAAAAATTAGAAAATAGTAAAAAGTTTAAAGCACTTGTTACAGCAGGGCCTACTCATGAATATATTGATCCTGTAAGATTTATAACAAATAAATCTAGCGGTAAACAGGGTTATGAAATTGCGAGATCTTTAAATGAAAATGGTTTTGATACCACTCTAATATCAGGACCAACAAATTTAAATCCAATAAGAGGTGTAAATTTAATAAAAGTTCAATCTGCTGATGAAATGTTGGAGGCAACTTTAAATAATCTTCCCACAGATGTTGTTGTTTTCTCTGCAGCTGTTGCGGATTTCAAAGTAAAAATTAGGGAAAAAGAGAAAATAAAGAAAAATAATTTTTCAGAACTTTCTTTAGAGAAAAATACTGATATTTTGCGCCATATTTCAAATCATAATTCACTTAGACCAAAGTTAGTTGTTGGTTTTGCAGCTGAAACAAATTTTCTTAAAAATAATTCTTTAAAAAAATTATCTGAAAAAAATTGTGATTGGATAATATCTAATGATGTATCTAGAAATGATATAGGTTTTGAATCAGATTTTAATAAAGTTTCTATATTCTATAAAAATCAATCTGAAGAAAATCTTCCAAAAATGAGAAAATCAAGTCTTGCTAAAGAGATAGTTAATAGAATAATTTCTCAATTAAATTAATGGTTAAAGTTTTAGTTAAAAAACTAAATTCTAGAGTTAAATTACCTGAATATAAAACCAGTGGATCTTCAGGAATGGATTTAATGGCTTTTGTTGAAAAACCAATAAAAATTTCACCCAATAATGTAGAGTTAATCCCAACAGGTTTATCTATTGCAATCCCAGATGATTTAGAAATACAAATAAGACCTAGATCAGGTCTTGCTGCAAAATATAGTATAAGTGTATTAAATACTCCTGGTACTATTGATAGTGATTATAGAGGTGAATTAAAAATAATATTATTTAACCACGGAAATGAAGATTTTATTGTAAATAATAATGATAGGGTGGCCCAAATGATTTTAACGCCAGTTATAAAAATGGAACTTGAAGAAGTAGATCAACTACCAGAAACAATAAGAGGATCTGGCGGTTTTGGATCAACTGGTAAATGAAAAATATTCTTAATAAAAAATCAATTGAAAGATATTCTAGACAGATAGTTTTAAAAGATGTTGGACCAGCAGGACAAAAAAAAATAATAAAATCCAAAGTTTTAGTTGTAGGAGCAGGTGGATTGGGTTGTCCTGTAATTGATTATTTAAGTAGAGCAGGTGTTGGAAATATTGGTGTTATTGATCATGATAAAGTAAATATTTCCAATATTCATAGACAGTCATTATACAACTCTAGTGATGTAGGAAAGTTTAAAGTTAGTGTTTTAAAAAAAAAAATAAAATTAATTAATCCGCAAGTCAAAATAAAAACTTTTAAAAAAAGAATTGAAAAAAAAAATATTGAAAAAATATTTAAAAATTATGATTTTATTATTGATGGATCTGATAATTTTAAAACTAAATTTTTATTAAATAAATACTCAATAAAATATAAAAAAACTTTAATTGTAGGTGCAATTAGTAAAATGGATGGTCATATTTTTACCTTTGATTTTAAAAATAAGAATGGTCCATGTCTTAAATGCTTCTATCAAACAGATCCCTCAGATGAAATATTAAATTGTGAATTTGAAGGCATATTAGGGCCTATAGCAGGTATAGTGGGTAGTATTCAAGCAATAGAAATTTTAAAGAAAATTTTGAATTTAAGTAACGAATCAAATAAAAAAATCTTAATATTAGATTTACTTAATTTAAATTTTAGAAAAGCAGAGTTTAATAAAAAGAAAAATTGTATATGCAAAAATTTTTGATAGTGCTATTTTTTTTATTAATAAACCCTTTAAACGCTATCGCGGAAGAAAATGAATATTTTCTCTCTTTGAAAAAAGACAAAGTATATGTCAGATATGGACCAGGAAAAAATTATCCTATCAAATATATTTATAAGAAAAAATTTCTAACGATTAAAGTAATTGATAAAAAAGATAATTATAGAAGAATAATAGATCATAAAAAAAATAGTGGTTGGATACATCAAATTATGCTTAAAAAATTAAATTCGTTAATTGTTCTTGAAGAAAAAATTGTGTTTAAAAAAAATAGTAAATTTTCTAAACCTTTGGCAAAATTAGAAAAAGGCAGATTGGTAATTATAAAAAAATGTAAAATTAATTGGTGTAGGATTAAAACTGGTGATTACATTGGTTGGATTGACACAAAAAATGTTTGGGGAATTTAATTAAATTAATTTAAATCAAAACGATCTAAATTCATAACTTTAGACCAGGCAGCAACAAAATCATTAATAAATTTAGGTTTTGATTCTTCTGTTGCGTAAACTTCAGATATAGCTCTTAATTGTGAATTTGAACCGAATATTAGATCAACCCTTGTTCCAGTCCACTTTACTTTGTTTGTTTTACGATCTTTTCCCTCAAACAATGTTTCATTTTTATCTACTTCTTTCCATGTTGTACCCATATCAAGTAAGTTAACAAAAAAGTCATTTGTAAGACTTTCTGGTTTTTTTGTAAAAACCCCTTTATCTGATTTATCAAAATTTGTATTTAAAACTCTCATACCACCAATTAAAACAACCATTTCTGGAGCAGAAAGTTTCATTAGTTGTGCTTTATCAATTAACATTTCTTCTGCAGATACTGTTGGTTTTGTAGAAGATCCATTTGATTTATTTACAATATAATTTCTAAATCCATCTGCTTTTGGTTCAAGCAAAGCAAATGAATAAGTATCTGTTTGTTCTTGTGAAGCATCTCCTCTGCCTGGAGTAAATGGAACATTTATATTATTGCCAGATTTTTTAGCAGCTTTTTCAATAGCAACACATCCGCCTAAAACTATTAAATCTGCTAACGAAACATTTTTCTTTTTATTATCAAATTTATTTTTAATTTTTTCTAAAGTTTTAATTACCTTAGATAATTGATTAGGATTATTAACTTCCCAATTTTTTTGTGGTTCTAATCTTATCCTTGCACCATTAGATCCACCTCTCTTATCAGAGCCACGGAAAGTAGAGGCTGATGCCCAAGCTGTAGATACCAGCTCAGAAATAGATAGTCCTGATTTTAATATTTTTGATTTAAGATCTTTAATATCTTTAATTTTTATTTTATATTTAGCTTTTGGAATAGGATCCTGCCAAATTAATTTTTCTTTTGGAACTTCTGGACCTAAGTAGCAAGCTCTAGGTCCCATATCACGATGTGTAAGTTTAAACCAAGCTCTTGCAAATGCATCTGCAAATTCTTTAGGATTATTATGAAAATTTCTTGAAATTGGTCCATAACTTGGATCCATTTTTAAAGATAAATCTGTTGTCTGCATCATAGGAAGGTTTTTTTTTGATTTTATATGGGCATCAGGTGTCATGCTAATGTCGTGACCATTCTGTTTTGGTTTCCATTGATGTGCACCAGCAGGGCTTTTTGTTAGTTCCCAATCATAACCAAATAAATTATCAAAATATCCCATATCCCATTTTATTGGATTGCTAGTCCAAGCACCTTCTATTCCACTACTAATGGTGTCGGCACCTAAGCCACTTTTATAATTACTATTCCATCCAGTTGCTTGTTCTTGAATTTTTGAACCTTCTGGTTCAGGACCTTTGTGAGATTCTGGAGCAGCACCGTGAGATTTTCCAAACGTATGACCTCCTGCAACAAGTGCTACTGTCTCATAATCATTCATTGCCATACGTCCAAAAGTTTCTCTAATATCATGGGCAGCTAAAAGAGGATCTGGATTGGCATCAGGACCTTGTGGGTTAACATAAATTAATCCCATGTGAGATGCACCTAAAGGGTTTTCTAGTTCTCTTTTACCACTATAACGATTTACACCCAGCCATTCTTTTTCAGATCCCCAATATATATCTTCTTCGGGTTCCCATATATCTTCTCTTCCACCTCCAAAACCAAAAGTTTTAAAACCCATTGATTCTAATGCTACATTTCCAATTAATATAAATAGATCAGCCCATGAAATTTTATTTCCATATTTTTTCTTAATAGGCCAAAGTAATAGTCTTGCTTTATCTAAATTAACATTATCTGGCCAACTATTTAACGGAGCAAAACGTTGGTTTCCTGTTCCTGCACCACCTCTGCCATCTCCAGTTCTATAAGTTCCAGCAGCATGCCAAGACAATCTTATAAACAAAGGTCCATAATGGCCATAATCTGCCGGCCACCAATCTTGTGAATCTGTCATTAGTTTGTGTAAGTCTTTTTTTAAAGCTTTGAAGTTAAGTTTCTTGAATTCTTTTTTATAACTATATTTTTTATCCATCGGATTAACTAAGGAAGAATGTTGACTTAAAATTTTTAGATTTAAACTATTGGGCCACCAATCTCTATTGGATGTTCCTCTTCCTGTTGGAAACTTCGGAGGAGTTCCAGCTCCCGTAAATGGACATTTTGATTCCGCACTCATTAAGATTAGTTTATAATGATTCTAAAGTAGTGTCAATATAGCAGAATTGTCTCTCTATAATTTTGTTTTGATATTTTTTGTGATATTTGAGATTAGTTACTATTTTCAATTTTAACTAATACTTCTATGGAGTTTATTTTTTTTCCTGGTAGATTTTTTTTAATTGTAACTTTATCCACATGCTCTTTTTTTAAATCTATAAGTTCATTAGTATTTATATCAAGAAAGTGATGGTGGTCTGAAGTATTTGTATCAAAATAACTCTTATCTTTATTTACTGATATTTCTTTTAAATATCCCTTTTTTTTGAATGAGTGAATAGTATTGTATATTGTTGCTAAAGAAATTTTTTTACTAGACATTTTTTTTAATGTTTTAAAAAGATCATTAATTGTAAAATGAAAAGTTTTTTTTCTATCAAACAATAATTTGCAAATTTCTATTCTTTGTTTGGTTGGTCTCAGACCCGAAGACCTTAATTTTTCAATAAATATGCTATTATTATTCATTTTTTTGCCAAATTTATAACAAACCTAAAATATTTGTATATTGTAATTTTAATAAATAAAGTATTAAAGATCTATATTTATGGAAAAAAAATCATCATATAGCTATGAAGAATTAATTAATTGTGGAAATGGTGAGCTTTTTGGCCCAGGAAATGCCAAATTACCACTTCCTCCAATGCTTATGTTTGATAGAATAATAGAAGTTAAAGAAGATAATGGTGCATTCAAAAAAGGCTCTATTACTGCTGAACTAGATATAAAAGATGACCTTTGGTTTTTTAATTGTCATTTTAAAGAAGATCCAGTTATGCCTGGATGTCTTGGTTTAGATGCAATGTGGCAGTTGGTAGGTTTTTATCTAGGATGGCTAGGAAACCCTGGTAAAGGAAGAGCCTTGGGAGTTGGCACTGTAAAGTTTACTGGCGAAGTTATAAAAAGTGTTAAAAAAGCAAAATATATAATTGATATGAAAAAAATTATGTCTCCAAATGGAACTACAGTTGGTTTAGCGAACGGGTGTTTATTGGCAGATGAAAAAAAAATTTATTCAGCAGAAAATTTAAAAGTAGGATTGTTTAAATAATGAAAAGAGTAGTTGTTACTGGTATTGGCGTCGTATCCTGTTTAGGGAATAATCAAGAAGAAGTATATAAATCTTTATTAAATTCAAAATCTGGAATTACATTTTCTGAAGAATATAAAGAGTATAACCTTAAAAGTAATATTCACGGTAAACCAAGTATTAAACTTGAAGACCATGTTGATAGAAAATTTATAAGATTTATGGGTCCTGGCTCAGCTTATAATTATATTTCTATGACTGAAGCAGTTAATGATTCAGGACTAGAAAAAAAAGATGTAAGCAACGTTTCAACTGGGATGATTATGGGATCTGGAGGACCATCAATTCAAAATGTTATTTTAGCTGCTGACAAAACAAGAGAAAAAAATCCAAAAAAAATGGGACCATTTGTGGTACCAAGAACAATGTCTAGTACTGCTTCTGCTACATTAGCAGTACCATTTAAAATTAAAGGAGTTAATTATACCATTAGCTCTGCGTGTGCTACTAGTGGACATTGTATTGGAAATGCAATGGAGTTAATCCAACTTGGAAAACAAAATGTTGTCTTTGCTGGAGGAAGCGATGAAGTTCACTATGCAATGACTGCTATGTTTGATGCAATGACTGCTCTCTCTTCAAAATATAATGATACCCCAGAAAAAGCATCTAGGCCTTACGACAAAACAAGAGATGGATTTGTTATTTCAGGAGGTGGTGGAGTTTTAGTTTTAGAAGAATACGAGCACGCAAAAGCAAGAGGTGCAAAAATTTATGCAGAATTAACTGGTTATGGAGCAACCTCTGATGGATATGATATGGTAGCTCCGTCTGGAGAAGGAGCTGTAAGATGTATGCAAATGGCTTTAAATACTAGTAAAAATAAAATTGATTATATAAATACACACGGGACCTCAACTCCAGTTGGAGATATAACGGAATTAAAAGCTGTAGGAGAAGTCTTTAAAGACAATGTCCCTAAAATAAGTTCTACAAAATCTCTTTCGGGTCACTCATTAGGGGCTACATCAGTACATGAAGCTATTTATAGTTTAATTATGATGAAAAATAACTTTATATCGGCTTCTATAAATATAACTGATATGGATGATGAAGCAAAAAAATATCCAATAGTTACAAAGGTTGAAAAAGATACAACTTTGAATTCCATTATGTCTAATAGTTTTGGATTTGGAGGAACTAACGCGACTTTAGTTTTTGAAAAAGTTTAATTTATGAATTTAATGAAGGGTAAAAAAGGATTAATCATGGGTGTTGCCAATGAAAGATCTATTGCATGGGGTATTTCTCAAAAGCTAGCTGAAGCAGGGGCTGAATTGGCATTTACTTATCTAGGAGATGCCTTAAAAAAAAGAGTAATTCCTCTAGCAGAAAAATTAAATTCAAATGTAACATTTAGTTGTGATGTTGAAAAAAAAGAAGAAGTAATAAAACTTTTTGAAGATATAAAATCAAAATGGGGCCAAATTGACTTTGTTGTTCATGCAGTTGCCTTTTCGGATAAATCGGAATTATCAGGAGAATATTTAAATACAACTAGAGAAAATTTTTTAAGAAGTATGTTAATTTCGTGTTTTTCATTTACTGAAGTTGCAAAAGAAGCTTCCAAAATAATGAATAAGGGTGGAAGTATGCTTACATTAACGTACGAGTCTAACAAAGCTATCCCAAACTATAATGTAATGGGTGTTTGCAAATCTGCTCTTGAAGCTAGTGTAAAATATTTAGCTAGAGATCTAGGTGCAAAAGGAATTAGAATAAACGCAATTAGTGCTGGACCAATTAAAACCTTAGCAGCATCAGCAATTGGTGATGCAAAATTTCTCTATAAGTGGAATGAGGATCATTCTTTCTTAAAAAGAAATGTAGACATTCATGATGTTGGGAACTCTGCTTTATATTTATTAAGCGATCTTGGAGGTGGTGTTACTGGAGAAATTCACTACGTAGATGCAGGTTACAACAAAGTAGGGATGCCTGATCCAAAAAATATAACTTAATTTTATGTCTAAAAGATACAGTGGTAAATCTTTTAAAGATGCAAGTGTTATGAAAAAAGCAAAACTTTCCTTTAAAGAAAAGAGAAAACTAAAAAGAAGAAAAAAAAAGAATAAATAATGTTAATATTGGTTTGGTTTGTAGTTTGTATTATATTTTATTTTGTTCAATTTCTTTTAGGAAATTCAGGACATGCGCTAGAGGTTTTTGCTGTCTTAAGCGCAATAGCCATCTTTCTAATTAGTAAAATTAGATACAAAATTAAGTAATCAGCAACAACTACAACTTTTTTTTTGTTTATTTTTTAATTTAGTATCAGCTTTTATTGCCTCTAATTCTTTTACACCCTCCTCATTAGCTTTTTTTTCTTTTAAAATTTTATCTTCAAAGTAAGCATAAAGTGAAGTGAAACCAAGCTTTGAGGCTTTTTTCTCTTCATAATTTCTTCTACCTTTTAGATTTTCAATTATTTGAATTATTTCTTGATTTTGCATAATATTTTACACTAAATTGCTGCTTGTTTGATAGACAGTTTTACTTTACCTCTGTCAAAACCAATAACTTTAACTTTTACTGCATCACCTTCTTTGACTACATCAGTTACCTTGGCAACTCTTTTATCTGCAAGTTCAGAAATATGAACTAGACCATCTTGTTTACCAAGAAAGTTAACAAATGCACCAAATTCCATAATTTTCATAACTTTTCCATTATAAATTTTATTTAGTTCAGCTTTTGCAGTAAGGTCTTTGATAAATTGCAAAGCAATATTTCGTGACTCTTCATCTGGTGCAGCAACTGTTACAACTCCTTCATCGTTAACATCTACTTTAGCACCTGATTTTTCAACTATTTCTCTTATTGTTGCACCACCTTTTCCAATAACAGTGGCAATATCTTTTTTATCAACGGTTATTTTTTCCATCTTAGGAGTATGCTTACCAACACCTTCCCTTGATTTATCTAAAGCTTTATTCATTTCGCCTAAGATATGAACCCTTCCATCTTTAGCTTGTTTTAGGGCTTGTTCCATTATTTCAAATGTAATTCCAGTAATCTTTATATCCATTTGAAGAGATGTAATTCCATTTTTAGTTCCAGCAACTTTAAAGTCCATATCGCCTAAATGATCCTCATCTCCAAGAATGTCTGATAATACACTAAAGTCTTTACCTTCTTTTATTAATCCCATGGCAATACCTGCAACAGGTTCTTTTATTGGAACACCAGCATCCATTAATGCTAATGAGGTTCCACAAACTGTTGCCATTGATGATGAACCATTGGACTCTGTAATTTCAGATACTATTCTAAATGTATAAGGAAAACTTTCTTTAGATGGTAAGGATGAATTAATTGCTCTCCAGGCAAGTTTTCCATGTCCTATCTCTCTTCTTCCAGTACCAATTCTTCCAGTTTCTC
>CABYKS010000018.1 GCA_902519625.1 uncultured Pelagibacteraceae bacterium | reverse complement strand
TAATAAACGAGATAAATTCAAAAGAATTTAAAGAAAAAATTTTAAAAATTTTTAATATCAAAAATATTTATTTTGAAGACAATAATTGGAGAAAATACATACCTTTTTTCAAAAAAGCTAAATTTGAAGTTACATTTAATAAATCTAAAAATGGTTCATATAATGATCCTCATACAGACTCAACTAGAAAAATTGTAAGTATGGTTATTTTTTTTACTAGTGATAACTGGACACAAAACAATGGTGGATTGGTAAAATTATTTAAACCTAAACAATATCAAGATGAAGATAATTGGAGAAATAAAATTTTAAATGAAGAACAATTAATAAACATAAAAGAAATTTTTCCAAAACCTAATAGAATTTATGGATTTAAAAAGACGAAAAATTCATATCATTCAGTTACCGAAGTAAAATGTAATGAAAATGAGTCTAGAAATGTATTAATGATAAATTTATCCTACGCAAATCAAAATGATATACCATACACAGATACCCCAATTTTTAAAAAAATTATAAAAAAAATATGGAAGAATTAAAAAATAAAAATAACTTTAAATTACCTTCAAATAAAACTTTTGGTTTTTTTTTTACATTTGTTTTCTTAATTTTAGGAATATATTTTGTTGATAAAAAAATCTTATCTTACGTTTTTTTTGGAATATCGATTTTTTTATTATTAATCTCTTTATTTTCATCAAAAAATTTGAAAATTTTAAATTTTCTTTGGATGAAATTTGGACTGTTTTTAGGATCAATAATATCTCCAATAATAATGGGAATAATATACTATTTGTTAATTACCCCAATAAGTATGATCATGAGAGTTTTTGGATTAGATTCTTTAAATTTAAGAAAAAAAAATAAAAAAACTTATTGGATTAAAAGGTCATCAAAAATAAATTCGATGAAACAATTATACTAAAAAATCTAATGTTCAAAAAAAAATTTAAAAAAATTGATAATCTTTTTAAATTTGAAATATCTGACAATGTTACCAAGAATGTTACAGCATTTTATGACTTTGCACCTTTTCCAAATTACAAAAATCACCAGAATAAACACAGTTTAAATTCGATTGGTGAAAATAATTTCTTATTCAAACAATTAAAAAAATTTTTAGGAAATAACTCAAATTTTATAGAAATAGGCTCAGGAACATCTCAAGTATCAAACTATTTAGCCTATGGCACAAACAACAAAATTTATGCATTTGACCCAACATTAAAGTCTTTAGAAATGGGACAGTTATTTGCAAAAAATAATAATATTAACAATATTTTTTTTGTGAACGCTGACATATATGATGATGTTATTGAATCAAATAGTTTTGATGTAGCGCTATGTAGTGGAGTACTACACCATACTAGAGATCCATATGAAAGTTTTTCTAAAATTCCAAAAATTTTAAAAAAAAATGGATATGTAATAATTGGCCTCTATAACAGTTATGGAAGAATAAGAACAAAAATTAGACGGATGTTTTATAAATATTTTGGTAAAAAGTTTGTTATTTTTTTTGATCCAATACTAAGAAATTTAAACAAAGACCCTAAAAAAAACGCAGAGAAAATTAAATCTTGGATTAACGATCAATATGAACATCCTGTTGAAAGTACGCATTCTTTCGATGAGGTTTTAAGATGGTTTGAATTACACAATATAGAGTTCATAAATTCGATTCCTTCTTGTGATTGTGCGACTAGCGTACCAAGTGATATTTTTAAAAAATCAGGTATTACAAATAAAATGGAAAGAATATTTCAACAAATAAGAATGAATTTCAATTCTTTTGGGGACGAAGGTGGTTTATTTATATTTATAGGTAAAAAATGGTAATAATTAACAAAAAAATAGATCTATATTTTATAAAATTTCCTATTTTCTTACCTTTAATATTTGCATTTACTTTATATACTTTCCCTAACTATGAAAACATACTTATTTTTTTCACATTATTATTTTTAGCTGAACCTCATTTTGGTGCTACTTTACCCTTTTTTTTTAACAGAGACAATTTACCAAAAATTTTATCAGAAAAAATTAAATTTATTATAATACCGATTTTAGTAATTCTTTTTTCAATTATTGGTTTTTTTTATTTTTACCTATTCTTCATACTAACATTTTTAGCAGCAAATTTTTATCATGTAACTCGTCAAAGCTACGGCATATGTAAATTATATACAAAAGATACAAAAGAATTAGATGTACAAGAATTTTTTATATACTTCTTTAATTTACTTTTTTTTGTTGTGGCCTTAAACCGTTTTTCAATTGATTATTTATCTGAATATAATCTTATAATAAATTTAATAATTATTATTTCTATAATTTTAGTAAGTTATATTTACATTAAGAAGTTTAAATTTAGCGAAAATTATCTTACCATGTTAACAGGTATTCTTATTTTTTTCCCCGTATGTTTTGTTAGCAAGCCAATTCATGCGATAGTTATGGGTGTAACCATGCACTATTCCCAATATTTAATTTTAACACACAAAATTGTAAAAAATAGAAATATTCAAAATGGTTTGTCTAATCCAGGCTTAAAATTTTTTACAATTATTTTAATATATGGAATTTTAATGGCAACATCTTCAACTACAGCAATTGTAAATGAGGACGTTTTTAGAAGTCTGATTGTAATTCCTCTTGTAGGTCAAATGTTTCATTTTTATATAGACTCTAATCTTTGGAAATTTAGTGATAAACATCATAGAGACGTTACTTTAAAACATTTATTGAGTTAGTTTTTTATTTATAATACCAAGATAGCGTAAATTATAATTTTGTTAATTTTATAGACCCAGTAATTAAATTTATTAATTAATGTAAAATTATATTGTTTATTTTATTAAAAAATAATATGTATTTATAATGGAACAAATTTTAAACTTTATACAATTTTTGGCAAAAAAAAAAAAATATTGGTTGATACCAATTTTCGTATTTATAGCGTTATTTGGAGGTATAATAATTTTAAGTAAGGGCTCTGTATTGGCTCCATTCATTTATTCAGTGTTTTAAATGACTTATGTCCTTGGAGTATCAGCTTTTTATCATGATAGTGCTGCAGCATTAATCTTAAATGGTGAAATAATTTCTGCTGCTCAAGAGGAAAGATTTACTCGTAAAAAGCATGATTCATCTTTTCCAATAAACGCGATCAAATTTTTGCTTAAAGATAATAAAATTGAATTATCAAGCATTGATTATATTGTTTTTTATGAAAAACCATTTTTAAAATTTGAGAGGTTACTAGAAACATATCTCGCATTTGCCCCAAGTGGTTTTAAATCTTTTAAAATGGCTATACCTATTTGGCTAAGAGAAAAACTGTTCCAAAAAAAATTTATATTAGATAAACTAAAAGAAAATTTTAGTGATATTAATAAAAAAACAGATATTTATTTTTCCGAACATCATCTCAGCCACGCAGCTAGTGCATTTTATCCATCGCCTTTTCAAGAAGCAATTATACTAACTGCGGACGGTGTTGGAGAATGGACAACTACTTCAATTGCTTTGGGTAAAAATAATAGCATCGAAATTTTAGATGAAATAAATTTTCCTCACTCACTTGGATTATTATATTCAGCGTTTACTTACTACACAGGTTTTGAAGTTAATGGAGGAGAATATAAACTTATGGGACTGGCTCCATATGGAAATCCTATATACAAAGATATCATATTAAAACATCTAATAGAGGTAAGAGAAGATGGATCTTTTAAATTGAATATGAAATATTTTAACTACGCAACTGGTTTGACTATGACAAATAATAATTTTGATGAGTTATTTGGTAATAAGCCAAGAAAAAAAGACTCCAAAATTGAAAAATTCCATATGGATATAGCTTCTTCAATTCAATCAGTAACAGAGGATATTATATTAAAAATTGTCCGAAGTTTAAAAAAAAAATATAAAATAGATAATCTTTGTTTGGCAGGTGGAGTAGCTTTAAATTGTGTAGCGAATGGAAAAATAATTAAAGAAAAAATTTTTAAAGATGTATGGATTCAGCCTGCTGCTGGAGATGCTGGTGGAAGTATTGGAGCAGCATTAGCTTTTTGGCATTTAGAATTAAAGAAAGATAGAAAGGCAAAAGATAACCAAGATTCAATGAAAGGTTCATATTTAGGAACCAAGTATTCTAATGACGAGGCAAATAAAGAGTTAGATCGTATCGGAGCAGTTTATGAAAAATATAATTATGAAGAGATGATTGACATTGTGGCTAAAGAAATTAGTAAAGGAAAGTCTGCTGGATGGTTTCAAGGTAAAATGGAATTTGGCCCAAGAGCGCTTGGTGCTAGATCTATAATTGCCGATCCAAGGGATGAAAATATGCAAAAAAATCTAAATTTAAAAATTAAGTTTAGAGAGAGCTTCAGACCTTTTGCACCTGCTATTTTAAAAGAAAAAGTTCAAGAATGGTTTGATTTTAAACTTACAAGCCCCTACATGTTAGTGGTAGCAAATATATTAGATGAAAAAAAAATAAAATTTAGTGATAAATCTTATGAAGGATTAGAAAAACTAAAAGAGAAACGCTCGGTAATACCAGCAGTCACACATGTTGATTATTCAGCTAGAATTCAAACTGTAGATAAAAATACAAATTATAAATTTTATGATTTAATAAAAAAATTTGAACACATTACTAACTGCCCAATATTAGTAAATACTTCATTTAACGTAAGAGATGAGCCTATAGTAAATACAGTTGAAGATGCTTTTAAATGTTTTATGTCTACTGATCTTGATTTATTAGTTATTGAAAACTCTATTTTAAAAAAAGAGGAACAATTTAAATAAATATGTCTATAAAATTAATTAACAAAAAAATTCTTCACATTATGAATTTTTTTTTATTAATTTTTATTTTTCTTTTAATTTTTAAATACAAAAATAGTGATATTTATTATTCAGGGTTTTATAAAAATTTTATAATTTATTTATCTCTTTTTTTTGTTTTTAACATAATTATTACATTTCAAAACTCTGAGGAAGTTCGAAAAATATATAATATATTTTTAATTTCAATTATTGCTAGTTTTTATTCTATAGAAATTTACTTGAATGTTACCGTAAAACCACATGCTGCTATTGAAGATTTACAATTTCGTAAAGAACAGGCAGACAAATTAAATTTGCCTTTTGATACTAGAACAAAATATGAAGTTTATAACGAGATAAAATCAAAAGGAATTAAAGTAGTGCCTACAGTTCCACCAAATGATATATTTCATAAAACGAAAACTTTTTTTAATGAAATATCTTCACCAATTTATCCAATTGCAAATATATCTAATGTAACCACTGTATTTTGCAATGAATCTGGAAAAAGGACGATTTACTTTTCAGACAAATACGGTTTTAGAAACAAAAATGATGTATGGGATAAAAGTGAAATTGATATTGTAATTTTAGGGGATTCACTTGTGCACGGAGCATGTGTTGATGATGAGTATGTTATTTCAAGTCAACTTCAAAGTATTACTGGTAAAAATGTTTTGAATCTGGGGATTCAAGGACATGGACCTCTTATGCAAATTGCTGCCATCAAAGAGTATGCTTATATAAAAAAACCTAAAATTGTCCTTTGGTACTATTCCGAGGCAAATGATTTATCTAATATGATTTATGAAATGTCTATTGATAAAATTAAAAAATATAAAGAAAAAAATTATTCACAAAAATTAATGGATAATCAAGAATTAATTGATAATCAGCTTTATAGTTTAATTAATTTAGTATCTCCAACCGAGGCTGGCGATAAAGGAGAAAAAATTGAAAAAATTAATTATATTGGTTTATTAAAACTATATAAATTAAGAGATTTTTTAAATTATTTCGTCCCGGAAAATAAAGCTTTGATAAGATATAAATATGCACCAATCAAAACATTAGATGAATACTTTGCTTTAGTGAAAATTGCTAAAGAGACAACTGAGGAATGGGGTGGAAAATTCTATTTTGTTTATCATCCACATTTAACAAGATATATAGGTACATACTCACTACAATATGGTCAAAGACAATATAATTACTTTTTAAAGAAGCTAAAAAAAATGAATGTTAAAATTATAGATTTAAAAAAAAATTTATTTGATAAAGTTGGTCATCCTAAAGAACTTTATCATTTTGGTATTCCTGGACATCCTAGTGAGAATGGATATAAATTAACAGCTGAATATTTTGCCGAAGTGCTATTGATAAATAAATAAAATATTGTCTTTCAAAATTAGTGAAATTATTTAATAAATTTTAAAAAAATATTTTTTAAGCTTACTTCAAAAAAAATTTTTATTTATTACTTCAATTATTTTATCCTCACCAAATTTGTTTCCATCAACTATTAAATTATTATTTATATAATTTTTGGTCTTTGTAGACGATTTTACTATTTTATTTAATAACTTAATTCTATCTAACTTATAAGAATCGCTCAATTCAATTGAAGATAAGCCGAGTAAATCAGAGTATCTCTTAGTTCTATTTGACAAGTAGTTTCCTAATAAAGGTGATTTTAAACTTAATATCTTTTTTTTTAAGATAACAGCATCCATTACAGCGCTAGATTCGTGAAATAAAACTAAATAAGATTTACTAATTATTTTTGATGTTGCATATTTTCTAATTTTAAAATTTTTAAAGCATTTGTAAAATAGTTTGTCATTGTTTTTAGGGTGAATACAAATTACGATCTTTTTTTTTAATATTTTTCCAAGAAAATTTAATAATTTTTTTAAATACAAATAATACATTTTTTTCGTATTAATAGTAATGCTTCCCTCTCTTTTTAATCTATCTAAGGTAACAAAATTACTATCTATAAAACAAATATATTTATTTTCTAAATTTTTATTTTTCGTTAGATTAAATGATCTACTATTAATTAAATAAATTTTTCTGAAATAAGACAATTTAGTAAATGGAAATATATTTTCGATTTTTCTGCTTAATCCAGAATTAAGTTTACGTACACCTTTTTTTGATGTTTCAAAATATAAAGAAATTTTAGGAAATATGCCAAATATTGTTAGCAATCTAAATATATAATATGAAATTTTTTTGTTTAAATAATATATAGAAGAAAACAAAGCACTAGACGGTCTTTTGTAGTTAATCTCTACTTTATTTTGAGGATATCCGATGTTTGATAGTAATATTTGACGTAAGTCTATAAAATTTAGAAAAAAGTACATCTTAAAGAAAGAAAA
The DNA here is from genome assembly GCA_902519625.1 of uncultured Pelagibacteraceae bacterium. Taxonomy (GTDB): domain Bacteria; phylum Pseudomonadota; class Alphaproteobacteria; order Pelagibacterales; family Pelagibacteraceae; genus Pelagibacter. The sequence continues at coordinate 4,406 of CABYKS010000018.1, read as the reverse complement.
TGTTTTTCCCAAATTGTTAAATCCTATAAAAGTTTTTCCATAAAATATTTTTGTAAGTTCTTTTAAATTTTTAGGTTTATAGACTTTGATATTTTTTGAAAAAAAAAATTTTTTTTTTTCCTTAATATTTTTATTTTTGTAGAAAATTCTAAAATTTACCAAATTTAAAATGCAAAAATTTTTATATTTTTTGTATATTTTTTTATAAATTTCAATATTAAGTTTTAAATTTTGGTCGTAATCGTTTGAGCAAGTAATAATACCAAATATTTTTTTTTTATTTCGCATTAAAATATTTTAAAGATCCAGTTTTAAATTTATTAATTAAAAATTTAATGTGTTTTCTATTATGGCAATATGAAAAAAAATTATTCCACTACTTGGCAAATAAATTTTTTGACTTTTGATATATTTTTTGAAACTGAAAATTGATTTATTTTTTTTTCTTTCTAAAAAATCCCTACTGTATCTATCTTTTAATTTGTGGTTAGTGAACACAATTCTCATCATTGATTTAAATCTATATATTTTTAAATCAAGTTTTTTAAGTAGAAAAAATTTATTTAAACTATTTGTAAAAAATTTAGCATTATTATTTATTTTGCTAAATATTTTTTTTTTATTAACAATAATATATTTAAGCACTTCATTTCCAACATACATGTTAATTGGATTTCCAGAAAACGTGCCACCAAAAAAAACTTTAATCTTCATTTTATCTATTTTATTTTTTATTTTTTTTGACAATGTTATAAAGCCAATTGGAAGACCACCTCCAAAAGATTTACCAAAAACTCCAATATCTGGTTTTATGGAATAATAATTTTGAACTGAGGAGCAATCTGTTCTTAAACCTGTAATCATTTCATCAAAAATTAAAATTATATTATTTTTTTTTGCGAATTTTTCTAAAAATTTTAAATAATTTTTAATATCTTTATAAGGAAGACTTCCTTGTATTGGTTCTATAATAATACATGAAATATTTTTTTTATGTTTGGTTAAAATTTGATTTGTTTTTTCTATATTATTGTAAGGAATTAAAATAACATTTTTCATTGACTCTAAAGGTAAACCGCTCGAGAGTTTTATAGGTTTTAAGTTTTTTCCAGTTCTAAACAATAATTGATCAACTGAACCATGCCACCCTCCAGTTACCAAAGCAACTTTATTTTTGTTACTAATAGCTCGTGCCACTCTAAGTGATTTTGTAACTGCTTCGGTTCCAGAATTGCAAAATATTATACTAGATGTATTAGGTAATATTTTTTTTATATTTTTTGAGAAATTTCTAGCATAAATATTAGGTGCTGCAAAATTTGAAATATTTTTTTTTAAAATTTTTTTTATGCTTTTTTTAAAAATTTTGTGATTATGTCCAAGTAAAATCGATCCAGCACACATTGACAAATCAAGATATTTTGAATTTTTAGAAACAATGTTCTCACCAACTCCTTTAAAAAATAATTCTGAATTTTTATTATAACCTTCATTAAGAATATTTTCAGACATAAACCTCTATTTGTTTAAATTTAAATAATAAAAAACATTAATATATGGGTTGTATTATCTATAAAAACATTTATAGATCATAACGTTCAAATTATGAACGATACAGAAAATAAAGAAGAAAGTCAATTTGCTGTCTTAAGAAAAATAAGCGATAAGACAAAGTTTTCTCAAAGAGAAATGGCAAAAGAACTTGGATTTAGTTTGGGTAAACTCAACTATTGTATAAGGGGATTAAAAAAGAAAGGTTTAATCAAAATTCAAAACTTTAAAAAATCACCAAAAAAAATAAGATATTTATATTTGCTTACTCCAAAAGGGATAACTTCAAAAACGATTTTGACAATAACTTTTATGAAAAAAAAAATAAAAGAGTATGACGAATTAAAAAACGAGTATGAAAAATTAAAAAATTTAAAAAAAAACCAAAAAAATTAATTTTTATATGGATCCAAAAGAAACAATAAAAAGAAATTTAAAAAGAAGATCAGAGAGTGTTAATATAGCATATCTTCACGATGATATTCCAATGCCTACCTGGATTGAATTAAGTTTAATAGATGTTTGTAATAGAAAATGTGTTTTTTGCCCAAAATCAGATCCAAAAGTAGCCCCAGATACATTTCAAAAAATGTCTAGAAATATAATTGACAAAATACATGACCAATTACTTGAAATACATTTTAAAGGGACTATTTCACTCTGTGGATATGGTGAGCCACTACTTCATAAAGATATAGGGTATATAGTACAAAAACTCTCTAAAGTATCAAAAGTGGAGATTATTACAAATGGTGATGTCTTATCAAGTAAAAGACTACAAGAGCTATATTTATCAGATGTTAGTAAAGTTTTAGTTAGTATGTACGATGGACCTGATCAAGTTAAAAAATTTAAAGACATGACCTTAAAAGCAAATGTACCAGAAGAAATGGTGATTTTGAGAGATAGATGGTATGACAAGCATAATGATTTTGGTGTAAAGCTTACAAATAGGGCTGGAACAGTTTCTGTTGGTGAACAAGAGCCAATTAACACATATTCAACATGTTTTTATCCTACCTATCAGTTTTTAATTGATTGGAATGGTGATATTTTTCTTTGCCCACAAGATTGGCAAAGACGAGTTTCTATGGGAAACATGATGCAACAATCAATTTTTGAAATTTGGACAGGTAAAACACTTACAGAATTTAGAAAAAATCTACTTAAGGGAAATAGATGCGAAAATCCTTGTAAAACATGCAATGCTAATGGAACATTGCTAGGCAAAAACCATGCTGAAGCATGGAAAAATTTTTATAAAATTTAGTTAAAACAATAATAATACTGTTCAGGAATATTTCCTAATTTTTTAAATTTTTTATTTTTAAGTAAAAAAAATTTATCATTTATAAATTTTCTTCCTACAGCAACAAAATCCAGGTGTTTGATTGCTTTTTTTAGAATAACATAATTATTTATTAATCCAGATGTTCTTATTAATAAACTGCTGTTTTGTTTAATATATTTAGCCATTTTGATTCTAAATCCAGGATAAAATTTCATTTTAGTTTTGGGAATTATCCCTCCACTAGATATACATGCATAATTTAATCCTTCTTTTGTAAGTATGTTTAAAAGTTTTATACAATCTTTAGGTTTTATTCCTTTAGGAAGATTATCTGACCCAGTGACTCTAGCTCCAATTATCTTTTTTTTTGGAAGTATGTTTTTAATAGATTTAATTATATTTTTATGTAACTCATAATTTTGTAAATTATTTCCAAATTTATCTATTCTTTTATTTGAAATAGGTGAGCAAAATTGATGTAATAAATAACCATGTGCCATATGTACTTCTACTCCATCATAACCTGCTTTAAAGGCCAATTTTGAAGTATTTTTAAATTGATTAATTAAATTATTAATTTGTTTACTATTCATCTCAGCTGGTAAAGGCCAATTTTTGTCCCTTTTTATTTTTGAAGGCGCATAAGTTACCCAGCCATCTTTTTTTTTTAATGGACTATTCTTTTTGACAAAAGGTATTTCAGCTGATCCTTTTCTTCCAGAGTGAGAAATTTGTAAAAGAATTGGAACATTTCTTATTTTCTTAAGGTATTTAACTAGTTTTTTATGTTCTCTAAGATGAGTATTATTATATAAACATAAATCTTTTTTAGTAATCCGACCAATACTGGATACTGATGTGGTTTCTACAACCAAGCTTCCCGCTCCAGTTTCTAATAAATTTCTTAAATGATAATAATGCCAATCTGATGGACATCCATTTCTAGATGAATATTGACACATTGGAGATACTACAAGTCGATTTTTAAAATTTAATCCATTGATTTTAATCTTATCTGTTTTCATTAATTAGTTACCACAAACTCATTGTGAGGATGAAAAATTGCATCTGGGTATGACCAATATGTTTCAATAAAATAAAATCCTAAAGCGCGACCAAATTTAGGTAAATGAGGTACGTTATCAGTATCAATCATTGAATTGAAGGGTGTAGCAAATCTTAACCATTCACCTTTTTTTTGCTCCAGATATAATAACCTAGCCCTCAGAGCCACTTCAGGAGGAACGAGCTTATATTTATTTCTTATTATTAATTTATATTAATGCTTGCATAAAATTTTTAATAAAAAGATTTATGTAATTTTTTCATATATTTTTTGCGTTTCGAGAGCACACTTTTTCCATGAATATTTTTTAATTAGATTGTATCCTTTTTCTATAAGCTCTGATCTCTTTTCTTCATTAAATAAAATTAGCTCTAATTTATTTTTTATTTCATCAGTAGACAATGGGTCAAATTTTTCAGATGCGTCCTCTTGGACTTCTGGCAAACAACTAGAATTACTACTTAAGACCGGACAACCATAATTCATTGCTTCAAATGG
>CABYKS010000017.1 GCA_902519625.1 uncultured Pelagibacteraceae bacterium | reverse complement strand
TGAATCGATCAATCCTTGAGTTAATTCTTTTGCTGCAGCTAAATGAAGATAAGTAAAAACAATCTGATTTTCTTTAATCATTTTAACTTCATTTGATAAAGGTTCTTTAACTTTAACAATTATTTCTGCATCATTAAAAATGTCTTCTGCTTTATCTAATAATTTAGCTCCAACAGATTTGTATTGATCGTTATCAAAACCAGCTTCAAAACCACCATTGCTTTCAACTAAAACTTCGTGTCCGTTTGAAACTAAAGATTTGACACTATCTGGGGTGAGTCCAATTCTATTTTCTTGAGGTTTAATTTCTTTAGGAACTCCAATTTTCATAAAGAACTAATTCTTTTTAGATTTTGCGTAATTATTTATTCCAGTTCTAAGTTTTTCAATTATTTCATCAATATGTTTTTTTTCAGAAATAAACATTGGCGCTATAATTAAACAATCACCAGTAGCTTTAAAATTTACTCCTGCATCATAACAATGTTTAAAACATGTAAAACCTGCTACACCAGGTTTTTTATCCATTTTCATATCAATTCCTGCCATCATTCCATATCCTCTTATATTTTCTACTACGTCGATATCTTTCAATGAAAATATTGCTTCTTGAAAATAAGGTGCCATTTCTTTTGATCTATTAAATATATCTTCTTTTTCAAAAATTTCTTGTACAGCAAGTGCTGCTGCTACTGATACTGGGATACCTGAATAAGTATAACCATGAAATAATTCTATTGTTCCTTTTGGTGCATTATCCATAATTGCATCATAAATTTCCTCTTTACATGCAACAACTCCCATTGGAACAATTCCATTAGTTGTAGCTTTAGCCATTGTCATTAAATCTGGTGTTACACCAAATTCTTGAGCTCCGAATGGAGAACCCATTCTTCCCCAGCCTGTAATTACTTCATCAAAAATTAATAATATTCCATGTTTATCACAGATTTCTCTTAATCTTTGTAAATAACCTTTTGGTGGAACTAGTGTTCCTGTTGAGCCTGCCACAGGTTCTACAATGCATGCAGCAATATTTTCACCACCAAAATTTGCACAAATTCTTTCTAAGTCATTTGCAAGTTCTGCTCCAGTTTCTGGTTGTCCTGATACAAACTTATGCTCCGGTAAATGTGTATGTCTCATATGCACTACACCTGGCATTAAAACACTTGCAAAAGTTTTAACATTGTTAACCATTCCTCCTACTGAAGTAGCTCCAATATTCATTCCGTGGTATGCTCTTTCTCTTCCAACAAATCTAAATCTTTGACCTTCTCCTCGCGCTTTATGATAAGCAACCGAAATTTTAATTGCTGTTTCAACAGCTGTTGATCCACAAATTGTATAAAATATTCTATTTAAATTTCCTGGTGTGTGTTTTGATATTTTTGTTGCAAGTTCAAATGAACCTCCAAAACCTTGTTGAAATGGTTGTGCGTAGTCTACTGTCTTTAATTGTTTGGTAATTGCTTCAATAATTTCTTCTCTGCCGTGGCCAAGAGGATTACAAAATAATCCTGAGCTCGCATCAATTTGAGTTTTTCCCTGATGATTTTTTAAATATACACCCTTTGCCTCTACTATTAATCTTGGGTTTTCTTTAAAATCTTTATTTGAAGTAAATGGCATCCAATGCTCATTAAGAGAATTGGGCATTTTAAATTTGTTTTCTGAGCTCATAATTTTTTAATTTATTTTGTAAATCTAGTTTTCTGATTTCATAGACTAATTTTTAAAACCTCTCTATAAAAATCGTAATTTAAACTATACACTTATTAGTTGTATATGATTAGTTTTGCATAGGGGTTATATAAACTATCATTTACAAGTCTCTTGTTTTCCACTTTAATTACGTTTTTAAATTTAAAAAACAGGAGATTAAATGAGAAAAATAATTAGTTTTATTCTAGGAACTATTGTTGCTCTTAACTTATCAGTTTCAGTTGCTAACGCTGCTGCGAACGAAGTAAGAGTTGCATTCTTTTTAGAATGGGCAACACCAAACCAAGAAGCAAAAGTTAAAAAAACTTTTGATAAGGCTTTAGGTGTGCCTGTAAAATGGACTAACTTTGCAACTGGTGGTGAGATGACAGAAGCTATGTTGTCTGGAGATATTGATATATCTTACTCACAAGGTTTAACACCATTCGTAAATGCAGTTAATGCTAAAGCGCCTATTAAGCTTGTTGATATTGCAGTTATATACGGAATGGGTGGAACTACATGTGTTGCTGCTAAAGGTATCGATAAAGGAAATGCTTCTTCTAAATTAGACGGTCAAAAAGTTGCTGTTCCTTTAGGAACTATGGCTGACTATGTTTTCAAAGAAACAATGAGAGTTGTAGGAGCTGATATTTCTAAAATGAAAGTTGTTGATATGAACCCAGAAGATGGATCTGCAGCATTTGTTAACGGTGACGTTGCAATGGCATGTTTATTTGGTGGTAAGTCTATCAAAGCAGCTAAAGAAAAAGGTGCTTCATTACTAACTGTTAAAGAAGCTCAAGATGCTGGTATTGCTGGTATTGATATTACTTCAGTAACTAACAAGTTCCTAAAAGAAAACCCAGGAATGGTTAGAACTTTCGTTGAAGTAACTCACGAAGCAAACGCTAGATACAATGATGGAAAAGCTGACATGAACGTAATCGCTAAAGATGCGGCTATGGATCTTGCAGGTACTAAAAAGCAAATGGGTGGTTTTGAATTCCCTAATGCAGGTACTATGAAATCTAAGTATATGAATAAAGGTGGTATACTTATGACTTACCTAGAAGTTATGGGTAACATGTTTGCTACTTCAGAAAATCCAGCTCTTAAAGATTACGCAGCGGTAGTAGACACTAGTTTTCTTCCGTAATTAAGAGTTAAGAATAGAATATTAAATAGGCGCCAATTGAATAAATTGGTGCCTATTTTTTTTGTAAAAATTCTAATATAAAGTTCTATTATTATGAGCAATTTGGTTTCTCAAAATGTAAATATGATTTTCAAATCTCCAAAAGGAGAAACTGTTCATGCACTTAAAGATATAAGTTTTACTTTAAAAAAAGGTGAGTTATTAACCGTACTTGGTCCTTCAGGTTGCGGAAAAACAACTTTGTTAAATATTGCTGCTGGTTTTCTTCGTCCAACTTCTGGAATTATTACTCTTGGTGATAAAGAGATAGATGGACCAGGAGTTGAAAGAGGAATGGTTTTTCAACAAGGTGCTTTGTTTGAATGGTTAACTGTTGCTGAAAACGTAAACTTTGGTTTACGAATGAAAAAAGAAGATCCAATTAAAACTGCACAAAAAGTTGAAGAATGGCTTGATATAGTTGGGTTAAAAGGTTTTGGTAATACTCCTACTTATCAATTATCAGGTGGTATGCAGCAAAGAGTTGCTCTTGCAAGATGTTTAATAAATGATCCAGATCTAATATTAATGGACGAACCTTTGGGCGCTCTAGATGCTTTAACAAGAGAAAAAATGCAGTCTCTTGTTTTAAAAATTTGGAAAGAAACAGGAAAAACAATTATTTTAATTACTCACTCAGTTGAAGAAGCGTTACTGCTAGGAGAAAGAGTTTACGTTATGGCTCCTAGACCCGGAAGAATACACAAAGAATATAAATTACCATTTGCAAATATGGGTTTAAATGAAGATTTAAGAGAAATAAAAAATAACAAAGACTTTGTATCCAAAAGAGAAGAAATTTTATCAATGATTTGGGATATGGAAGAAGAAATAATGGGTAAAGAGAATTAAAATGATTACTGGAATTATTACTTTTTTAGTTATTTTTGCTGTTATTGGTTCAATTCTTTATGGACAAAGATTAGTAAAAACTGAAAAAAGTGATGCTGTTTTTGGAAATCCAGAAAGAGCAAAAGGAGGTGTGCATTGGGTTATAGTTGGATCTAGTTTTCTTTTATTATCATGGCTTTATTATTCTTGGGATATAGCAAAAGCATTTTATCCAAAATCTGCCAATGAGCTTTGCCAAGTTGCAAAAGTTAATGAATCATTACTTTCTTTAAAATATCTTTTTCCAATTGAAGAAAGACAACATAAAAGTACTGCTCTTATTAAACGTGAAAATATTAATATAGAAAATAAAATAATAATTATTCAAAATTCACCTGATTTAAAAGATAAAGATAAGAAATTGTTTGTTAAATTACTTAACAAAACCAAAAGAACTATACCTTTATTAACTGATGAAAAACTTTTAGAAACAAAAACAAAAATTAAAATTAAAGATTTAACAACTAGAATTACTTGGTTAACTGAAGACTTCCAAAAAGTAAGTTATCCTCCAATTAAAAGTATAGAAGAAGAAAATAAAAGAATAGAAGCATTAAAAAAACAGCTGGGTTGGGGTGCAACAGGAATGGAAGTCCCTCCTCTTCCAGAAAGTAAAAGAGGGTTAAAATTTCATACTGCAGCTGAAGAATTAAACAAAATTAGTGATGAATTTTTTGCACTAAGAAATCATAATCCAGAATATCTGAGATTATTAGAAGAAATTAGAACAGAGATTAAAAGTTACAAAGATGGGTTAGAGGATAGTCAGGAATTAGAAATGACTTTCATCAAAGAAATTAAAAAATTAGGACAAAGAATTGAATATGAAAGTGTTTTTCCTCCTAAAGCCTTAGATGAAATGGAAAAATCAATTAGAGAATTTGATGTTGTTCAAAAAAACGAGCAAGGAAATTTAATTTATATAGATATGTTTTTGTTTCCTGCTGGAACTATTGTTGCGAGCGGACCAACATGTGCGGAAGATGGTCCAGGAAGATGGCTTCCAAAACCCTCTGATACATTTAGAATTTTTGGCGATCTATTAAAACCAAGTGTTGGATTTAAAATGATTCCAATGATTTGGTATGAAATGATGGGGGTTAACCGAATAGTTGGTTTTATGTTACCCGATTGGTTAGCGGATCTTATGCCAGGAAAATATCCAGTTCATAGTGCAGACGGAACTGTAAAACCTAACTTTAAAAGTAAAGTATTGGATGTCGTAACAGGTGAGTTTGATGCATTTAAAATTCCAGTTCCAACAGGACATATTTGGGATTCGTTTTTAAGAGTATTTTTAGGATTAACACTTGGTATTATTTTGGGAGTTCCATTAGGCTTGTTTATGGGTCTAAATAGATTTGCTAAAGGATTTTTTGATCCACTAGTTGAGCTATACAGACCGGTTCCTCCTCTTGCTTGGGCTCCGTTAGTTATTACTGTTTTTGGAATTGATAACTTGGGAAAAGTATTTTTATTATTTATGGTTTCATTTTCTATTATGATTATTTCAGCAAGAGCTGGTGCATCGGGAACTCAACTTTCAAAAATTCATGCCGCCCATTCATTGGGTGCTTCTAGATGGCAAATATTAAGAGAAGTGATATTTCCTAATTCACTTCCTGAAATATTAACAGGTGTAAGAGTTGCAGTTGGTATGTGTTGGGGAACATTAGTTGCTGCTGAATTTTTAGCTGGTACTTCAGGAATTGGATTTGTGGAAAATGTCGCAAGAAAATATATGCAATACGAAGTTATTTGGATAACTATATTCGTAATGGGAATGCTGGGACTATTATTCGACGTTACAATTAGAAAAATAATAGATAAAACAATTCCATGGCGTGGAAAAGGTTAATATTTTTATTTTTTTATCTAACTTCAATTGTTGAAGCTAATGAATTTAACCTAAAAAAAATTATTTCATTAGAAGAACCTTGGGGCTCCACTTTTATAAGTGATACTGAATTATTAATTACTGAAAAATCAGGTAAAATAAAATTATTTAATATAGCTAATAATAATATTAGTGAGATAGATCACGAATTAAAAGTATTAAATTATGGTCAAGGTGGACTCTTAGATATAATATTTCATAATAATTCTGTGTGGGTATCCTATACGGAGCAAAGAGAAAATTGGGAAACAAGCACATCTATAGCTAGAGGTTTATTTGATAAAAATAAAATAAATTTTAAAAATATTTTTCAGGCTTCTCCTCCTATAGACTCTCCATATCATTTTGGATCTAGACTGGCTATTAAAGATGATTATTTATTTGCTTCACTAGGAGAGAGAGGACAAGGTATGATTGCTCAAGATGAAACAAAACATCCTGGAAGTATAATTAGAATTCATTTAGATGGAAGTATTCCAAAAGACAACCCAAAATTTAAAAATAAAAAAAAATGGCTTCCTGAGATTTATCAAATCGGTGTAAGGAATCCTCAAGGCTTAACATTGTCACCTTTTGATGGAAAAATTTATATTAGCAATCATGGCGCTAAAGGTGGTGATTGGTTTGGTGAAGTTAAAAAAGGGGAAAATTATGGTTGGAAAATATTAGGATGGGGTGGCACAAATTATAGCGGTACAAAAATTGGTCCTAAATGGAAACCAGGTTTTACAAAAGCAATTCAATATTGGGTACCCTCTATTGCAACGAGCGCAATTACTATTTACAAGGGTGAAGAATTTAAAGAATGGAATGGTTATGCCCTTATTACTTCATTGAAAGATAAGTCGCTAAGAAAACTTGATTTTACTGACAAAAAAAATGTTAAAGAAGATATTGTTTTTAAGAATAAAATTGGAAGAATAAGAGATATACAAATACATCCAAGTACTGGTAAGATATATTTTTTAAGTCATAATGCTCTATGGGTAATGGAAAAAAACTAAATCAGATAATAATAAAAATTTTAAAAAAAAATGGTTTAAATACAAACCATGCTACGATTTGTTCAAAAGCATTAATAAATGCTGAACTAGTTGGTGCTCATTCTCATGGGTTATCGAGATTAAAAATGTATTGTGATCGGATTCAAAAAAAAGTCATTAATCCAAAACCAAAAATTAAAATTAAAAAAATTTCTCAATCTATTTCCAGGATTGATGCAAATAATAGTATTGGATTTGTAGCTGCTGATATTGGAATAAAACAAGCAATTAAAAATGCGAAGAAAACAGGAATAGGATTAGTTGGAATTAAAAATAGTGGGCACTATGGTTTGTCAGGTTACTATGCTGAACAGGCTGTTAAAAAAAATTTAATTGTTTTTTGTTTTACAAATGCACCACCAGCTATAGCTCCTCATGGAGCGAAAAAAAGTTTATTTGGCACAAATCCAATATGTTTTGGAACACCAACATCATCTAAGGTTCCTTTTATTTTAGATACATCTGTTTCGGTAATTAATAGAGGAAAAATAAGAGTTGCTGCAAGGAATGGTAAAAAAATACCAGAAGGAGTTGCTTTAGATAAATTTGGCAAACCAACAACAGATGCAAAAAAAGCATTAGCAGGTGTTCAGTTGCCAATAGCAGGTTTTAGAGGTTCAGGACTTGCGTGGATGGTTGATATATTAAGTGGTGTCTTTACAGGTGGGAATCATGGAGGAAAAGTAAAAGATCCTTTTGATGATTTTTCAGGACCACAAAATATTGGTCACTTATTTTTTGTTATGAAACCTAATCTTTTTGTTGGAAATTATAGTGAAAGAATAAAAGAAAATATTAAAAGAATAAAAAGATTACCTAAAATAAAAGGTGTAAAAGAAATTTTGTATCCTGGTCAAAGCAAACAAAGAAGATATAAAAAAAATCTTAATAAAAAAATTAATATTCCAGCAAATATTGCAGAGGATCTTAAAAAATTAAATGCTTAATAAAGAAGTTTTAACCAATATTTTTCAAAAATTATTGGAAGAAGCAAAAAATTCTTATGATGATTTTAATTCTGCTGATGGAAAAATAGGAGACGGTGATTTAGGCGTTACAATCTTGCACGGTTTAGAAGAGGTAAATAACAATGTTAGTAAATTCAGTGATGATATTGGGGCAAATTTTATGCTTTGCTCTCAAGCTTTTGTCAAAAAATCTGGATCTAGCTTTGGTACTTTAATTGCTTTTTCGTTTATGAACATTTCAAAAAATTTAAAAGGAAAAACTGAGTGTAATCATGATGATATTGTTTCAATCTTTGAAACTGCATTAAAAACTATACTTGAAAGAGGAAAAACTAATCTTGGAGACAAAACTATAGCAGATAGCTTAGATTTAATAATCAAAAATCTTAAAGATAACCAAAATTACTCTGATGTATTTAAATTATCAACGAAACAAGCTTTAGAAGATTTTAAAGGAAAAAAAATTAAAATAGGTCGGGCAAGAATGTTTGAAGATAAAACAAAAGATTTAGATGACCCAGGAATGTTTGCTTTCAACAGATTGTCTTCAGTGTTTTAGGAAACCTCGCAACAGAACGTCCCCGCTCATTTAATGACAAGTCTGGTTATATTTTTTTAATCTCCAATAATTATATGGCCACGGTGTTAAAAAACCAACTGTTAGCATTATTGGTATAATCCACCAATTTAATATAGCACCACCAGTTAAAACATAATCTGTTGCATTCATTGCTATCTCCATACTTATCATAGCAATAATACTCATACCCATTGCAGTCTTCAGTGATTTTATAAATGGAATATTTTGTTTAATTAAAATTATAGTTTCCAAAATAATACTCGTTATTAAACCATTTATAATTGCTAAAATCATAATATTTAAAATTGGAAATGGAATTTTTGTTAATTGAAAAAATAATATTGTACCAAAATCACCAATAGCACATCCAAGCAAACACCAAGCTGTGTTTTTTGCACTTCTTTTCCAAGTATGATTACATGACCAGTGAAATTTTAGTATTTCTTGACTCATTAGTTTATTTTTATATCAGCAACCATAGCAGCCTCATAATGCCCTGGTACATTGCATGCCGCTTCAAGATTTGCATTAGTACTAAATTTCCAAATTATTTCACCAATTTCATTAGGTTCCAATAAAACACTATTAGAATGAGAATGAGCCATTGAGTGATCTTTTTTTGCCATTTCTTTCATTTTTTCTTTATCAATTCTGTCTGCTAATAATATTTCGTGTTCTACCATCTTCATCATTTCTGGCTGATGCTTAATATGCATTTCTTTAGTAGCAATATTAAATTCATGAACTAATTCACCGTAGTTTTTAACAATAAATTTAATTGTTTCACCTTTTTTTATATTTAATACATTTGGTTCAAAATAATTATCATACATTTTTATTTCAATAATTCTGTTCACTTCTGATAATTTACCTTTCTCTCCTATCATTTTCATTGATGATGCAAATAAAATGTTTGGAATTAAAAAAAATATTAAAATTAATTTTTTCATACTAGTTTGTTGGTTTAAAAATTAAACAAAGGCCATTATTACAAAATCTCATACCATTTTCACCAGGGCCGTCCTCAAAAACATGTCCGTGATGTGCTCCACATTTTGCACAATGATATTCGACTCTTTTCATTCCCAATGCGTAATCAACTTTTGTATTAAATGCTCCGGGAAGAGACTCGGTAAAAGATGGCCAACCAGTTCCACTATCGTATTTTGAATTGGAGCTGAATAATTTAGCATCACAATTGGCACAGTGATAAAAACCATCTCTCTTTTCGTAAAGCAAAGAACTAGTAAACGGACGTTCAGTTCCTTCATTAAAAAGTATATGTTTTTGTTGTTCTGTTAGATTTTGATTTATTATTTTTTTTGTAGCTGAGTACAAATATTTATATGGAAATAATATTAGTGAAATTACTGATGCGCTGATTAACTTTAAAAAGTTTCTTCTCATACAATTATATTATGAATATTAAAATAGATTACAATGAGCGCCATTGACACAAGCTAATTTTCAGATATTTAATTTGTGAATATGAAATTAAAAAACAATAATAAAGCGCCTAATTTTAAACTTGCCAGTACAGATGGAAATATTTTTGAATTAAATAAAGTTAAAAAGAAGAATATAATTTTATACTTTTATCCAAAAGATGATACTCCCGGGTGCACAATAGAGTCTAAAGATTTTAGTAAATTAAATAGTTTAATCAGTAAGAATAAAAGTATCGTTCTTGGTATTTCAAAAGATAGTATCGAAAGTCATTTAAAATTTAAAAAAAAGTATAAATTGAAATTTGACTTGTTGTCTGATGAAAAAAAAGAAGTAATAAAAAAATATGGTGTCTGGGGAAAAAAATCTTTTTTAGGTAAAGAATTTATGGGAATAGTAAGGACTACATTTTTGATTAATTCTCAGGGAAAAATTCACAAAATTTGGAATAATGTTAGGGTTAAAGACCATGCCAAAGAAGTTTTTGAAGAGTTAAAAAACTTAAATTAAATTTTATTTTTTCCAATCAATACTAAACATTGATTCATTTCTTCTAAGAGGTGGGAGTGTAAAGGGGCTATTATAAGTTGCCCTTATAGCAAATCCTTTTATTGAAATATTATCTTCTAGAAGTTTTTGTTTAAGAATTTTATTATGTTTGTCAAAATTTTTATCTGAAGATCTTCCTGAAAATTTTATTACTGCAAAATATCCTTCTGGAATTGTTGTAATTTCAAGATCAGGATTGTTTGGTATAGGAGTAGTATTTCTATTAAATTTTGAAGGAAGGTAGAACTGCATAAATATTTGATCATCTTTTTTTGTTTGAGTAACTGGAACTGTCATTGCTATTTTTTCAGAATTTTTATTTTCTCCAGAAATATATTTAAAAAGTTTTCGAAAACTATTGTTGTCTCCCTTGTTTGGTACTTGAACGATTAATCGGTCTGAATAATAACGAATTTCATAAATATCGTTTTTTTGTACTACGTTATAACTTGCTTCTTCATTTGCCATCGTTGTAGAGTACGAGAAAAGAAAAATTAGACAAACTATAAAATTAATTTTTAATAATATTTTTTTCACTACTCTCTGTTTTGTTCATCTTTTTTTTCAAAATAAAATAGACAAATCAAAAATAATACAGTCCATACAACTCCTGCCATTGCCTTGGATAAAGATGTTTCGGCTCCCCATAAATCGAGAAACAAAGCACCTATAACAATACCAATTGCATAAATTATTATTACTATTGTGCTTAAATTCATTTATTTTCCTCTTTATTTTCTTTTTTTTGATTTTCCTCTTTATATTTTTTTCCTCTAATCACTGCTGTAACTCCCATATAAATTACATATCCAATAATTAATAAAGATAATGTAATAAAAATTATTTTTTGCATTTAAATATTTTTAATTTTTTTAATAGCATTTTAGATTTTAGAAATCCATTTTTTCTTTTCTGCATCTTTTAAAAATGAGGATTTAAACGAATTAACAAGCAGTGTTTTTACCTGCTCATAAGAAAGATTCAAAGCTGCTTGTGTTTCAGTTAAGTTTTTATTTAAATAACCACCAAAATAAGCAGGATCATCCGAATTTACCATAACCATTAATTTTTTGTCTAACATTTTTTTTAAGTTATGTTCTTCTAGTTTATTGAATACTTTTAATTTTACATTTGAAAGTGGACATACTGTTAAAGGAATTTGGCTTTCTGACAAAATTCTAACCAATTTTTCATCTTTAAGACATTGAACTCCGTGATCAATTCTATGAACATTTAAAAAATTTAAGGCTTCCCAAATATATTCTGCTGGTCCCTCTTCACCTGCGTGGGCAACAGTTATAAATTCATTTTCTAACGCTTTTTTAAATAAATTTTTAAATTTTTTGGGAGGATTGCCTGTCTCTGATGAATCTAATCCAACGCCAAAAATCTTATCTTTATGTGCCATAGCTTTATCTAAAATTTTAAAACACTCATCTTCACTTA
>CABYKS010000016.1 GCA_902519625.1 uncultured Pelagibacteraceae bacterium | reverse complement strand
AATTGTTGGTATGCTTAGATTCTAGAGTGATGCATATATCGAATATAGCATTTAAACGAGCAAAGAGGGGGTTAATTTTGCGATATACTCATATGCAGTACAACTAAAGGGAGAAATATAAATTTATAGAATAAATATACAAATTATTTTAAAAAACGTTGGTATTAATGGATTCTAGAGGGAAAAACCTTCCTTTTTCAATAGTTTTTTCTTGAGTTTTGTGCCCCCAGGAGCCGAGAAACCGCCCAAGGAACCATCAGATCTAATAACCCTATGGCATGGTACTTTAGGTGCATATGGGTTCTTTCCACATGCATTAGCTACAGCTCTAGCAGATTTAGGCATTTTTATCCCCATGGCTACTTCTTTATAGGTTTTTACCTTACCTTTTGGTATTTTCAAAAGATATTTCCAGACTTTTATTTGAAATTTTGTACCTTTTAGGATCATTTAATAGAAAAAAAAACCCTGTTTCCTTGCACTTTTTAAGGTGCAAAGAACAGTAGTTTTGACACGTCGTTTTAGGCGCTACCGCCGTGTCCTTCGCTCTGCATGTTTAGCGCTGCTTTGCAGAACTTTCTGCCCTCTGGGCTTGAACCTCTCGGCTTTTCCCCAATTGGCCAGTTAAGAGTTGCCTCTTAATTCATTTTTAACATTATCAGATGTCAAAGGTTGTATGTATCACTTTATTGTTGAATTTACTGATTTTTTCACAACTGTGGATAGTGGGGAAAAGTTAAACTAAAACATTAAGAGTATTAGTAATACAAAAATACTTAGAAAAAATGCACCAAATATAAGCATTAATATACGATTTTTGGTTTGTTCCTTTAATTTTGGCCAGTAATTCATTATCATGAATGTTCCAATAACGACCAATAATCCAATTAATATATATTTTGGCATTTATAAGTAACAGATATTAGTTACATCTCTTATAATCAATAGATAAAAGGCCGCTTATCTTAACAATTATTAGCGCGGAATCATTAGAATTATGTAACTTAAAAAGAAGATAATCGCCATAATAGACAAAAATATTGTATTTATGCTTTTACCAGTATTTCTATATTGAATAAAAGTTAAAATAACAAAACCAATTGAGCTTATTAAGAACCATACTGCAGGAATTTCTCCATCAAATGAACTCATAATTTTTTATATTTAAACTATTGACAATAAAAATCACCTAATATATAACTTCCGATAATTAATGGTTATCGGAAAATATTATGAATGAACTTGTAACTGATTTAAAAAGCCTTGAATTAGAAACTTTAAAAAACTTAAAGAATTCTAAAGCAGCAAATACATTGAGAGCTTATCAGGCTGATTTTAAAGATTTTTCAGCATTCTGTGTAAAAAATGGATTAAGTTCTATGCCAACAGAGCCTAAGATTCTATCTATTTACTTAACTCATTTAGCAGCAAACTCAAAATTTAGTACTTTAAAGCGCAGAATAGCCTCTATAAGCGTGATTCATAAGATAAAAGGGCATTACTTAGATACAAAACACCCAATAATCATGGAAAATTTGCATGGCATAAGAAGAGTTAAAGGAAGCAACCAAAAAGCAAAAAAACCTTTATTAATCAATAATTTAAAGATCATAATTAATAAAATAGATGAACTAAAACAGCCTAAAAAAAAGAAATTTAGAGACAAAGCTCTTATACTTTTAGGATTTTCAGGAGGTTTCAGAAGGTCCGAGTTAGTAAATATTGATTATGATGATTTAGAGTTTGTAAAAGAAGGAGTAAAAATATTCATCAAGAGATCCAAAACAGATCAATCTGGAGAAGGAATGATAAAAGCAATCCCCTACTTTGATAATAAAATATTTTGTCCAGTAGAAAGATTAAAAGATTGGATTAATTTTTCAGAAATTAGATCGGGCAAAATATTTGATATATCGGACAAGAGTGTAGCTCTTATTATTAAAAAATATGCGTTACTTTTAGGATTAGATCCAAATAAATATGGTGGTCACAGTCTTAGGTCGGGCTTTGCTACGTCAGCTGCAGAATTTGGTGCAGAAGAAAGAAATATAATGGCAATGACAGGCCATAAAACCACTCAAATGGTAAGACGTTATATCCAGGAAGCTAATTTATTCAAAAATAATGCTTTGAACAAAATCAAAATGTAATTTATTTATCATACCATAAATATTTTATTTTATTATTTATATCAAAGGTTTTATTTACAATAAAATCTGCTACTAAATTTGAATTAAAATATTTAATATATTTTTCTTTTCCTTTTTTTCCAATTTTTCTTCTCAATTTATCATCTTTACTTATTTTAGATATTTTTTCGCTTAAATCATTTATATCAGAATAAAAAACCATTTCTTTATCGGTAAAAAAATCTCTATATCCCGTTTTTTCATCAATAAGTGTAACAAGTCCATTTCCAGTGATTTGAGTTATACGATCACTGCTGTAGTACTTTATAGGCGATCCCCTACTTAAATTTAGACCCATTTTTGAATTTGAAATAGTTTTAAAATATTGATCAGCCCATATTGGTTGAATATTATCAAGTCCAAAAATATCATATTTCACGTTTTTAGAGATTTTTAATAATTTTCTAATAAATTTCTCTCTATCATCTGAGCCTCTATATTTTAAGTTTCCCCTATGAACTCCATGACTAAGTGCAAAAAAAACATCATTTGAACAGTTTTTTTTAAAATTATTTAATGTTTCTATAGATGGATCGGTAGGATTAGGTATAAAAAAATTATTAATATCTTTCGGTAAAAAATTTAAAACATCTGGACTAGTAGTTATGAAATTAGTATCAAGGAATTTGGATTTATCTAAAATTCTTTTTTTATTTTTTATAAAATCGGGGCCCTTTATATTAAGTGGATCAAGAAACCATTGTGCAATTTTAAGAAAAGGATATTCATCTTTTAGTTCACCTAACATTTGTGGAGACACTAAATCTGCATGGCCCAAAACTATGAGATCAGGTTTAAAATTATAGCAAGTTTTTCTTAATTTTTCATTTAATGATTTAGATCCCGATAGATCGGAATAAGATTTATAATTCTTTTGAATATCTCTATCACTAAATTCTAACACACTATTTCCTTGTCTTATAAACCCATTGTTAATTCTTCTACCAGTGTTAAAGAATAATCTACCATCGTGGCGTTCATTAAAATTCGTTACATGTAAGATTCTTAAAGAAATTTTTTTTTTAATACTAAATTTTTTAATTAACATAAATTTTTGATCTCTTACGCTATCAATTAATTTAGACACGTATGAATGTGTTAAATAAAAATTTTTTAATGATAATTGCTGTAATTTAACTCTTTTTTTGGTACTTTTAATTAAATTTTCAATTTCATTAAACAGGTTTGTATGATTTAAATGTTTTAGTATAATTCCATTAGTTATTGTTTCTTTTAAACCTCCTCTATCACTTATAACTACCGCGCATCCATTTGCTGCAGCCTCCAAACTTGTTCTTCCAAACGGCTCTTCCCATCTTGAGCATATAACCGCAATACTAGATTTTTTATAAATGTTGAGTACCTCATTATGATTTATAAATCCTAAATTATACAATTTTTTATGGTCGAACCGAAGCTTATCTCTGGGCTCATCCCCAACTACTATTGATGACCAACTATTATATTTGTTAAGTATTTTAATAATAGCATTTCCAAATATGTCATATCCTTTGGACTTGTTTAGTTTTCCAACAAAAGTAATAATTTTTTTTTTAGATTTTAAATTAACCTTATTCTTTTTTGCGGATTGATTTATTACAATTAATTTTTCACTATTAATATGATCATATTTCATATTTTCTAGAAATTTTCTTTTCGACCAATTACTATTAAAAATTATTTTAAAGCAATTTTTTAATAAAAAAATTCTTTCCGATATACTTCTTGAACCGTTCATTGTTAGTGGGTCATTATGAAAATAAAGAATGTAATTTCTACTTTCTAGATATTTTATTAAATAATTTAAATATGATGGTCTATTATGTATTTCTATTAAATCAGATTTTCTTTTTTTTTCTAAATTTACAAATTCTTCAACGTAAGATCTATTTTGACTTTTGAATATACTTTTTTTAATATTTATATTTTTATATTTTAATTTAAATCTTTCTTTAAAGTTTGTACTTCCAAAAACTATAGAATTTTTTCTATATTTACTTACTTTCAATGTATCGTTTATAAATAACGAAACTGCACCAGGATATTTTGGCGAAAAATTTTCTTTTAATGGCAATAATATTGAAATTTTCAATTTATAGACCCTTTTTTATTTTACTTCTTAATTGGTAATTTTTTTTTAATTTATATTCTTCTTTCATTGCTGAAATTTTATTATCATATTTTTTATAGTAAACTAATTTCCATTTTCTTCCTCTTGTAAATTTTGCTCCTTTAGAATTATTATGTAATTTTAATCTTTTATTTATGTTATTTGTGTATCCTACATAAGAAATTGTTCTATTTTTGTTTTTGGCTACTATTAGATAAACAAAATACATCAATTATGGCGGTCCCTAGGGGAATCGAACCCCTCTTTCGAGGATGAAAACCACGTGTCCTAACCGATAGACGAAGGGACCGAATTTCGATCTTTTATTGTAAATAATACAATTAATCAAGTAATTGCTACCTCTTTTTTTACAATATCGATCATAGAGTTTTTGTGAGCAACAAACGTCTCTGTAATGTATTTATCATTATTTTTAACTACACCATTTACTAAATCGCCAGTTGTGATTCCGGTGGCACAAAATATAGATTCGCCTCTTACAATTTCATTTAAGTTATATTTCTTATTTAAATCTTCTATACCCATTTTATTTGCTCTTGAGATATCTTTATCTGTTTTAAATAAAAATCTTCCTTGAAATTTACAATCAAATGCATCCAACGCAGATGCTGCAATAACCCCCTCAGGACCACCACCAATTCCTAAGAATATATCAACAGAATATTTTTTATCAGCAACTAGTAATGCGCCAGCTACATCGCCATCAGTTAATAATCTTAAATTTACTTTTAATTCTTTTAATTTATCTATTATTTCCTTATGTCTTGGTCTATCAAGAATACATGCGGTTATTTTATTTAAATCTTTATTTTTAGAATCTGCAATATTTTTTATATTTTTTTCAACTGAAAAATCTAAATCAGTTGCATCAAAAGGAACATCCTTTCCAACTGCTAATTTATTCATATAAGTTTCAGGAGCATTAAACAAATTTCCTTTCAAACTTACCGCAAGTACTGAAAGTGCTCCCGGTAAATTATTTGCTGCAAAATTTGTGCCCTCAAGTGGGTCAACTGCAATATCTATAGACGGACCTTTTCCATTACCTAACTTTTCACCAATATATAACATTGGAGCTTCATCTAGTTCACCCTCACCTATTACTACTTTTCCATCTATATCTAGTTGATTAAGATTTTTTCTCATTTCATCTGTAGCAGCTTTGTCTACTAATACTTTATTTTTTTTTCCTAAATGTGGATAACATGCAATTGCTGCATTTGACGTAATATTAATTATTTTATCTAAAAAATCTTTTTTAAATACCATAAACTATTTTGATTCAATAGTTACATCTTCTTCAGATGATTTTAGCTTATTTTCAAATTCTCTTAAACGTTTATATACACTTGCAAGTTCTATAATTGTTGGCCAAGCTTTTAATAAATATTGCATAGATCCTTCAACTCTTCCAAACGCTCTTATAATTTGTTGCATAACTCCTAATGTAACTACTCCTGCTACAATGGCTGGAGCTAAAAAAACGTATGCAGATAAAACATTTGCTTGTAAGTATGCGATACGCCCAATATTAAAATATAGATATCTTAAATAACTTAAATAATGAATTTTACGTACATCATCAAATAATTCGTCAATTCTTTTTGGTCTTACAGTTTCATTATCCTCTGCAATAACAAGAATTTTTCTATAAGCAGCCTCTTGTTTTTGTAAATCATACTCAACACCAACCAGTCTTAATATCAAACCGAGTACAATTAAAAAAATAGTTCCACCAATAGTCCAAATCAAGGCGCCTACTATTAAACCGTATTCCCATTCACCAAAAAAGAAAATAGGAATGCCAATACTTAAGCCAAATAATATAGGAGTAAATTGGATCAAAATCATTATAGACTCTATTAAACTAGTACCTAATCCTTCCATGATTCTTGTGAATTTAATTGTATCCTCCTGAACCCTTTGTGATGCACCTTCTATTTTTCGAGCTTTGTCATAAACAGAGTGATACCATTCAACCATCGCTGTTCTCCATCTAAATAAAAAATGTGCTGTAAAGAAACTAATTGCTACATAAACAGCAATATACATACCTGCCAATGTAATAAAAGAAAACAAACTTGCAAAGTATTCTTCAATTGAAACAGCGTTTGGCTCAGCAAGTGCTTTTTGAATCATATCATAAAATACTCCGAACCATTCATTTATTTTCACATCTATTACAACTTGAACCCAAAGTGATGAAAGAATAATAAACGAGCCTATCCAAGCCCACAAAAACCATTTTCTTGAATTAAAAAATTTAAACATTATTTGGTAAAATTATCAGCATAAGATTTTTTATTTATTTTCCTAGTTTTAGGTTCAATTAATTCATAATCAATTTTATTTTTCTTTGCATATTCAATAGCAAGTTCCTTTGTTTTAAATTCAAGATTTAATTCTGAATAAGTGTCAGATGAACTCTCCCAACCCATTAAGGGATTTATTCCAGGCTTTTCTGTTATAAATTCAATTATCCACTTATCAAATTTTTTTAAACCTGATTGCATGGCTGTTTTTGAAGGTTTATATATTTTAGCTTTTTTCATAAATGGTCGGGGCGGCAGGATTTGAACCTGCGACCCTCTGGTCCCAAACCAGATGCGCTACCAGGCTGCGCTACGCCCCGAATGGCATACTAATACATTACATACTGTAAATTTCAAAGCACAAACAATATCAAATATGTAAGAAATTCTAAAGAATCTGCTATATAAGAGGTTATGATTATAGATTGTCCAAATTGTAATAAAAAATTCAATATCGATCAAAATTTAATCCCTATTCAAGGAAGATTGCTTCAATGTGGAAGTTGTAACCACAAATGGTTTTTTAAATTAAATATTGTTGAACAAAAAAATAAAGAAGAAATCAAAATAAAAGGGAAATCAAATGATAAAGTTAATCATGAGATCATAGAAGAATCTATAAATGAAGAAATATATACAGAAACTGAAACTGATACATCCAATACCAATAAAAAAAATGAAAAAAGTAAAGTTAATTATCTAAATATTTTATTAGTTATAATTATATCTTTTATTGCAATTATACTTGTACTAGACACTTTTAAAGATCAATTAATATCAATATTTCCAAATATTAACTTTTTGTTAGATAATTTGTATCAATCATTAGTAGATATGAAACTTTTCGTATTAGATTTAATTAAATAAAAAAATGTTAAGATATATCTCATCACCTTTTAAGTGGTTTTTTAAATTAGAAGCAGCAAGTGGTTTAGTTTTATTATTTGCTGCTGTAATTGCACTATTTGTAAGTAATTCAAATTATTCTGATTTATATTTTAACACATTAAATAATTATATATTCATTGGAATTAATAAAATTGGCTTAAAACTCACAGTCATACATTGGATAAACGATGCCTTAATGGCAATTTTCTTTTTCTTTGTTACGTTAGAAATTAAAAGAGAGTTTTTACAAGGCGAGTTATCTAATGTAAAACAAGCGTTATTACCAATAATTGCAGCAGTTGGCGGGATGTTGGTCCCTGCACTAGTTTATGTTTATATTAATTTTGGTGATACTGAGACATTAAATGGATGGGCAATACCTTCAGCAACTGACATAGCCTTTTCACTAGGAGTTTTATCTCTTCTAGGTAGAAGAGTTCCTTTGTCATTAAAAGTTTTTTTAACAGCTCTTGCTATAATTGATGATCTGGGCGCAATATTAATTATTGCAATATTTTATTCAGGCGATTTAAACATCAAATATCTTTCTTTAATGTTAATAGCTTTTTTAATTTTGTTGGTAATAAATAAATTTAATTTCAAAAAATTTCTTCCATATTTAGTCGTAGGCGTTTTCCTTTGGGATTTTACACATAACTCTGGAATCCATGCTACTATTGCTGGAGTTTTGTTAGCTATGACAATACCTCACAGAAAAAAAGAAAAAGATTTTTCATTATTAATTAAAATTGAACATGCAATAAGTCCGTATGTTGCATTTGGAATAATGCCTTTATTTGCTTTTGCTAACGCAGGAGTATCTCTAGATGGACTATCTTTTACATCCTTACTAGATAAAGTACCACTTGGTATAGTATTGGGTTTATTTCTTGGTAAACAATTAGGAGTTTTTGTATTTTCATATATTTCTATAAAATTAAAAATTGCTCAAATGCCAAATAATTCAAATTGGTTTAATTTTTATGGCGTAGGCGTTCTAACAGGTATTGGTTTTACAATGAGTTTATTTGTAGGAAATTTAGCTTTTGTTGAAAATATGCAGTACATGGATGGTGTAAAAATAGGTGTACTAACTGGGTCATTATTATCCACTTTGTTTGGCTACTTTTTGATATTACTTACTCCTAATAAATAAGTAATTTTAATGAAAAAATTATTAATAATAGGAATAACTGTAATAATGTTTTTTTTTAAAAATCAAGCAATAGCAGACTACGAAAAAGTTTTTTTTGATTTCAAAATAGAAAGTATTGCTGGTGAAAAGATAGATTTTCAAGATTATAAAAATAAGATAGTACTTTTAGTAAATACTGCCAGTTATTGTGGTTTTACAAAACAATATGATGATTTACAAAAATTATGGGATCAATATAAAAAAGATGGTCTTATTGTTTTAGGAATACCATCCAACTCATTTAATCAAGAGAAAAATAATAACAACGAAGTTAAAGAATTTTGTGAAGTAAATTTTAGCATTAATTTCCCCATGTCAGTAATAACTGATGTTAAAGGAGATAGTGCTCATGAAATATATAAATGGGCAAAAAAAAATTATGGTAAATCTGCAGTACCAAAATGGAATTTTTATAAAATTTTAATTAATAAAGAAGGTAAAATTGAAGATACATTCTCTTCACTTACTAATCCAACATCAAAGAAAATTGTGTCTAAAATTGAGAAATTATTAGAAATGTAGTTTTAAACCATCATGTGCTGGAATTACATTCTTGGGCAATTTTTTTTTTAGAATTTTATAATCTAATTCTGAATGAAGATTTGTAAGTATTGCCCTTTTTGGTGAAAATATTTTTATTAATTCTAATGATTTTTCCAAGTTTAAATGTGATGGATGATTTTTGTACCAAAGACAATCAATTATTAAATACTTCAATTTTTTAAAGAATTTATAATCCTTTCTATATATTTTACTTACGTCACTAATATAAGCTAATTTTTTATCAAAGATGTAGCAAATACTACTAACTTTTCCATGTTCAACTTTTATAGATTTAATTGCTATTTTTTTTGACCCATCTTTAATTAAAATTTTATCTTTGACTAAGTTCATTTTTAGTATTGCCGGATATTCATTGCTCAAATTTGTAAAACAGTATGAAAAAGTTTTAATTAAATAATTTTTAGTTTTTTTATCTGCATATATTGGTATTGGTTTTCTATTTTTAATATAAAAAACTCTTAAATCATTTATCCCATGAACCTGATCGGCATGCATGTGAGAATATAAAACTTTATCAATTCTATCTATTTTATTATTAATTAATTGTGACCTTAAATCGGGAGATGTATCAATCAAAATATTATCAGTTTCTGTTTGAAGAATGGCTGAGCACCTAGTTCGATAATTTTTAAAGTTTTTAGGATCACAATTTCCAAAATTACCATCAGGTCTAGGCACACCCATAGAGCTCCCGCATCCAAGAATTGTAAATTTCAAAGACATAGATATTATAAATTAAATAATAAATTGAAATTACATGAAGTAATTTTTTTCATTTTATTAACTTCGGTATTTTTTAAATTAGCTAATTTTTCTAAGGTGTGTTTTATATAACTAGGTTCATTTTTTTTACCACGGAGAGGCACTGGTGCTAAATATGGACTATCAGTTTCAATTAATAATTTATCATTCGGTATCAATTTAAAAGTCTCTTGTAAATCTGTGCTATTTTTGAATGTTATAATACCACTTGCTGAAAAATAACTACCTAATGTTAAAAGTTTATTTGCAAACTCAGTTGAACCTGTAAAGCAATGCATTAAAATTTTAGGTTTAAAATTTTCATAACTTTTTAATATTCTAAATGTTTCATTTTCTGCACTTCTCGAATGAACAATTATAGGCATATTAAGATGAATAGATGCTTCTATATGAGTTTTAAAACTCGCTAATTGTTTTTCTTTATCAGAATGATTATAGTAAAAGTCTAATCCACTTTCTCCTATACCTATAATTTTGTTATTTTTTTTAACATTATTTATTATTTCTTCTTTGGTAACGATATTATCAGCACATTCATGAGGATGAATACCAAAAGTTCCATAAATTATAGGATCAAAATCAATAATTTTTATAATTTTTTTAAAACTGTTAATGGTAGTACAGATTGACAAAATTTTTTCAATACCAACATCTTTTGATCTATAAATAATATTTTTAAGATCACTATACATTGGTTCATGATCTAAATGACAATGTGAATCAATCATTTTTTTCTATTTTTTTTATTAAAATACCAATTTTTTTAATTTTATTATTAGATTTTAAACTTTTGTGATTTTTAATAGAGTCAAATGAAATATCATCTTGTTTTAAATGAAAAATTTCAAGAACCTTTAATGAAGTTTCTGGAATTATTGGATTTAATAAAATTGAAATTTTTCTAATAATTTCTAATGATACATAGATTATAGTGTTCAATCTTTTAACATCTGCTTTTTTTTTCCATGGTTCTTGATCGTTAAAATATTTATTTGAGTCAAACAAACAATCAACAATAAAATTTGTATAAGAACTTAACTCTTGATTATCTATATATGATCTTAATGTTTCAGAATTTTCTCCTATTTTATTTAGAATTTCCAAATCCTCTTTCTCAAAGTTTACTTTATCAGGAATTAAAAGATCACAATTTTTTTCATTAAAAGAAATTACTCTTTGACAAAGATTTCCATAATTGTTTGCTAAATCACTATTTATGCAGTTTTCAAGTTTTTCTTGAGTTATATTCCCATCATTTCCGAATGAAACCTCTTTAACCAAATAGTATCTTAATGGATCTAAACCATATTTATCAACTATTTCTAAAGGATCTAAGATATTTCCTTTTGATTTTGACATTTTTTCTTCACCTGACAAAATCCAGCCATGTCCATAAACTCTTTTAGGAGGAGGTATATCAGCAGCTAATAAAAATGCTGGCCAATAAATTGCATGAAATCTTAATATATCTTTTCCTATCATGTGAATATCAGCGGGCCAGAAATTTTTATATTTTTTATTGTTTATATCTGGATAGTTTAATGCACTTATATAGTTAGTTAAGGCATCCAACCAAACGTAGATTACATGTTCTTTGTTATTGGGTACTTTTATGCCCCATGAAAAAGATTTCCTACTAATAGATAAATCTTTTAAACCAGCTTTAACAAAACTTAATACTTCATTCCGTCTTGATTTTGGTAAAATAAACTTAGGATTTTCATTATAAAATTTTAATAATTTATCTTGCCATTCAGAAAGTTTAAAAAAAAAAGATTCTTCTTCTACCCATTCAACTTTTGAACCAGAAACAGAAGAGACATTTATTCCATTTTCTTCTTTAATTTCCTCTTCGCTATAAAAGGCTTCATCAGAAACTGAGTACCAACCAGAATATTTAGACAAATATATTTGATCTTTGGCTTCTAAAATTTTCCATAAATGTTGTACAGATTTAATATGTCTATCTTCAGTAGTTCTAATAAAATCTGTATTTGATAGATTAAGAGTTTTAGATAAATTTCTAAAAGTTTTACTTATATCATCACAGAACTTTTTTGGATCAATACCCTTTTCTTCAGCAGCGCGCTGTATTTTTAAGCCATGTTCATCAGTACCAGTTAAAAATTCAACATTATAGCCATCAAGTCTCTTAAATCTTGCTATTACATCGGAAACAATACTTGAATATGCATGACCCATATGAGGTTTGGCTGATGGATAATATATAGGTGTAGTTATATAAAAATTTTTA
>CABYKS010000015.1 GCA_902519625.1 uncultured Pelagibacteraceae bacterium | reverse complement strand
AGGAACAGGTGATCAAAATTTCTTAGACCACATAATTCATCCATTAATCTTTTTAGGAAAACAAATTGGAATATTAATACCTTTCTTTTTAATGTTCTTATTTCTAAGTAATTTAAAAAGCAAATTTAACTTTAAAGATAATAAGCTTTTATTTTTAATAGCTATAAACATAGTTCCTATAGCCATGGTATTTTTAACTTCTATGATTATGGGGGTTAAAATTAGAACAATGTGGATGACACCTTTTTATTTATTCTTTGGAGTTTTGGTAATTTATATTTTTCAATCTCAAATTAATTTAAATAAACTAAAAGGCTTTACTGCAGTCTTTCTAATTTTGTTTATTTTTTCTCCTTTTGCTTATGCTTATGTTTCGGTAACAGAAACAGATAAAAGAACAGATTATCCTGGAAAAGAAATGGCAAATAATATTGAAATTGAATGGAACAAAAATTTTAAAAATAAAATTAAATTTGTTATAGGAAATGAGTGGTTTGCAGGAAACCTATCATATCATCTGAGTTCTAGACCTATGTGGACTAGTTTTGATGATAAAATTGATTATGATGGTGGTATATTAATGATTGGACATGAATTTAATATGTGTGAGGAAAGTGATTTAGGCAATGTAAAACAGATTTGTTTTAATTCAGATCCTCCAAGTACTATGATTGGAGAAGTAAAAGATTAATTAAAATAATATGAATATGAGTGATAAATGGAAAAAATTATTATTGATTATAGCAATTGTTGCAGTAATTGAGTTTTCAGGTTTTGGGATAATTGCATCTTTACTAAGATTAATAAGTTCTGCTAGCTAATGAAAATAAAAATATTAATACCAGTTTATAATGACTGGCAGTCAGTTTTTAAACTTTTAGAAAATATAAATTCTGAAGTTTCTAATTTAGATCATGAGTTTTCAGTAATTGTTGTTAATGATGCATCAACCGAAACTAAGCCTGAATTATCTGTTAATTTAGAAAAGTTAAATTCTATTAAAATTATAAATATGAAAGAGAATAGAGGACATGCAAGATGTAATGCAGCAGGACTAAAGCATATTTTTGAAAATGAAGAATTTGATTATGTAATTCCTATGGATGGGGATGGAGAAGATAGACCAGAAGAAATAAAACAACTTGTAGATAATTTGAATTATCACCCCGATAAACCAATTGTTGGAGAAAGAATTAAAAGATCTGAGGGAATTTTTTTTAAATTTTGTTATTTTGTTCATAAGATAATAGCCTCTACTTTTACAGGACAGTCTATAAAATATGGTAATTATACTTGTTTGCCAAAATCAACCGTAGAGAAAATGATCAACGAAAAAGCTACTTGGAGTAGTTTTTCAGGTTCACTTGCAAAAGTTGCAAAAGATAGGGCTACAATTCCATCTGAAAGAGGAACTAGATATTTTGGTCCTTCTAAAATGAGTTTTAAAAACTTATTAATACATTCACTCTCTATTATTAGTGTTTTTAAAATAAACGTACTAATTAGATCAATATTATTTGTGTCAGTTTATTTATTTTTAATTCAACAAAAAATAGCAATAGTAATGCTAATTCCAATCATATTAGTTTTTGGATTAATAGTTTCAGTATTTGCTATATCTAAAAGAGAAAATTTAGACGAATTGAATAATTCATTATTAAATATCTCAAATATTGATGATTTAAAATAATGATTTTAAACTCTAAACAAATTGATGCTTATAAAAAAGATGGCACAATAATAATAAGAGATATATTTAAACCCTGGATAAATAATTTAAGAGAAGGATTTGAAAAAGTTTTAAAAAATCCAGGACCACATGCTCGTGAAAACACAAGTATTAATGAAAATGGCAGATTTTTTGAAGATTATTGTAATTGGCATCGAATTCCAGAGTTTAAAAAATTTGCCAAAGAATCTCCAGCAGCACAAATTGTTGCAGAAGCAACAAGTTCAAAATCAATACAAATATTTCATGATCATATTTTTGTAAAAGAGCCCAGCACAAGTAAACCAACTCCATGGCATCAAGATATGCCATATTATTGTGTCGATGGAGAGGATACTGGTAGTTATTGGATACCTCTAGATGAAGTTAATAAAGAAAATACATTAAAATTAATATTAGGTTCACATAAATGGTCAAAACTTATTCAACCGACGAAGTGGTCGAATGATAAACCTTGGTATAAAAATAAAAATAATTTTATGGAAATGCCAAGCATTGAAAATTTTAATAATAATATAATGATACCTGATCTTAGAATAGGTGATGCTGTTTTATTTAATTTTAAAATTGTTCACGGAGCATCTGGAAACAATTCTCGAGATAGACGGCGTGCATTTTCTATGCGTTTTATAGGTGATGATGTACGTTATTTAGATCGTGGTGGAGAAACATCACCTCCGTTTACTGGTATTAATTTAAAGTCAGGAGAAACTTTAAGGACTGATTGGTTTCCGGTTGTTTGGACCACCTAATATATGATTAAAGTAATTCCAAAAAAAAATAAAATTGCAGCAGAAATAATATGTGATGTTAAAAATTTAAAAAAAGCTGAAATAAAAAAAATTAAATCTGTTTTAAACAATTGTGGAATGATTTATTTTAGAAATCAAAACTTATCTTCAAACAATTATTTAAAATTTGCTAAAAAACTAGGAACTCCAGCCGATTACCCAAGGTTAAAAGGTTTAAATTCTAGATATAGTAAAATAACTGTAGTCGAAAGAAAAGCTACAGATAAGGGACCAAGTTTTGGTGAGCAATTTCACACCGACTCGATTTACACAAAAAAACCTCCTCGATTTACAATGTTGTTATCGAAATTGGTGCCCAAAAAAGGACAGGCAAATACAGAATTTTCTTCACAATATTTAGCTTATAAAAATCTACCTCATAATATAAAAAAAAAATTAAAAAATCTAAAAGCAATTTATTCTTCTGAAGGACCTATATCGGTTACATTAAAGGAAAGAACAAAAGAAAAAGGTAAACAAAAAAACGAATTAATTTCTAAACATAAAATAATAAAAAAAATTAATAAAAAATTAAGTATATTTTGTAGCCCAGGTCATTTTATAGGCTTCAAAAATTTAAATAAAAAAGAAGAAACAAAATTAAAAAAACTTTTATTTAAACATCAAGTTAAAAAGAAATTCCAATACTCTTTGGAGTGGGAAAAAGATCAATTAGCCATTTGGGACAATAGATCAATGTTGCATCAGGCTACTCCATTTAAAGGCAATAGAATAATGCATAGAATTACAATATACTAAGTTAAACGAATAAATATTTGGTCTTATTTTAAGCTTGCATTTCATTAAATAAGTTAAGAAAATACTTTTATAAAATATGTCTGATACAATTAAATATTTTCTTGAAGAGAGCAAAATGCCAAAAACTTGGTATAATATTTCAGCTGATCTTCCAAAACCACTTTCTCCAGTTCTTCATCCTGGTACACTTAAACCGATTGGACCAGATGATTTAGCACCATTATTTCCAATGGCACTTATTGGACAAGAAGTTTCACAGGATAGAGAAATAGAAATTCCAGAACCAGTTAGACAAATTTACAAACAATGGAGACCTTCACCATTGTACAGAGCAAGAAAACTAGAAAAGGCATTAGATACAACAGCTAAAATTTATTATAAATACGAAGGTGTTAGCCCGACAGGAAGTCACAAGCCAAACACAGCAGTGGCTCAAGCTTTTTTTAATAAAGAAGAAGGTACAAAAAAAATTACAACAGAAACAGGAGCAGGACAATGGGGAAGTTCCCTAGCATTTGCATGTTCAATTTTTAAAATCGAACTTGATGTTTATATGGTTAAAGTAAGTTACGAACAAAAACCATATAGAAAAATGATTATGCAAACTTTTGGTGCAAATTGTTATGCTAGCCCATCAAATAGAACTCCAACAGGTAAAGCAATTTTAGAAAAAGATCCAAACAACACTGGAAGCTTAGGTATAGCTATATCTGAAGCAGTTGAAATGGCAGCGCAAGATGATCATACAAAATATTCACTTGGAAGTGTTTTAAATCATGTTTTAATGCACCAAACTATTGTTGGTAATGAAGCAATAATGCAAATGGAAATGGCAGATGATTATCCTGATATATTAGTTGGATGTACAGGAGGAGGAAGCAATTTTTCAGGGTTAGTATTTCCTTTTCTTGGTAAAAAATTTAGAGAAAAAAAAGATGTTAAAGTAATAGCATGCGAACCAAAGTCTTGCCCAACTTTAACTAAAGGTAAGTTTGCATACGATTTTGGAGACACAGGAATGCGTACTCCATTAGTTAAAATGCATACTTTAGGATCTCAATTTATGCCACCATCAACTCACTCAGGTGGTTTAAGATATCATGGAATGGCACCAATGGTCAGTCATTTAACTGATATAGGAGCTATTGAACCAAAAGCATTTGGCCAAAAAGAATGCTTTGAAGCAGGTGTAAAATTTGCAAATGCCGAAGGAATTGTTCCAGCACCAGAAGCTACACACGCTGTTAAGGGTGCAATAGATGCCGCACTTGAATGTAAAAAAAATGGTGAAAAGAAAACTATTCTTTTCAATTTATGTGGTCATGGTCATTTTGATATGCAAGCCTATGGAGATTACTTTAATAATAAGCTTTCAGATGACAAATATAATGAAGCTGATGCAAATAAAGCTTTAGAAAAACTACCTAAAATTGCATAACAAAAAAATTAACCAATATTATTAATATATATATCTAAAAAATAGAGTTGCTCTATTCAGTTCTATTAATTAAATAACTCCATGTATTTTATAAATCCATTTAAAGGCTTAAGACCTACAAAAGAAAATGCTTCGTCAGTAGCTGTTTCTAGCACAGATCATTTATCGAAAGATTCTGTTGTAGATCATAAAAACAACAATTCCTGGAGTTATTTAAATGTTTTTGGTGAAAAAGATAATTCTAAATCTAAAGAACAATTTGAATTAATGAAAAAAAAATCAATCTTAAAAAAAGATAAAAAAAATTCATTTTACATCTATAAAATATCAACAGTAGATCATTCACAAGTAGGAATAGTTGGAACTGCAAAATTGGCTGCTTATGACAACTTACATATACGAGGTCACGAAGAAATATTTTTTGAAAGATCTCAAAAAAGAATGAAACAAATGGATAATTTGAATGCCCAAATAGGTCCTATATATGCCGTGTATCCTGATAATAAACAACTTAATGATTTAGTAGAAAAAGAGTTAGACAATTCTCCAGAATACTCTTTTGATGGCATGGACGGAAGTAAGCATGAGATGTGGGTTGTTGACGATGAAAATAAAGTTTTAAAAATATCTGATTTGTTTAATTCTATAAATAGAATTTATATTGCAGATGGACACCATAGAATGGATGCATTGTTAAAACTCTCAAAATTTAAGCAGCATAAAAACCACGATCATACTGGAAGTGAATTATATAATTATTTTATGATAGCAATTTTTCCAACAAGCCAAGCAAGGATACTTGATTATAATAGGCTTATAAAAGATTTATACGGATATTCACCTTCAGATTTTATTAAGGAAATTAAAAAAAAATTTAAAGTTGAAAAACAAAGTTCTTCATACAAACCTGAAAAATCTCAAGTGTTTGGAATGTATTTAGAAAAGCAATGGTATTCTTTGGAACTTAAAGAGAAACCTCATCAAAATTTATTTCATATTATTAATTTAGACATAAATTTGCTGCACTACTATCTATTAGAACCCACTTTAGGAATTGGAGATCCAAGATATGATAATAGAATTGATTTTTTAGCTGGATTTCATGGATTGGAAGGTATTGAAAAAAAAGTAGACTCAGGTGAAGCAAAAGTTGGTTTTGCTTTATTTGCCACTCAAATGGAAAATGTAATTAACTTTGCGGATAAAAAATTAAATATGCCTCCTAAATCGACTTGGTTTGACCCCAAACCATTGGATGGTCTAGTAGCATATGATTTTGAATAAAATTTATAATTTTCTATCTAATAATGTGTTACTGCGTCAATTGTTCATTATTTATTGCTAAAAAATATATATAAAAAAAATAGTGATATATGTTTTTAAAAAGAAATATATCTAAAAACTTATTTTATGGAAAAACCAAGCTCAAAACCTGATAATCCAAATTTTTCTAGCGGACCTTGCTCTAAGCGACCAGGTTGGACTATAGATGCATTAAAAGATACTCCTATAGGAAGATCTCATAGGCATAAAGTATGCAAAGAAAAGTTAAATGAAGTAATTGTTAAATCAAAAAAAATTCTTCAATTACCCGAAGGGTATCATGTAGGTGTAATGACTGGTTCAAACACTGGAGCTTTAGAGGCTGCTCTATGGTCTCTTTTAGGGTGTAAAGGCGTTGATGTTTTAGCTTGGGAAAATTTTGGAAAAGATTGGGTTATAGACATTCTTGACCAATTGAAAATTAAAGACGTAAACAGTCATGTAACTGACTATGGAATTCTTCCTGATTTATCAAAAGTGAATTTTAAAAATGATGTAGTTTTTACTTGGAATGGTACAACAGCAGGTGTCAGAATTCCAAATGGTGATTGGATACCCGATGATAGAGAAGGCCTAACAATTTGTGACGCTACATCTGGTATTTTTGCTATGGATATGGATTATAGTAAATTAGATGTAATTACGTGGTCGTGGCAAAAAGTTTTGGGCGCAGAAGCTGCTCATGGAATGATAGCAATTTCACCTCGAACTGTTGAAAGATTAGAAACCCATGTACCATCTTGGCCAATTCCCAAATTATTTAGATTAGCAAATAAGAAAAAACTAATTAAAAGCATATTTGAGGGTGGAATAATTAATACACCATCAATGATTTGTGTTGAAGATGGCTTGGATGCTTTGAATTGGGTTGAGTCAGTAGGCGGCACTAAAGAATTAGTAAATATCTCAAATCAAAATTTAAAAATTGTAGAAGATTGGATTGAAAAGAGCAATAATTTCAAATTTATGTGTGAAGATAAGAATATAAGATCTTCAACAAGCATTACAGTTTTAATCAAAGACGAATGGTTTACAAAACATAACGAAGAGGATCAAAGAGGAGTATTAAAAAAATTATTCTCACTTCTTGAAAAAGAAGGTGTTGCTAATGATATTAATGGTTATCCTAAAGCACCACCTAGCATAAGGATTTGGGGCGGTTCGACTGTACAAAACAGTGATATGAAAGCTCTTTTACCTTGGATTGATTGGGCATATAATTCTGTAAAAAATAATGCCTAAAGTTTTAATTTCAGATTCAATGAGCAATGTTGCTCAAAAAATTTTTGAAAAAAATAATATTACAGTAGATGTAAAAACTGGTTTATCAGAAGAAGAAATTATTAAAATTATTCCAGAATATGATGGGATGGTTGTTAGATCTGCAACAAAAGTTACTAAAAATATAATTGAGGCAGCAAAAAATTTAAAAGTAATTGGAAGAGCTGGTGCTGGTGTTGACAATATAGATGTTCCGATTGCAAAGGAAAAGAATATGATTGTTATGAATACACCTGGTGGAAATGCAAACGCAACAGCTGAACACGCATTTGCTTTAATAATGTCTGTACTTAGAAGAATTCCTTTTGCCAACGAAACAACACATAAGGGTCAGTGGGAGAAAAAAAATATTAAGGGAACTGAGCTTTCTAAAAAAACATTAGGAATAGTAGGTTTTGGGAACGTAGGAGTAAGATTAAGCAACCTCGTTAAAGGCTTCGATATGAAAATATTGGTGAACTCAAAATCTCTAGAATCTAGAAAAAAAGATTATCCACACGTAGAAAATGTAAGCTTTGATGATTTGATAAGTAAAAGTGATATTATAAGTTTTCATTGTAAGGCTCCTAAAGATGGAAAACCAATGATCACTAAAGAGCATTATAAGAAAATGAAGCCAACATCTTATATAATTAATGCGGCACGTGGAAATATCGTTGATGAAAAAGATTTAAATGATGCGTTAAATGAAAATTTAATTGCTGGAGCAGCTGTAGATGTTTTTTCAAAAGAACCGGCAAAAGAAAATATTTTGTTTAACAATCCAAAAGCAATTGTAACACCACATATAGCAGCATCTACAACAGAAGCGTCAATTGTGGTTGCTGAAATGGTGGCAAATCAACTGTCGGATTTTCTCTTAAAAGGTGTTAAAATTAACACTGTTTAGTGAAAAAATTTTTACAAGTATTTTTTATTTTTTTATTTTTTTCTGGAACATCATTTTCAGATAACCACAAAACAAACTTCAAAGACATTAAAGGATATAAGAAACAATTTCTTTCTATGTCTTTGAAAAAAGTTAATAGAATTAAAGAAGTCAAAGCCTCAGATGGATTTCCAGTTTATGAAGGAAAAACAAGCATTCAAGTTACAGTAAACAGAGAAGATGCAGGTTGTGGGAAAGGAAAAGCAAAAACAACACAAATTCAATGTGATGGCAAAGGTAACAGAAGTAGACAAGAAATACATCTTGGTGATATGAAATTAAAAAATAAGGAACATATTTTTGAATATGCAGTTTACTTTGATGAAACTTATGAACCTTTGAAGAAAGGTGCTGTAGTTATAATTGGTCAAATGCATACTGACAATAAAGCAAAAGGCTGTCATAGCTGCTGCCATTTTTGGGCACAAGATTTTAAATACAAAGGGGAGCATTATTATAGCTGGGCAAGTAAAGCGGCCTATTCATCCGAACCTGTTGTAATTGGAAAAATTGAAGACTTAAAAGGGAAGTGGACTCATCTAAAATTTCATGTTCTCTGGAAGCTTGATGAAACAGGCAGATTTAAAATTTATAAAAACAACGAAGTTATTGCAGATCTTAAAAATATAAAAACTCTAGCTGATACTTGTACCGGAGGTTATATGAAATTTGGAATATACAGGCATAGAACTATAGGTTATTGGAACTCAGACTGGGAGAGCCTTCAAGATCAAAGAGTTTATTTAGATAGTATTGTTTTAAGAAAGCCCAAAAAAGAAGAAAAGTTCAAAAATAATTAAATAGCTCTAATCGTTGGTAGTGAATAAAAATCTGCCGTATCTATTCTAGAAGAATGCTCTCTTTTCATATTCCATCTTTTTTGAACACCAGCGCTAGCAAGACTTATAGCAGATCTTCCATATCTATAATTTGTATTATCAATTGATTTCATTAAACTATTTATTTTTTCATCTTTTTCTGATGAAAATAAATTTTTCTTACCATCATCATTCGATAAACCTGTTAGCAACACACCTGCTTTTTGATAACGATAACCATTTTTAAAAATAGTTTCTAAAGCAGTTAAGGCAGTTTTAACTATTTCAATACTATTGTTTGTTGCAATTGGAAAATCAATTGTTTTTGAATTTGAATAATATCCAAACTTACCTTGGAAAGGACTTGTTCTAATAAAAATAGTTATTGATTTTGCAATTAAAGATTCTGATCTAATTTTTTCTGAAGCATTTAAACAATAATTTGCAATAGCTTCTTTTAGTTCTTGAAATTTTTCTACTCTTTGGCCAAATGAACGTGATACTACACAACTCTTTCTTTTTGACACAGTTTTTTCTAAATTAATACAAGGAATACCTCTAAGCTCCATTGCAGTTCTAGAACTTAAAACATTAGAACTTTTTTTAATCCAAGTATTAGAAATATTTTTTAATTGTTTGGCATTATAAATTCCATTTTGATGATAAAATTTAGTTAGTTGTTTTCCAACACCCCAAACATCATTAATTTCTACTTTTTCTAGTATTGGATCAATATTTTTAATTCCAATTAAACTTGTAACTCCAGATTCTTTTTTTTTAGCGATATGATTTGCAACTTTACTTAAAGTTTTTGTTTTAGCAATTCCAATACTTGTCGGAATACCAGTCCATTGTAAAACTGTACTTCTAATTTCTTTTCCAACATCTTCTATTTCATCATCAGAAAAATTTGATAAATCTAAAAAAGCCTCATCAATTGAATAAACTTCCATATCAGAGTTAAAACGCTTTAAAGTTCGCATCACTCTTCTTGAAATATCTCCATACAAAGAATAGCCAGATGAAAAAACTTGAACATTGTTTTTAATAATAATATCTTTTGCTTTAAAATAAGGTTCTCCCATTTTTATTCCTAATGCTTTCGCTTCATTAGATCTTGAAACAATACAACCATCATTATTTGATAAGACAACAACAGGTTTTTTTCTTATTTTAGGATTAAATAATCTTTCACACGAAACATAGAAAGAATTACAATCAACTAAAGCTA
This sequence comes from uncultured Pelagibacteraceae bacterium, assembly GCA_902519625.1. Classification (GTDB taxonomy): domain Bacteria; phylum Pseudomonadota; class Alphaproteobacteria; order Pelagibacterales; family Pelagibacteraceae; genus Pelagibacter. Next base: position 2,785 of record CABYKS010000015.1, on the reverse strand, counting down.
TTTTTCTAGTATGTTGAATGGATGACATAGGTTACAACTCCCCAAATAAAAATATCTTCTTCTTCATTAATTAAAATTCTATCCTCAAAATTTTTAGATCCAGACGTTAAAAATTTTTTATCTCTCTCTTGAACAAAACTTTTAACTACAAGTTCATCGTGAACATTCGCTATAACTGTTGAAAAGTTTTTTGGTGTTAGGCTTTTGTCAACTAGTAGCAAATCTCCATTATTAATACCAACATCGACCATTGATTTTCCTTGAACTCTTATGATGAAAGTTGCTGGAACATTTTTGATTAGATGAACATTTAGATCAATATCCTCCTCAATATAATCTGTTGCAGGAGACGGAAAACCTGCACCAGCTTTGTGTAAATAGTAAGGTATTGTTAGCTTCATAAATGTTCTTCTTTTGTTCTAATTAATATATAACTTATTCAGTGGTGTCAATCAGGTTGTATTTTGAGTCTGGAAGTGAATCAAAAGTGAATCAAAACGTGAACATTGAAACCACATTTTGTAGCCTTGTGGATAACTTTAACCAAGGATAGTTTAAATCCCATACTGAATATGAAAAAGCTTATAGGAATATTAGTTCTGAGTTTGTTATGGGGTAGTACTGTTTCAGCAAAAAATCTCAGAGTTATTGATGGTGATACAATTATTCTAAATGGTGAGAAGATACGTTTTTCAGGAATTGATACACCAGAATTAAAACAAACTTGTTTGAAAGACAACGAAGAAGTAGGTTGTGGTATGTTTGCAAAGATGCTGCTAGTTAAAAAAATTGGTAATAATACACCTATATGCATTGGTAAAGAAAAGGATTTTTACAAAAGAACTTTAGCAGAATGTTTTGTTAAAGGCGAAAGCTTGTCAAAATTTTTAGTAAGAAGTGGATATGCTTTTGCTTATAGAAAATATTCAACAAAATTTGTTGAAGATGAAGATTTTGCAAAAACAAATAAACTAGGGATGTGGTCAATGACTTTTAAATATCCGTGGGATTTTAGAAAAGGGTTATAAAAAATTAAGGGAGAAAAATAAATGAAAAAATTAACATGCCATTGTGGAGGAGTAGAAGCCGAAGTTAATGTTCCAGAAAAAGGATTTCAAAAGATTATGCGTTGTAATTGCTCTATCTGCAAAAGAAAAGGATATATTATAGGAGTTATTGGACCAGATGACTTTAAACTAGTTAATGGGGAAGATCTTTTAACACTCTATCAATTTAAAACAAAAACTGCTCAACATTATTTTTGTAAAGTTTGTGGCATTCATACTCATAACAGACCAAGAAGTAATCCAAAAATCTATGGTGTAAATATTGCTTGTATTGAAGGTATAAAACCATTTGAGATAGAAAATGTCCCAGTTAATGATGGAGAAAACCATCCTTTAGATCAAAATAAATAATTTTTATATGCACCCAATTGATGCGTGTTATAAGAAAGTAAAAAATGATTGTTTTAAATTTATAAATTTTCAAGAAACAAAATTAAATAAATTTAAAAACAAAAATAAGATGCTCAAATCTTATTTAATACCTCTAAGCTTTTGGATTAAAAAAAAACTAAAAAAAAAATCTCCATTGATTATTGGTTTGTCTGGAGGTCAAGGAGCAGGAAAGACTACAATTGCTTCCATAATATCTTTAATACTAAGAAAATATTTTAAACTCAAAGTTTTTAAAATTTCTATTGATGATTTTTATAAAACTAGAAAAGATAGAAAAAAATTATCAATTGCAAAACACCCTTTGTTAATTACAAGGGGAGTACCAGGAACCCATGATTATAAAATTATTTATGAATTCTTTAAAAAAATTAAAAATAAAAAATTTGATAAATTAAAATTACCAAAATTTGATAAATCTAAAGATGATAGATGCCACAAAAAGTTATGGTATAAAATTAATTCAAGACCAGATGTAATAATTTTTGAAGGTTGGTGTGTTGGTGCAAAAGCTCAAAAAAATTCAGAGCTTGTTAGATCGATAAATTCATTAGAAAAAACAGAAGATCCAGATTTAGTTTGGAGGAATTATGTTAACATTCAATTGAAAACACATTATAAAAATTTGTTTAAACAAATTAATGAAATAATTTATCTTAGAGCTAATAATTTTAAAATGCTTCAAAAATGGAGAATAAAACAAGAAAAAACACTTTGGATAAAATCAAAAAATAAAAGAAATTTAAGAATTATGAATAGAGGTGATATAATAAATTTTATGCAAACATACCAAAGAATTACCCAAAGCATGTTTAAAGATGCGCCAAAATATGCCTCGATTGTAATGAAATTAAATAGTAATCATCAAATTAATTCAATTAAATTTAGATAAATGAAAAAAGCAATTTTAATTATAATTTCATTAGTTTTTTTTGTGCCACAAGTGTATGCAATTACACTTACCGAGGCCCTTACTCAAGCTTATAAAAATAATCCTGAGTTAAACGCTGAAAGAGAAAGTATAAAAGTATCTGAAGAAGATTTAAATATTTCAAAAGGAGACTACCTTCCAACTTTAACTTTGACTGGAAGTAAAAGCCAAGAAGAAACTAATAAATTAACAAATCAAACAGGAGGAGATGCAACAATTACAGATGTAGATCCTCAGTCAACTTCAATAACTATAGAGCAAACATTGATAGATTTTGGAAGAGGTGCGGAGCACGAAAAAAATAAAATTGGGATTAATCTTGCAAAAGCAAAGTTATTAAAAAAAGAGCAAGATATTTTATACAAAGCTATAGAAGCTTATACAGGACTTATTTTAG
>CABYKS010000014.1 GCA_902519625.1 uncultured Pelagibacteraceae bacterium | reverse complement strand
AATTAGAATTTGAAAATCAATGGAAAAAACTAAATATAATTAATATTTCAATAAAATTACCAATAACTCTTTCAGTAAATTCAAAAAATTATAAACTAATAAAAAAATTGGACAAAAAACTTCACAACTTAGATTTAGTCTCAAATTTTTATATTGATAGTATTAATAATGATAATTTAATTTATAAAATAATATATAATAGTACTCCAGATAAATTTATAAATGAATTTTCTAATGATAATATTAAACTAAACATTAATGAATCGATTTGGAGAATTGAGTGAAAAATTTAAATCAATTATTATTAAATTTTAAAAATAATCAAAATTTTAATTATGATGATTTTTATGTAAGCAAAAGTAATTATTTTGCATTTCAATTAATTGAAAAATGGCCAAAGTGGGAAAAAAATATTTTAAATATATATGGAGAAAAATTTAGTGGAAAAACTCATCTTTCAAATATTTTTTTAAGTAAAAATAAGGGTTTTAAAATAAATGAAAAAGAGATTAATGAAAATGCTTATAAAAAATTTAAACTTTATGAAAATATTATAATCGATGATTTTGAAAAAAAATGTGATGAAAAACTCATGTATTCAATATTTAATTTGATTGATCAGAGCAATAAGTATTTAATAATTAATTCTGTATATCCTATAAATGAAATTAATTTCAACTTGAAAGATTTAAAATCAAGATCAAAAAATTGTCTCTTCGCAAAAATTGATAATCCTGATGATGAGCTAATGTTTGCAATTATACTAAAAAGTTTTTCTGATAGACAAATTTTAATTGATAAAAAACTTATAGATTTCATAATTAAAAGGATAGACAGATCGTATGGTAAAATCGCAGATTTTATATATAAAGTTGATGAATTGAGTTTAAAAAAAAAGAAAGCAATAGATTTAAAAATAATTAAACAAATTTTATAGGTGAATTTTGAACAAATATAGATCTAACAATTGTGGCGAGTTAAACATTAATGATAAAAATAAAAATATATCTCTATGTGGATGGATAAATAAAAAAAGAGACCACGGAAATTTACTATTTTTAGATTTAAGGGATAATTATGGAATAACCCAGTGTGTTATTGAAAATACTCATAAAAATTTTAAAGAGATAGAAAGATTACCACTTGAAACAGTTATAAAAATAGATGGTAAAGTCATAGAAAGATCAAAAGATACTTTAAACAAAGAATTGAATACTGGGGAAATTGAAATATCAATAATTTCTTATGAGATTTTAGGAACAACAAAAGAATTACCATTACCAGTTTTTTCAGACCAGGAATACGCTGAAGAAATTAGATTAAAATATAGATTTTTAGATTTAAGAAGAAAAAAAATTCACCAAAATATAATTTTAAGATCAAAAGTAATTTCTTTTATTAGATTAGAGATGGAGAAACTTGGCTTTTTAGAATTTCAAACACCAATTTTAACATCATCTAGCCCAGAAGGAGCCAGAGACTTTTTGGTTCCAAGTAGATTGAATCCAGGAAAATTTTATGCGCTACCTCAAGCACCTCAACAATTTAAACAGTTAATAATGGTTTCAGGTTTTGATAAATATTTTCAAATAGCACCATGTTTTAGAGATGAAGATGCGAGAGCAGATAGAAGTCCAGGAGAATTCTATCAGCTTGATTTAGAAATGTCTTTTGTAGAGCAAGAAGATGTTTTTGATGTTGTAGAGAAATTATTGATTAATGTTTTCAAAAAATTTTCAAATAAAAAAATGCTTTATAACAAGTTCCCAAAAATATCATATTCAGATGCTATGATTAAATACGGTACGGATAAACCAGATTTAAGAAATCCTATAATCATAAATGAATTTACAGATATTTTTAAAAGAGATGATGTAAGCTTCGAAATTTTTAAAAAGTTAGTGAGTAAGGGTTGTATTGTTAGAGGAATAATTACTAAAAACACTAAAGATAAACCAAGAAGTTTTTTCGATGGTATTGATAAATGGGCAAAAAACCAGGGAGCTTCTGGATTAGCATATTTTACTATTGAAAAAGAAAATGAAATAAAAGGCAAAGGGCCAGTAGGTAAATTTTTTAGTTCAGATTCAATCGAAAAAATAATGAAAATATCAAATGCTGAAGTGGGTGATAGTGTTTTTTTAGCTTGTGGTAAAAAAAATGAAGTTGAAAATATACTCTCTTTAGCAAGAGAAAAAATTGCAAATGAATTGAAATTAATAGATTATAATACCTTTGCATTTTGTTGGATTGTTGATTATCCAATGTTTGAAGAAGATGAAAAAACCAAAAAAATTATCTTCAGCCACAATCCATTTTCAATGCCTCAGGGAGATATAAAAAAATTAGATTTATCAAAACCATTGGAAATTAAAGCCTATCAGTACGATATAGTTTGTAATGGAATTGAATTATCTTCAGGAGCTATAAGAAATCATATTCCTGAATTAATGTATAAATTATTTTCAGTAGCAGGATATGATAAAAAACATGTAGATGAAAAATTTAGTGGAATGATAAACGCTCTCAGTTATGGTGCCCCTCCACATGGTGGGATTGCACCAGGAATTGATAGAATTATTATGTTATTAGCTGGAGAGAAAAATATAAGAGAGGTAACAATGTTTCCAATGAACCAAAATGCACAAGATCTAATGATGAATGCTCCATCTAAAATTACTGAAGAGCAATTAAAGGAATTGAATTTATCTCTAAAAAAAAATAAGTAATTATTTTTTTCCTTTTAGATTAATTCTTATATCTGATAAATCTACTAATTTCTTCTTATAATTACTTCTTAAAAAACCTTTACTTGATATATCTTTAACAATTTTTAATAGTTGATTTTGGTCTTCATTTATATCTTCCGGTTTTTCTTCTATTTGTTTTTCTGTATTTCCAATGGAAGGAGTATGAGCAAGATCTTCCCTATTTAAGTATGATATCGCTAATTCTCTAAATATATAATCAAGTATTGATGTAGCGCTTAATATTCTATCGTTACCATGCACTTTACCAGAAGGTTCAAACTTAGTTCCCACATAGGCACTAACATACTCATCAAGAGGCACCCCATATTGTAAACCTAATGATATAGCTATAGCAAAATTATTCATTAAGGCCTTTACCAACTCTCCTTCTTTGCTCGTATCAATAAAAATTTCACCTATTTTTCCATCTTCGTATTCACCAGTATGAAGATAAACTTTATGATTACCTATAGTTGCTTTTTGAATATAACCCTTTCTTCTATCAGGCATACCAAATCTCTTATTACTTTGATCTATAATTTTATTTTTTAGTGGAATTGTATTTTTTATGGAAGTTTCCTTAATATCTGATTTTATATCTAAATTAATATTGTCTTGCTTACCATTTTCTACAACTTTGCTAATTTTTTCAAGATTCTTGGTTTTTCTGTTGTCTAATTTAACGTCAATAATTTCAAATTTTCCATCATCTCTTTTTTCTAAATTTTTTAATTCATGAGTATTAATTTCATCTAAATAGTGACTAACTTTAAATGTACAATTGTAGTAAGTTTCGACCAGATATTTTGCCATATTTCCCTTAAATAATTTTTTTTTGAGTCTTTATTTAAATATTGTATATACAAATTATTATTTTAGTCTAATTTATTTTTTACAATTTTGAATTGAATAATTTTTATAAAATTTATGTTGACAATAATTAAAGAAATTTTTACTTGGTGGAATCAACAAACTCTTGGAACGAGAATAACAATATTTTTATTTGGAAAACTTGTTGGAAAAGATGATTTAGGAAATAAATATTATCAAACAAAAAAAGGAAAAAGATTTATAATTTATAATGGGGAAGTTGATGCATCAAAAATTCCAAACGAATGGTATTCTTGGATTCACTTTACGCCAAATAAAATTGAAAATTTACATAAATTAGAAAAATTTAAATGGCAAAAACCTCACAAACCAAACCAAACAGGTTCTAATGAAGCGTATAGCCCCAAAGGCAATACAGATGCAATTAAAAAAAAATATAAAACTTGGAAAAATTAAAATAAAAAAATATTTTTATCTAATTTTTTTACTCTTAATATTCAGTTCTAAATTACATGCTGTTGAGCTAGAGTTTGCAGAGATAAAAATTTTAGATAAGGTAAGTTCAAAAACAAGTCAGTTATCATTAAATATAGATCAAGAAACTACTTTTGAAAATTTAATTATTAAAATTTTAAAATGTAAAAATTCAGAATTTGATGATAATCCTGAAATTACAGCTTATATGCAAGTTCAAGATGTTACATTAAAAAATAATGATAAAGTTTTTGTTTTTAACGGATGGACTTTTTCATCAAGTCCTTCAATAAGTTTATTTGACCACCCAGTTTATGATATATGGTTAATTAAGTGTTACTAAATAACTTTTTCTTTGTCTAACCAAGAAACATTAAAATCTGATTTAATAAATTTAGGATGATCTAATAGTTTTTTATGTAAATCTATTGTTGTTGTTATTCCCTCAATTACAAATTCATCTAAAGATCTTTTCATTCTTTGTATAGCTTCAGTTCTATTTCTTCCATGGCAAATAAGTTTACAAACCATGCTGTCATAATATGGAGTTACTTTATATCCTTGATATATTGACCCATCAACTCTAGTTCTAAAACCTGAAGGTTGATGACACATACCAATAGTACCTGGTGAAGGTTGGAAATTTTTACTAGCATCCTCTGCATTAATTCTGCATTCAATCGCATGTCCTCTTGGATTTATATCACTTTGCTTTAGAGCTGTTTCTCCTGAAAATGCAATATATATTTGTTCTTTTATTATATCTATTCCTGTAATCATTTCTGTAACTGGATGTTCAACTTGAACTCTTGTATTCATTTCAAGAAAATAAAATTTTCCATCTTCATAAATAAATTCTACAGTTCCTGCACCCTCATATCCAATTTTGCTTACCATATTCACTGTTTTTTCAAATAGGTCTTTTCTAATTTCATCATTTAAAATTGGACTAGGTGTTTCTTCTATTAATTTTTGATGGCGTCTTTGAACAGAACAATCTCTTTCGTGCAAATGAACAGTTCTATTTTTTCCAGAAAGAACCTGAACTTCTATATGTCTTGGATTTTGGAAGAATTTTTCAATATAAACTTCATCATTTCCAAAATATTTTTGAGCTTCTGATTTAGCTGTAGCAAATAAATTATCAAATTCGGATTCCTTGTGAACTATTTTCATTCCCTTGCCTCCTCCTCCAGCAGAAGCTTTTATTAAAACAGGGAAACCAATTTTTTTACAAATTTGTTTAGCTTGTTCTTTGTCTTTAACGCCTCCATCTGAGCCTTCAATCACAGGAAGGCCATACTCTTTAGAAATTTTTTTTGCTTGAATTTTATCACCCATCATTTTTATTAATTTTGAAGACGGCCCAATAAATTTAATTTTGTAGTCTTCTAAAATTTTTGCAAATTCAGGATTTTCAGATAAAAAACCATAACCAGGATGAACAGCATCCGCATTTGTTAATTCTATTGCAGACATTATTGCTGGAATATTTAAATAACTATTTAAAGGCTGATGAGTTCCAACACATACACTTTCGTCTGCTAACCTTACATGCATACTGTTTCTATCAACATCAGAATGAATAGCTACAGTTGCAATTCCCCATTCTTTACAGGCTCTAATAATTCTGACAGCAATCTCTCCTCGATTGGCAATTAATATTTTTTTAAACATTACTCAAGAATTAAAATTTTTTGATCAAACTCGACTGGTTGACCATCATCAACGCAAATCTCTTTAACTACACCGTCTGATGTTGAAGGAACGTGGTTCATTGTCTTCATGGCTTCTATAATCATAACAGTGTCTCCTTTTTTTATTTTTTTTCCTACTTCAATAAATTTTTTTCCACCTGGTTCTGGGGCAAGATAAGCAGTTCCAACTATAGGGCTTTTTACAATTATTTTATCTGATAAATCTATTTCTTCTTCTATTGCATCATTGTTAGTCTCAATATTAACACCTTTTAATGATTTTTTTAAATCTTCTAAGACTTGAATAAGTTTAACTACAATTTTTTTATCTATTTCCATTTTTAAGCAATTCATGCATTGCATTTATGGCCAAAATATAACCATTCGAACCAAGGCCACAAATAATTCCGGTCGCAATGTTACTTATAAGTGATTTTTGCCTAAATTCTTCTCTTTTATATATATTTGAAATGTGTAATTCTATTATTGGTTTCTTAAATATTTCTAGAGCATCTCGAATAGATACAGATGTATGAGTATATCCAGCAGCATTTATAATTATACCATGGTATTCTTTTCTAGCATTTTGTATCTTGGTTACTATTTCGCCTTCTACATTTGATTGTTGAAAATCCAAATTTATTCCTATTTTTTTTGAATGTTCTAAACATATATTTTTTAAATCATTAAATGTAATTTTTCCATATTGGGATTGTTCTCTTTCACCTAATAGATTAAGATTTGGGCCATTAATAATTATTATATTAGTCACAATAAGTTTATAATGCATGAAAATTAAAAATAAAATAAAAATAAAGGTAAATGGAAAAAAAGTTGAATTTAATAAGAATGAGACAATTGAAACCTTAATTAAAAAACACAAAATACCTTTAAATAAAGTAGCTATAGAATTAAATAAAAAAATTTTGAATAAAAAGAAAATAAGTAAAATCAAATTAAACAACAATGACAATATTGAGATAGTTCATTTTATCGGAGGTGGATAATGAAAAAAAAAGATTTTCTTAAAATTGCAAAAAAAAAACTAAATTCAAGACTTATAGTTGGAACTGGAAAATATAAAAACATGACTGAGTGTGCAAAGGCCATAAAAATTTCTGGTGCAGAGATGGTTACGGTAGCTGTAAGAAGGGTGAATATTGTTGATAAAAACAAACCACTTTTAATGGATTATATTGATCCTAAAAAAATTATTTACTTACCTAATACAGCAGGCTGTTTTAATTCTAATGAAGCATTAAGAACACTTAGACTCGCAAGAGAAATTGGAGATTGGAAGTTAGTGAAATTAGAAGTTTTAGGAGATAAGAAAAATTTACTTCCAGACATGATTGAGACACTAAAATCTACGGAAGTTTTAAGCAAAGAAGGTTTTGAAGTTATGGTTTATTGCAATGACGATCCTTTGATGGCAAAAAGATTAGAAAATGCTGGAGCCATAGCAATAATGCCTTTAGCTGCACCAATCGGTTCAGGCCTAGGAATTCAAAATAAATTAAACATACAAATTATTAGAAAACAAACTAAACTTCCTTTGATAATTGATGCTGGTATAGGAACTGCTTCTGATGCATCTATAGCAATGGAAATGGGTTGTGATGGTGTGTTAATAAATACCGCTATAGCTAAGGCAAAAAAACCATATCAAATGGCTGAAGCAATGAAGTATGCTGTTATAGCTGGAAGAAAATCTTACTTATCAGGAAGAATAAAAAAAAATATTTATGGTAATGCCTCATCTCCAAAAAAAGGTCTAATTTAGTTTTTTTTTATAGTCTTTTTTTTATAATATTTTTTCTTTTTAAATTTCTTTTTATTAACATTAAAATTTTTAACTTCTGGTTTAAAAATCACCAACTTCTTTAAATTAGAAATTTTTTCTATTTTTTCTATTACTTTGTTAGTTTTAGATAAGAATTCAATTTCATAATCATCTAATCCTAGAGAGTTATTTTCAAATAAATTAATTTCAATTTTATTCTTTCTTTTAAAATAATTAAAATCATCATAGTAGTTTTCTTTGATAAAATTGATTATTTTTATATTTAAATATGTTTTTACTATCTTTGCATTGGTCTCAAGAGTCTTCAATTCAACTAATTTTATTACTTTTAAAGCAAAAGTTTCATTAGATAATTTTAAATTCCATTTAATATTACTTTCTCTTAGTCTTTGTCTTGACATTTCAAGAAGACCAAAATTACTTATTCTACCAATTTGAATTCTTGCTCTATCAACTCTGCATCTATCTTTGAGTTTCCGTTCAACAAGCCTTTTATTTGAGTAGCTTAACATATCTATAAAATCTATTATTATTAAGCCTGATAGGTCTCTTAACTTAATTTGTCTTGCAATCTCTTCTGCAGCCTCTAAATTTGTATCTAAAGCAGTACTCTCAACATTTTTTTGTTTAATTGATTTTCCCGAATTAATATCAATTGAAACTAAAGCTTCAGTTGGATTAATTACAAGATAACCTCCTGATTTAAGCTTAACTTCAGTTTTATAAATTTCATATAATTTAGATTCTATTTTTTCTTTAAAAAACAAAGGCACTTTATCTCTGTATTTTTTAATTTTTTTAACATTGTTTGGCATTACTAGCTTCATATAATTTTTTGCTTTTTGATATCCTTCATTGCCTTCAACAATTATATTTTGAGTTTCCTCATCGTACATATCTCTTATAGATCTTTTTATTATATCGCTTTCTTGGTGAATTATATTTGGAGCTATAGAGTTCATAGCTTTTTCCTTTATGGAATTCCATATGTTAATTAAATTGTTTAAATCATTATTAATTTCATTTTTTGTTTTATTGGATCCTGCGGTTCTTACAATTAGCCCCATTTCTTTTGGAATTTGAATTTCATTTAAAATACTTCTAATTTTTTTTCTATCTCCAGGATTAAAAATTTTTCTAGAAATTCCCCCGCCTTTTGCGGTATTAGGCATTAAAACAATATATTTTCCTGCTATAGAAATAAAAGTGGTAAGTGCAGCTCCTTTTAGTCCTCTTTCATCTTTTAAAACTTGTATTAGAATTACTTGATTAGGTTTAATAACTTCTTGAATTTTGTATCTTTTTGTTGGGTATCTTTTTTCTTTTTTACTCTGCTCTATTTTATTTTCCAAAGGTGTTTTTTCAAGAGGATCTTGACTTATATTTATGCTGTTATTATTTTCTTCTAAATTTTTATTTTCATCAATAATATTTTGTTCAGATTTTTCATCCTCTTTAATTAACTCTTCTCTTACTTTTTCTTCTTCTTCTTTAATTTTTTCAAGGTCACTCTGTGGAATTTGGTAATAATCAGATTGAATATCATTAAAAGATAAAAAGCCGTGTCTTTCTCTACCAAAATCAACAAAAGCTGCCTGAAGAGAAGGTTCTATCCTACTTACTTTTCCGAGGTATATATTATTTTTTATTAAACTATTGTTTACACTTTCATACTCGTAATCTTCAATGTTATCATTGGATTTAAGCACAACTCTAGTTTCATTTGGATGCGATGCATCAATATACAAATTCTTTGACATAAATTTTTATTATTGTTTTTCATTAGTTTTTTATAAATTCTGTGCCTTATGTTTAACAAATTCGTAAACTAATTTATACAAAAATGAGCAAGTTATTAAAAAAAATTCTTATTTTTTTCACTTCAGGGGCACTACTTTCTATCACTTTAATCATAGGAATACTTTGGGTTTATTCGAATAAATTGCCGGATTATAAATTTTTAAAAATGTACAAACCTTCAGTATCAAGCAAGTTGTATTCAGGAGGAGGAGAGTTAGTTAGTGATTTTTCCACAGAAAAAAGAATATTTGTACCATATGACTCCATACCTAAAATCGTTATAAATTCATTTTTATCAGCTGAAGATAAAAATTTTTTTAATCATCCTGGTGTTGATGCCAAAGGGATTTTAAGAGCTATAATTAAAAATGTTTCAAATATTATTTCTTCAAAAAGATTAGAAGGAGCTTCAACAATAACTCAACAAGTAGCAAAAAATTTTTTACTAACAAATGAAGTAAGTATTAATAGAAAAATCAAAGAGGCGATACTTGCATTTAGGATTGAAAGGGCTTTGTCAAAAGAAAGAATATTAGAATTGTATCTTAATCAAATATATTTAGGAGAAGGGTCTTATGGAATAGCTTCTGCAAGTTTAGAATATTTTGATAAACCTATAAGTAAATTAAACTATGAAGAAGCTTCTCTTTTAGCCGCTCTTCCTAAGGCTCCAAGCAGATATAATCCTTTTAAAAATCTTGAATTGGCTAAATATAGAAGAAATTTAGTTGTAAAAAATTTATTAGATAATTCTTATATAGATGAAAAAAAATATAAAGAATTAATTAATTCAGAAATAAAATTAAGAAAAAGAAAAAAAAAATATTTAGAAGATGCAAGATACTATGTAGAAGATGTAAGAAAATATTTAGTTGAAAAATATGGTTTTGATAAAATTTACAAACAAGGTTTTACAATAAAAACTCCTATCAACTTAGAACTCCAATCAATTGCCACACAATCTTTAAGACAAGGATTAGAAGAGTATGACAAAAGAAAGGGCTGGCGCGGCCCTATATTAAATAAAAAAATTACTAATAAATGGAATGAAAATTTAAAAAAATATAAATTAGAAAAAACAATAGGATGGGATTTAGCAATTGTTAAGAAAATTAACAAATTTTCTGTAGAAATTGAAACAGAAAAAAAGAATAAAGGAAAAATAAATTATCAAGATGTATCCTGGACAAAAAAAGAATTAAATAAAATTTTTAAAAAGGGAGATATTATTTATGTTAAAAATATTAAAGATAATTTGTATAGTTTAAAACAAGTCCCAAAAGCAAATGGAGGAATAGTAGTATTAGACCCTTATACAGGTAGAGTTGTTGCTATGTCAGGTGGATTTAGTTTTAAATTAAGTGAATTTAATAGAGCAACCCAAGCTCTTAGACAGCCTGGTTCAGCTTTTAAACCTTTTGTGTATGCTTTGGCTTTAGAAAATAAATTTACACCTTCCACTCTAGTTTTAGATGCTCCTGTTGTACTTGATCAAGGAGAAGATTTGAAAATGTGGAAACCAGAAAATTATGGTAAGAAATTTTATGGTCCATCTACAATTAGAACAGGGCTTGAAAAATCTAGGAACTTAATGACAGTTAGGGTTGCTCAAGAAATTGGAATTGATAAGCTTGCGAGTTTTTCTAAAAATTTAAAAATTTATGACAATCCTGAAGAATTGTTATCAATTTCCCTAGGATCAGCAGAGACTACATTGTTAAAATTAACATCCGCATATGGTTCTTTTGTAAATGGTGGTAAATTAATTGAACCAATATTTTTAGACAGAATTCAAGATAGTGAAGGAAATACCATTTTTAATTCAGAAAAAAGAGTTTGTGAAAAATGTAAAGAAATTTCCTATTTAGGAAACGATGTACCGAAAATTAAAGATAAATTTAAAAAAATCTTTTCTGAGGAAACTGCTTACCAAATTACTTCAATGTTAGAAGGGGTTATTAAAAGAGGTACAGGAAAAAACTTAAGAGATTTAAATTTAGATTTAGCTGGAAAGACTGGGACAACAAATGAAAATACTGATGCATGGTTTATTGGTTTTACTTCCAATCTAGTTATTGGAGTATATGTAGGTCACGATGAACCAAAAACTCTTGGTAAATATGAAACAGGTGGCAAAACTGCATTGCCGATTTTTAAATCATTTATAAAAAATTCAATTAAAAAAGGTGATGCAAGACCTTTTAAAGTAGCAAAGAATATTAAATTTTTAGTTATCGATCAAAAAACTGGAAGAAAAGCAGATTTTGGTTCTAAAACAACCATAATTGAGGCATTTAAAAAAAATGGAACATCAAAAAATTTTTTATTTAATGATGATTTAAATTTAAAAATAGATAAAAATAATATATTAAAATTCTATTAATGAATATTGATTTTTCAAATTATCAAGCTGAAATAAAAAAAATAAGCTTAAGAATTCAGGAGTATCTTTGAAAAACAAGATATTTATTCCAAGTTAGAAAAAATAAATAAAATAATTCTGGAACCAAATTTTTGGCAAAATAATTCAAAAGCCGAAAAAATTTTAAAAGAAAAGAAACTTTTTGAAGATCTAGTTCAAAGCTATAAATCATCATTAAAACAATTTGACGAAATAACAGACTTGTATAATCTTGCTTTAGAAGAAAATAATCAGTCAGTTTTAAAAGAGTCGAAAAATAATATCTTGCAACTATTTAAAAATATAAAAAAAGATGAAATAAAGTGTTTTTTATCTAACGAAGCAGACAGTCTAAATACATATGTTGAAATTCATGCAGGAGCTGGTGGAACTGAAAGCCAGGATTGGGCTGAAATGTTAAGAAGAATGTATATTAAGTGGGCATCAAGTAAAAATTATAAATATCAATTAATTAGTGAACATAAAGGAGATGAAGCAGGAATTAAGTCTTCTACGATTAAAATTGATGGAAATTATGTTTATGGATTTTTAAAATCTGAATCAGGAATTCATCGATTGGTAAGAATATCACCTTTTGACTCTGGAGCTAGAAGGCATACAAGTTTTGCTAGCGTTTGGGTTTATCCTGTAATTGATGAAAGTATAAAAATTGAAATATTAGACAAAGATTTACGAGTGGACACTTATAGGTCTAGTGGAGCAGGAGGCCAGCATGTTAACACAACTGATAGCGCTGTAAGAATAACTCATGTACCCACAAAAATAGTTGTTCAATGTCAAAATGATAGATCACAACATAAAAATAAAGAAACTTGTATGAACATGTTAAAAGCAAGACTTTATGAATATGAATTAAAAAAAAAAGAGAAACAATTAAAAAGCTCCGAGGAATCAAAGTCAGATATTGGATGGGGACATCAAATCAGATCTTATGTTTTACACCCTTATAGGATGGTCAAGGATAATAGGACAGATTTTGAAAGTTCAAGCCCTGACAAGGTGTTAGACGGAGAAATTGATGAGTTTTTAGAAAGCTCTCTTTATAAATTAAATGATTAAAAATATATTAAAAATATTAATTTCAACATTAATTTTGTTTTCAATTTTCATAGCATATTTTGCTTATTTTGGAATTACGACATCAAAATTTAACTCAACTATAAAAGATCAAATTAAAAAACAAAATAGTAATTTAGATATAGATCTAAAAAAAGTGAAACTACATTTAGACCTAAAAAATATTTCTATAAAAATTAAAACAAAAAATCCAAAAATTATCATTAAAGATTCTGATGAAATAAAATTAAATGAAATTTCATCAAATATTTCAATTTCCTCATATTTTCAAAATAAATTTGCTATAAAAAACATTTCTATAAAGAGCAAGAATAATGAAATAAGCAGCTATATTAATTTTTATATACACCTAAACAACTCGCTGAGACTTATTTTGTTTAACCAATTTTTGAAAAAAGGAACTGCAAAATTAAATATTGATTTAAATTTCGATGATTCTGGAAAAATAAAAAACAATTATAGTTTAATAGGAAATGTATATAATGCTGAGATACAAATACCAACAGACAAATCCATAAGAAATTTAAATTTTAGTTTTATTGCTAAAGATAAGGATTACAAGTTTGATAAAATATTATTTAAATACAATGAAATAAATTTCAATTCTAATGTTTTACAAATAAAAAAACAAAAAGATAAATTTATTGTAAAAGGAAACTTAAAAAATAAAAAAGATAAAATTAATAATGACATAATTTTCTTAATTTTAAATGATACTTTAAAAAACTTTGATTTTTCTAATACAAATTTTGAATCAATTTCAGAATTTTCTTTTGATATAAATAAAAAGTTTAAAATTAAAAATCTTAAAGTAGACACTAGATTGAATTTAGATGATTCAGTTTTAAAATATAATTTTTATAAAATTGAAAATTATATTGGTAATTTCAAAAATTTAATTAACCTTAAAAAAAACAAATTTCATATTAAATATTCCGATAAAAAAATTACAATAGATGGATCAAGTGAATTTTTTATAGATCACAATTTTATAAATTTGGTAGAATTTCAGATTGAAAAAAGTAAAAATAAAACAAGTTTTAA
>CABYKS010000013.1 GCA_902519625.1 uncultured Pelagibacteraceae bacterium | reverse complement strand
ATCCATAATTTTTGCATAAATTTATATGAAGCAACCATTCCTTGCTCAGACCACTGAACATCCTTTTCTGGAGGGCTATCTGATAAAATAAAAAGTCTTACTGCATCTGCTCCAAAATTATTAATTATATCTTCTGGGTCAATAGTATTTTTTTTTGATTTTGACATCGATTCTGATGATCCAACAAATACTTTTTTATCTGGTTTATCTTTAATATGAAAATTTTTTCCATCTTTGCTTTCCACCTCTTCTGGACTAACCCAATTATTATTTTCATCTTTATAAGTCTCATGACAGACCATTCCTTGTGTAAACAATCCTTCAAACGGTTCAGTAATTTTAAATTTATCGTTTTTATAGTTAATTGCTCTCATAAAAAATCTTGAATATAATAAGTGCAATATAGCGTGTTCAACTCCTCCAATATATTGATCAACAGGCATCCAATAATTTATCTCTTCTAAATCGTAGCCATAATCTTTATTTTTAGGAGAACAAAATCTTAAAAAATACCAAGATGAATCCACAAATGTATCAAGCGTGTCAGTTTCTCTAAAACAATCTATTCCATTAATCTTAATATTTTTCCAAGATTTTGCTTTATCAAGTGGATTTCCTTTTTCTTTTAAATTAATATTTTCTGGAAGTTTAACTGGTAACTGATCATTTGGAATTTTTACTACATTTCCATTATTATCGTAAGCTATTGGTATTGGACAACCCCAATATCTTTGTCTAGATACTCCCCAGTCTTTTAATCTAAAATTAATTTTTTTATTTCCTAATTTTTTTTCTTCAAGTATTTGAATAGTTTTAATTATTGACTCTTCTGGAACTTTAAGTCCATTTAAAAAGTCAGAATTTATGATTTCACCTGGTCCTGTATATGCATCTTTTTCTACTTTATATTTTTCATCTTTATCCAATGGTTTTACAACTGTTTTTACAGGCAAATTATATTTTAATGCAAAATCCAAGTCTCTTTGATCGTGAGCCGGACAACCAAATACTGCTCCAAATCCATAATCCATCAATACAAAGTTTGCAAAGTAGATAGGTACTTTTTCTTTTTCATTAAGAGGATTAATTGCCATTAGGTTTGTATTAAAACCAATTTTTTCCCCTTGAGCAATTGACTCCTCGGTGGTTCCAGTTTTGGAACACTCTTTTCTAAATTCATTAAATTTTGGATTATTTGTGAAATGCTTTGAAATTGGGTGATCAACTGAGACTGCTAAGAAAGAAAAACCAAATAAGGTATCTGGCCTTGTAGTAAAACATTTTACAGTTTTGATTGGTAATTTACCCTCTACTTTAAAATCTATTTCACATCCAAAAGATTTTCCAATCCAATTTTTTTGCATTACTTTTACTTTATTTGGCCAAGATTTAAGATTATCTAAACCTACAAGCAATTCTTCCGAAAATTTTGATATATTAAAAAACCATTGATTTAATTTTTTTCTTTCAACTACAGCTCCAGATCTCCATCCTTTTCCATCAATTACTTGTTCATTTGCAAGTACTGTTTCGTCAACAGGATCCCAATTTACATAATTTTCTTTTTTGTAAACTAGACCCTTGTCATACAGTTCAAGGAAAAAAAGTTGTTGATTTTTATAATAATCTTCAGAGCAAGTTGAAATTTCTCTGTCCCAATCAATTGATAAGCCTAGTTTTTTTAATTGAATTTTCATAATTGAAATATTTTTTTCAGTCCAAATTTTAGGATCTAAATTATTTTGTTTTGCTGCATTTTCAGCAGGCATACCAAACGAATCCCATCCCATTGGATGTAAGACATTAAATCCTAACATTGTTTTATAACGAGATAAAACGTCACCAATGGTATAATTTCTCACATGGCCCATATGAATTTTTCCAGATGGATATGGAAACATTTCAAGGCAATAAAATTTCTTTTTTGATTTGTCTAATGTTGATTTAAAGCTTTTCTTTTCATCCCAATAGGCTTGCCATTTTTTTTCAACAATTTTAAAATTGTATCTATCCACTTTAAAATTACAAAAGATTAACTATTTTTTCTTTTTTTTGTTATCACCAGGCGTACTATATTCGTATTTTTTTTTATTTTTTGCTTTATATTCTTTTTCATAAATTGCTGCTTTTTTTAATATACTTCTTTTTAGCTCTGTAACTAGTGTTCCTTTATTTTCAGAAACTTTGCAGTCAATTGTAGTTTGACAATTTTTTGTGAAAACTTTTACATCAAGAGCATCTGCTCTTACCTCATTAGTTAAAAATCTTACAGAAATTTTAACTGACTGACCTGATGATTTTCCATCATTATACCAATCTGTTATAATTATTCCGCCACTATAATTTGCAGAAACCAATGGCATAAAATCAATTGTATCTAAAGTTGCTCTCCACAATTCGTTTGAGCTTGCAAAATCAAAGGTACCACCTTTCTTTTCATTACCAAATAACCTGAATCCTCTTCCTTCCTCAATATTTTTTTGAACTCTATCTTTGGCATTAACAGGAACTTCTCCTGCCTCAGTTTTTTTATATTTTAAAGCCTCACAAGAACTTAAAATTATAAGAAATATCAAAAAAACAAGGATTTTGAAAAAATGAGTTAGTTTGGCCATTGATTCTATAGAGTTATATTTAAATATCATATTTGATTATACTTATTTAGATAAAAAAAGAAAAAAAGCTACATTTTATAAGGAAAATTAAATGATGTATTTTTGCAACATATATATAATTTGTTTAAGATCCAGTGATATTTTTAAACAAAATTTAAATGTTTTTGGTAAAAATTACACTGTTTATAATTAATTATAAAATAAATAGGAGAAAATATGAACAAACTGACTAAATACGGCCTAACAGCCCTAGCAGGTTCTCTAGTTGCTACTTCAGTATCAGCTGGTGAATTGGGTGTTTCAGGCTCATGGTCTTGGTCATACGACGCTGGAGACGCAGATGAAGTTACTGGAAATCCATTTTCAATGGGTGACAGTGTAACTTTCTCAGGCTCTGGAGAGACTGACCAAGGTTGGACAGCAGGCGTATCAATGGAGTTAGACGGTGGAACTTACGATGATATGAAATTAACATTAGACATGGGTGATAGCGGAAAACTTACATTCGGTCACGCTTCAGTATCTGGAGATGGTATTCACTCAGTGAATAACATTGTTCCTGCTGCTGATACAGCTGTGTACTCAATGACAGACACTGCTGTTGCTTACGGTGTTGCTGACGGTGCTTCTTCAACTGGTAACTTAGGTTACAACATTACAATGGGAGACCTAAAGGTTTCTGCTGAAATGGCAAAAGGCGCAGGTACTGACAGAACAATCGGTCTTACTTACACAGGCGTTGAAAATATGACACTTGTTTATGGTATGGGTGAAGTTAACCCTGGCCAAGTAAACGGTGGTCAAGATGAACAAGTTATGGGTATTAAATACTCTGTAGCTGGTGCAACTCTTGCTTACATGATAACTGACGTTGATCTAGGTGGAGTAGGTGCAGCTGACGAAGAAGGTACTCACATGGGTGTTTCTTTTGCAGTTAATGATGACGTAACAGTATCATATGGAGTTCAAGAAGTTGATATTACTGGTAAAGGTGAAAATGAAACAAACTCTGGATTTGGTATATCTTATACTATGGGTTCTATGAGTGTTGCTGCTTATGCTGGTAAAACTGAAAATGGTAACGGTGTTTCAACTGCTGATGACGAAGGAAAAGGTTTAACTTTATCAATAGCATTCTAATATAGTTACATTTTAGAAAATTTAACGGCCCTCAATTTTTTGGGGGCCGTTTTTTTTTGGATTAAATAAACTTATTCCTGAGTATCCGTAAACATTTAATAAATTTAATTTTTTTATATTTTTATTATTTACACCGCCTAAGGCAATTATCTTTTTCTTTGTTAGCTTAGTTAAAATCAAAAACCTATTAAATCCAAGGTAAGTTTTCTTCTTATTAAAAAGAGATGCTATAAAAATTAAATCAACTTTTTGAAGTTCTTTTCTTTTTATTTCTTTATTATTATGAGCAGATCCAATTATAAAAAAATTTTTCTTTTTAGGAAAATTTATATGTTTTAAATCGCTATTAAATGAAGGTAAATAAACACCATCAAGACCCAATTTAAATGCTAATTTAAAGTTATTTGATAAAAAAAATTTTCTTTTTTGTAATTTACAATATTTTTTTATTTGAATTATTAGGCTTTTATTTAATTTTTCATTATAATTTCTATAGATAAGAGCTATATTCTTGTTTAATTTATTAATGTTATTTTTGTCAAATTTATTAATAAAATAATATACTTTTGGTAAATCAGTATGCATAAAACAATTGAAAATTTAAATTATATTCAAAATCAAATTAATTCAAAAATATTAAAATTAAATACTAATAATTATAGTCCTAAAATCATTGCAATTTCAAAAACTTTTAAAATTGGTCATATATTGCCTTTAATAGAGCATGGACACAAGGATTTTGGAGAAAATAAAGTTCAAGAAGCAGTAGAAAAATGGACTGAAATAAAAAGCAAAAATAAAGAAATAAGACTTCATATGGTTGGTAAGCTTCAAACAA
The DNA here is from genome assembly GCA_902519625.1 of uncultured Pelagibacteraceae bacterium. Taxonomy (GTDB): domain Bacteria; phylum Pseudomonadota; class Alphaproteobacteria; order Pelagibacterales; family Pelagibacteraceae; genus Pelagibacter. The sequence goes on along the minus strand of CABYKS010000013.1, from coordinate 9,845 downwards.
ATAAGGTTAAATTTGTTTTACCACTGTTTGATTTTATTCATTCATTAGATAATTTGAAGTTAGCAAAAAAAATATCTGAAGAGCAAAAAAAACATGAGATTAAACCAAAAATTTTTATTCAAATTAATATTGGTAATGAGCCACAGAAATCAGGAATAACAAAAAACCAACTAGCAGAATTTTATAATGAATGTTTAAATCTTGGTTTAGATATTGTTGGAACTATGTGTTTACCACCATTAGATAAGGATCCGAATATTTATTTTTCAGAGATGAAAAAAATTACCAATATTTTAAACCTTAATGATATAAGTATGGGTATGTCAGAAGATTATCTTAAGGCTATAGAGTATTCTTCAACATATTTAAGAATTGGATCTAGAATTTTTGGTGCAAGAAGTTAATTTATTAATATTTTTGTATTTTTATTGATTAAGCTTGCAAGAATTAGAAAATCTTTTTTTGATATTGCAATACATCCTGCAGTTGGTTTATAATTTTTTGTGAGGTGAATAAAAATTGCACTACCTTTATTCTTTATAGTTTTTTTATAATTATATTTTATTAAAATAAAGTAATTATATTTATGATCATATCTATATAATTTTTCGTATTTAATTTTTTTATTTATTTTAATTTCCTTATTATAAAATTTGCTTTTTATATCATTGCACCAGCCCATATTTTTTTTTATTTTTTTACAAAGTAATTTTGTTTCAGGAAGCATCACTCTATCTGGCCTCCAATATAATTTTCCAATTTCAAATTTTCCTGATGGTGTGTAAAAATCCCCTTCAAACTTATTCTTTCTAATACCTCTTTTTCCTACACTACATTTAAACTTAAATCCTTCAACAATTAGAGTATCTTTATTTTTTATGTGAATTATCATAGTTTGTATATTTATGAATAAACAAAGCGTTCTAATATTTAAATTACCAGAACTATTTAAAATTTTAAATGAATTAAAAGATCATTTAGATTTTAATATTTATAACTTTACTGAAAAACAAGAGCTTTTAAACTTAAACAAAAAAAAATATGAAAATTACTTAGTTTTAACGAACTTACAAAATCAAATAGAAGAGGAAAAATTTCAATTAATTTTAAAAAAATTGCCAGATTCAATTCATTCAATTGTCGAAAAGATAAATGTAAGTTTAATAAAACAAAAATATTCTGAGCAATCAGATATAATAATTGGCAAATATTCAATTGATATAAATTCTAGGTCAATACATAATGCCAATGAAAGTTTAAAGCTAACTCAAAGAGAAGTTCAAATTATACTTTTTTTAAAAAAATCTAAATCTCCCCAAAGTATAGAAAATCTTCAAAAAGAAGTTTGGGGACATAATTTTAATTTAGAAACTCATACTGTTGAAACACATATCTACAGATTAAGAAAAAAAATTAAGGAAATTTTTAATGATGATAATTTTTTAATAAGCAAAAAAAATGGATATACAATTAATTAAAAAGGAATTTGATCAATTTAAAAAACTTTATAAGGAAAGAAATTTAAAGCTAGCATTTTTATCCTTGGAAAAAATTCTTGAAGAAAATCCAAATCAAATCGAAGCTATTTTTTTTTCAGGAATACTTTATGTTCAAATTAAAAATTTTAAAGAAGCTAAAAATTATTTTTTAAAACTAATAAAAATTAAACCAGATAGCATTGAGGGTTTTTTTAATTTAGCGATGGTCAATTATAAATTAGATCTTTTGGATGAAGCAATTGGTAATTTTAATGAAGTTATAAAATTGGATAATAGCAACAAGGATGCATACAATAATATTGCTAAAATTTATAAAGATTTAAATAATTTTGAAAAATCAAAAATATATTATGAAAAATGTCTAAAAATTGATCCAGAATATAAAAATGCATGTTTAGGTTATGGCGGTTTATTGCTAAAGTTGAATCAACACAATAAAGGTTTAAGTTATCTTCGAAGTGGATCAGGTTTTATTCGATTTAATAAGGATAAAGTAGAAATTATATAGAAAAATGAAAAGATTAATTGTCAAAGAAAATCAAACCAACTTTATTGGAGCCTGGAATATAGAAAATAATGAACTTTGTAAAAGTATTATTTCTTTTTTTAAAAATAATCCAAACCTTCATTTTCAAGGCATGAGCGCAGCAGGAAAAAATTTACAATCTAAAAATAGAACTGACATATCAATTAGGCCTGATTATTTAAAAGAAGAAAAATTTTCACTTTTGAAAGAATATATAAATGAACTTCATAAATGTTATTTAGATTATTTGGAACAATGGCCATTTTTAAAAAGAATGGCATTTAAGATGGATATAGGTCCATTTAATATTGGTGAGTACTTGCCTGGTGGTCATTTTGGCAATATTCATTCAGAAAGAACATCTATCAACACACTTCACAGACTATTTGCTTTTATGACTTATTTAAATGATGTTGAAGATGGTGGTGAAACTAAATTCTCTCACTACGATGTTTCAATTAAACCTGAAATTGGAAAAACAATTATTTGGCCCGCAGAATGGACACATGCCCATACTGGAGAAATTTTAAATTCTGGTAAAAAATATATTATAACTGGGTGGTTACACTTTCCTCATGATTAATTTTAAATGAAAAAAAAAAGAAATTTTATTGCAAAAGATTTATTTTCAAAAAAATTTAAACCAAGAATAGTCAAACCAAAAAAAGGCAAAGGAAGTTTTAAAAGAAAAAAGAAATAATATTATAATTATATTTCTTAAGTATTTTAAAGTCTGGCTCCAATTTGTTGAATGACTTTAGAAGACATTTCTGTTCCCTTTTCTAAGCTTTCTTTAATTGATAAATTATTTACGTGACCATGCAAAAATCCAGCAGCAAAAAGATCTCCAGCCCCAGTTAAGTCAACTATTTTAAGATTTGTTTGAACTCCAAATTCAACTACCTCATCCCCCTTTATTGCGATTGCACCATTTTCTCCTCTAGTAAGAACTATTAATTTACCAAGCTGTTTAGAAAAATTTATCACCTCATCAAAGTTTTTAGCATCAATTAATGATGTAATTTCTTGTTCATTAGCAAATGTAATATCTAATTTATTTTTTACTAAATCCAAGAAGTGAGGTTTATGTCTATCAACACAAAATTGATCAGATAATGACATAGCTACCTTATTTGCATTATTGATTGCTTTATCGAATGCCTTCTTGGGCTCACCTTCATCCCATAGATAGCCTTCTAGAAATATTATTTCACTTTTTTTAATTGCATCAGAACTAACGTCATTTTCATTAATTTTTCCTGCTGTACCCAAGAATGTACACATTGTTCTTTCAGAGTCTGGTGTAACCAAAATTAAACATGTTCCAGTTGGCAATTCTTCTTTTTTCTTATTGTAAAAATATTCTACATTTTCTTTTTTTAATCCTTCTTCATATTTACTGCCTAGATCGTCATCTGATACTTTACCTATAAATCCTACTTTATTACCTAACTGAGATATACCTACTATTGAATTAGCTACCGATCCTCCTGAAACAGTTTTTTCTATTTTAAGATTGGTTAATAATTTTTTAAATTCATCTTCATCAAAAATCAATTTCATAGTACTTTTAGTTAAACCGTTTTGAGAAATAAAATTGTCATCAACTTTACAGATGACGTCTACAATCGCATTTCCTATTCCTAAAATTTTCATATTAAGCTTTCCTTGTTTTTATTGGTGATTTTCTCTTAGGATAACAAGTAGTACAAATTTTACAAGTTAAACCATAACATTCTCTTGCTTTACAATATTCTCTTCCGTAATAAATTATTTGGAGGTGAAGCTTATTCCAAAATTTTTCAGGAAATAATCTTTTTAAATCTTTTTCAGTTTGAATAACATTTTTTCCGTTAGTTAGGCCCCATCTTTGTGCTAATCGATGAATATGAGTATCCACGGGAAAGGCTGGATGACCAAACCCCTGTGACATTACCACACTAGCAGTTTTATGTCCTACGCCAGGAAGTTTTTCAAGTTCCTCAAAAGTTTGCGGAACATTACCTTTATGTTTCTCAATTAATTGTTTTGACAGAAAGTAAACACTTTTAGCTTTAACTCTAAAAATACCAATACTCTTAATCAGTCTTTCAATCTTTTTCCTTCCCAATTTTACAAAGTGTTCTGGTTTATTATATTTTGGATAAATATTTTTAGTAACATTATTTACATTAACGTCTGTAGTTTGAGCAGACAACAATACAGAAACTAATAAAGTAAATTTATTTCTATGTTTAAGAGGAATTGGTGTTTTTGGGTAAATTTTATTTAATATTTTTAATATTATTTTAGACCTTTGAACTTCATTCATTTGAAATTCAAAACATCTCTCATTGAATAAAGGCCAGGTTTTTTATTCATTAACCATTTTGCAGCTGTGAATGCTCCTTCTGAATAGAGAGCTCTATCAAATGCTTCATGATTTAATGTAATTATTTCTTTACCACTTGAGAAAGTTACCTCATGTTCACCCACAACTTCCCCTTTTCTCAATGAATTAAAATTAATTTTTTTTCCATAAGGAAAGGATTTTTTGTTTAAATATTTTTTTCCCATCAACTTATAAAAATTCTTATTTTTTCCTACAGCTATACCTTTTCCAAGCATTAAAGCTGTACCTGAAGGATGGTCTTTTTTATGCTTATGATGTATTTCGAAAACTTTACTTAAGAAGTTTTTTCCAAGAGATTTCGAAGCAATTTCAGTTAAATACATTAATAAGTTTATTCCTAAACTCATATTACCAGCTCTAAGAATTGGTATTTTTCTTGCATATTTTTTAATCAAATTTTCTTCCTTTTTAGAAAATCCAGTAGTTCCAATAACTATTCTTTTCTTAAGTTTCGTTGCGATTTTTAAAACTTCAAATGTGCATTTAGGGACTGTAAAATCTATTATTAAATTAGCTTTTTTAAAAGCTTGTTCAGTATTTAAGCTAGGTTTAATACCCGCAACTTTTTTATTTATAATTCTATTTTCTGTAAGAGCTACTATCTTAAAATTTTTATCAGATTTAACAGATTTAATTATCTGCTGACCCATTCTACCCATGCACCCAGTTATAGCTAAATTAATTTTTTTCAATATTACCTACCAGTCCTTATCAATATCATATTTTTCTCATTTCAAGATAAAATATGAAACTATCATAACTACCAAAACAATTATAGCCCAAATAGATAGATTTTTTAAAAACTGTTTTAATTTTGAATTAGATCTAAGAAATACTGGTAGAACCAATATTAAAACAGCTATTAAAGATATTGCTGGGACGATTTCTTCTAATCCCATTTTTTAATTTTTCCAAAAACTCTTTGCTTTTTGAAAGAATTTTTTAATACTCGGATTTGATTTTTCATTTTCAATTTCTCTAAATTTTTCAAGCAATTCTTTTTGCTCTCTATTTAAAGAAACTGGGACCTCAGTATTAACTTGGACATAAAGATCTCCAACTCCACTTCCTCTCATATAAGGCATTCCTTTACCTTTCAATCTAAATTGTTTTCCACTTTGAGTTCCTGATGGAATTTTTATTTTAGCTTTGCCACCGTCAACGGTTGGTATTTCGATTGATGTTCCTAATGCGGCATCAGCAATAGAAATTGGACATTCAAAAAATAAATTTTCATCAGACCTTTTAAATAATTCATGTGAATAAACATTTATAAACAGATAAAGATCACCATTTCCTGCTCCTCTTGAGCCCGCTTCTCCTTTACCTGAAAGTCTTATTCTTGTTCCATCATCAACACCTTTTGGAATTGAAACTGAAAGTCTTTTAGAAGCCTGCTGTTTTCCTTGTCCATTACAACTATTACACGGATTAGTTATTTCTTCTCCTGATCCAGAACATTGAGGACATGTTTGTTGAACTGTAAAAAATCCTTGGTTTGATCTAACTTGGCCATGACCTCCACACATAGAACATGAGCCAGCATCATGACCTGGTTTTGAACCTGAACCTTTGCAAGTGTCACATTTTTCAGATGTTGAAAATTTAATATCCTGTTTTTTTCCAGTAAAAGCTTCTTCTAAAGTAATTGATAAATCATATCTTAAATCTGATCCTCTATTATTAGATCTTCTCGAACGTCTTCCACCACCAAATCCTTCTCCAAAAAAATCTTCAAATATATCTGAAAATGAGCTAGAAAAATCAAAATTACTGAAACCGCCTCTTCCACCTCCACCGTTTTCAAATGCTGCATGACCAAAGTTATCGTAACTTTGTTTACGTTCAGAGTTTGAAAGTACGTGATAAGCTTCGGATGCTTCTTTAAATTTTTCTTCAGCTGCTTTATCGCCTTTATTTTTATCTGGGTGATGTTTTACAGCTAATTTTCTGTAAGCTGATTTTATTTGATCGGGAGTAGCACTTTTATTTACACCTAAGACTTCGTAATAATCTCTTTTTGCCATAACTAATTAGACAAATAGTTGTTAGCTTAGGCGCTTTTTTCTTTATTATCGTCTTTTACTTCTTCAAAGTCTGCATCAACAACGTTATCGTCTTTTTTTCCTTCATCTTTTTCTTTAGCATCTTTTGGTGTTTCACCAGGTTTAGCATTTTGCTGAGATTTATAAATTGCTTCACCTAGTTTCATTGAAGCTTGGACTAAATCTTGCGTCTTTTTTTTAATATCTTCAATATCAGTGCCTTTAAGTGCATTTCTTAGGTTAGCTGATGCAGTTTCAATCGCTTTTTTATCAGCATCAGAAACTTTGCTACCGTGTTCTTTTAAATTTTTCTCTGTAGAATGTAATAAAGTATCTGCTTGATTTCTTGCATCTACTGCTTCTCTTTTTTTCTTGTCTGCTTCTTTATTTGATTCTGCTTCTTTGACCATTTTATTTATTTCTTCTTCACTTAAACCGCCAGAAGCTTGAATTTGAATTTTTTGTTCTTTTCCAGTTCCCTTATCTTTGGCAGAAACATTTACAATTCCGTTAGCATCAATGTCAAAAGTAACTTCTACTTGAGGAACTCCCCTTGGAGCTGGCGCTATTCCAACTAATTCAAAATTTCCTAACAATTTATTATCTGATGCCATTTCTCTTTCACCTTGAAGTACTCTTATTGATACAGCAGGCTGGTTATCTTCAGCTGTTGAGAAAACTTGGCTTTTTTTAGTTGGTATAGTCGTATTTTTATCTATAAGCTTTGTTGATACTCCACCAAGAGTTTCAATTCCTAATGATAAAGGTGTGACGTCTAACAACAATACATCTTTAACATCACCTTGAAGTACACCTGCCTGAATTGCAGCACCCATAGCCACAACTTCATCAGGGTTTACACTCTTATTTGGTTCTTTTCCAAAGAAATTTTTTACTTCTTCAATTACTTTAGGCATTCTTGTCATTCCACCTACTAAAATTATTTCGCTAATTTCACTTGCAGATAATCCAGCATCTTTAAGTGCTGTTTTACAAGGTGGGATTGTTCTTCCAATTAAATCTTCAACCAATGCCTCTAATTTTGCTCTAGTCATTTTTAAATTAATGTGTTTTGGACCTGTTTTATCTGCAGTTATAAAAGGTAGGTTAATTTCAGTTTGAGCGGCAGAAGACAATTCAATTTTTGCCTTTTCTGCAGCTTCCTTTAATCTTTGTAATGCAAGTTTATCCGATTTTAAATCAATTCCATTTTCTTTTTTAAACTCTTTTAATAAATAATCTACAATTGTGTTGTCAAAATCTTCACCACCTAAAAATGTATCACCATTAGTGGACTTTACTTCAAAAACCCCATCTCCAAGCTCAAGAATTGAAACATCAAAAGTTCCTCCACCCAAATCATAAACTGCAATTTTTTTATTTTGTTTTTTATCTAAACCATAAGCTAAAGAAGCAGCTGTTGGCTCATTAATTATTCTTAAAACTTCTAATCCAGCAATTTTTCCTGCATCTTTAGTTGCTTGTCTTTGAGCATCATTAAAGTAAGCTGGAACTGTTATTACTGCTTTAGTAACTTCTTGACCAAGATATTTTTCAGCAGTTTCCTTCATTTTTTGCAAAACAAATGCTGAAATTTGAGAGGGAGAATATTTTTTACTTTGAGATTCAATCCATGCATCACCACCATCTGATTTTATTATTTTAAATGGAGATGTTTCTATATCTTTTTTAACTGTTGAGTCTTCAAAGTTTCTACCAATTAATCTTTTAACTGCAAAAATTGTATTTTCAGGGTTTGTAACAGCCTGTCTTTTTGCTGGCTGACCAACTAATTTTTCTCCACTTTCAGTGAATGCAACTACAGAAGGAGTTGTTCTAGCACCTTCAGCGTTTTCTAAAACTTTAGGCTGCGTACCCTCCATGATAGACACACAAGAATTTGTTGTTCCTAAATCTATTCCTATTACTTTGCTCATAATCTAATTTCTTCTCTCATATATGTGTTATTTTTTAATCTACAAGTTCCTTAAAAAACTAATTTTCATTAGATTTTGATTGATTTTCCTCACTTTTTTGATTTTTTTTTAAATTTTCATCTTTTTTATTAGTTTTTTTTGAAACAGCCACCAAGGAAGGTCTAAGCAACCTATCCTTCATCATGAAGCCTTTCTGAATTTCCTGTACTACTGTCCCAGGTTCCTTATTGTCATCTTCAATTTCCATCATTGCCTGATGTAAATTAGGATCTAATTTTTGATCGATTGATTTTATTTCTTCAATATTATTTTTTTTTAGTATTGATAGCATATCTTTTTGAATTACATTTAAATGGTCTACTGTCTTTTTTAGTGTTTCAGAATTTTTTAATTTTTCATCATTCTCTAATGCAAACTTTGATCTTTCCAAATTATCAATTAAATTTAAAGTTTCTCTAGCAAGAGAAAAGCCACCATAATCAAATGCTTCATCTTTTTCTTTTTCAAACCTTCTTCTTTGATTTTCAATTTCAGCATAAGCCCTGGCAAGTTTATCTTCTAATTCCTTAATTTTATCTTCTGGTTTTAAATCTTTAATTTCAGAAGTTTTATCTCCATCTTTATTTTCATTAATTTCGCTGTTATCTTCAAGGTCAGAGTTTTGGTTTTCTTCTTTTTCCATACCCTTCTATATGGTAAGAAAAATGATAATTTCTAGATGAAAAAAAAAAAAATTCTTAACTTATTTATAGGGTCCAATAATCAAGGCAAAATAAAGGAAATAAGAGATTTATTACCCAAAAAAGTCCAAATTTTAACTCCAAAACATTTCAATTTGAATAGTCCAAAGGAGACCGGGATAACTTTTAAAGAGAATTCATTTCTAAAAGCTAAATTTTTCTCAAAAAAAACTAAAATGATTTGTCTCGCTGACGATTCTGGACTTGAAATAGATAGTTTAAATAAATTGCCAGGAATTTATTCGGCAAGATGGGGAGGAAGAAAAAATAACTTTAATTTAGCTATAAAAAAAGTTTATAGGGAATTAAAAAAAAATAACACAAATTGGTACAAATTAAAGCAACCCGCAAGGTTTGTTTGTGCACTAACAATCTATTGGCCAAATAACAAATTCGTAAGTGTTATTGGCAAGGTTGAAGGGAGCATCTCAAAATCTAAAAAAGGTAATAATGGTTTTGGGTATGATCCTATATTTATACCTATCAATCAAAAAGTTACTTTTGGTCAAATGAATCAAAAAAAAAAATATAAAATAGATCACAGAATTAAAGCTTTTAAAAAAATTAAAAAATTTTTTTAAAATTGTTATTATCAGCAACATAAAAATTTAATATGTGGCTTATTTTATTTTTATTAATTTCAAAAATTCCTATCTTTCCTTTAAATTTATTTTTTTTATAAAAAATTTTATTACTAATTTCAAAG
>CABYKS010000012.1 GCA_902519625.1 uncultured Pelagibacteraceae bacterium | reverse complement strand
ACAAAAGAACCTAAAGCAACTGAAAATATTTCACTGATGATCGAAATGATTAATAAACTTATGCAAAATAAATTTGCATATGAAGCTAATAATCATGTTTATTTTGAAGTAAAAAAATTTAAAGATTATGGAAAATTATCAAACAAAAATTTAGATGAATTGATAGCTGGAGCAAGAGTGGAGGTTTCAGAAAACAAAAAAAATCCAGCTGATTTTGTTTTATGGAAACCGTCAAAAGAAAATGAACCATCATGGGATTCGCCATGGGGAAAAGGTAGACCTGGTTGGCACCTTGAATGCTCAGTAATGTCAAAAAAATTTTTAGGAAATAAGTTTGATATTCACGGAGGTGGAATGGATTTAATTTTTCCACATCATGAAAACGAAATTGCACAATCCAGATGTGCTAATGAAAATGAAACTTTTGCTAATTATTGGGTTCATAATGGATTTATAACAATCTCAAGTGAAAAAATGTCAAAATCACAAGGCAATATTTTAAAAATTGGTGACTTTAGAAATAAAGTAAGTGGGCAAGTATTAAGATTAGCTTTGATTAGCGCGCACTATAAACAACCATTAGATTGGAACGATAAACTTTTATCAGAATGTGAGAAAACAATTAACAAGTGGTATGAAAGTTATACTGATAGTAAAAAACCAGTACTAATTCCTGAAGAATATCTTTATCCATTGTATGACGATTTAAATACACCAGGTTATATTGCTAACCTTCATAAATTATTTGAAAAATCTCAAAAAGGTTCAACTAAGGATAAAGATATATTTATTTCAGCATGTAATTTTATTGGCTTATTAAACGAAAGTAAAAATTCATGGGATCAATTTAAACAAAGTAAATCAAAGATTTCCGAAGAAGAAATAAAGCAAAAAATTGCGGCAAGAAATAAAGCCAGAAAAAATAAAGACTATAAAGAAGCAGACAAAATTAGGAATGAATTATTAGACAAAGGAGTTTTAATTGAAGACAAAAATGATAAAACCCTTTGGAAATTTAAATGAGCAAAGAAAAAATACATATATTTGATACTACATTGAGAGATGGAGCACAAACTCAAGGTGTTGATTTTTCCATAGATGATAAATTGAAAATTGCAAAATCTTTGGATGATTTAGGCGTCGATTATATAGAGGGAGGCTGGCCTGGTGCTAATCCTACTGATACAGAGTTTTTTCAAAAAAAAATTAAATTTAATAATTCAGTATTAACGGCATTTGGTATGACAAAAAAAGCTGGCAGAAGTGCTGAAAATGATCCAGGACTTTCATCTATATTAAATAGCAATACACCAGCTGTATGTTTGGTTGGTAAATCTTGGGATTTCCATGTTGATGTTGCATTAGGAATATCAAATGAAGAAAATTTAGAAAATATTTCAGAAAGCGCAAAGCTTTTTGTTAAAGAAAAAAAAGAATTTATGTTTGATGCAGAACACTTTTTTGATGGTTTTAAAAATAATAAGGAATACGCACTTTCGTGTATTAAATCGGCATACGATAATGGAGCTAGATGGATAGTACTTTGTGATACAAATGGAGGAACCTTGCCTAATGAAGTTACAGAAATTGTAAATGAAGTTACCAAATCAATACCTGGAAAAAATATTGGAATTCATGCTCATAATGACACAGGAAATGCAGTTGCAAATTCTCTAGCTGCAGTTTTATCAGGTGCTAGACAAATACAAGGAACAATTAATGGATTAGGTGAAAGATGTGGAAATGCAAATTTAATGTCTGTAATTCCAACTTTATATTTAAAAGAAACTTACGCAAATAGTTATGAAATAAATATTAAAAAAGAAAATATTGGTAAATTAACTCAGTGCTCAAGACTACTTGACGAAATATTAAATAGAAAACCCAATCAACATTTACCTTATGTAGGAGCTGCTGCCTTTTCGCATAAAGGGGGTTTGCATGTTTCTGCTGTACAAAAAGATCCAAAAACATATGAACATATAAATCCTGAAGATGTAGGAAATGTAAGAAACATTGTTGTTTCTGATCAATCTGGAAAATCAAATATAGTTTCTAGACTAAAATCTATTGGAATAGATTTTAAACAAGATGATCCAAAAATAAAAAAACTTTTAGAAGAAGTTAAGGACAGAGAATTCATCGGTTATAGCTACGATGGTGCAGATGCATCTTTTGAATTACTAGCAAGAAGAATAATGGGAGAAATCCCAAGGTATATATCAATTAAAGAATACGATGTTTCTGTAAAAAAGAATAGCTCAGGAGAAATAGTATCTTCCGCAAAAGCTCAGTTAGAAGTCGATAAGAAATTAATTCTTTGTGAAGGTGAAGGTAATGGTCCTGTCCACGCACTTGATAATGCAATAAGAAACAATGTAGACAAACTTGCAAAATATTCTCAATATTTAAAAGATTTAAAATTAGTAGATTATAAAGTTAGAATTCTTAATACAGGAACAGAAGCTGTGACAAGAGTTTCAATTGAGAGCACAGATTCAAAAGGCAAAAACTGGTTCACGATTGGAGTTTCTCCAAACATTATCGATGCATCATTTAAAGCACTTGTTGATAGTTTGGATTACAAATTGTTTAAAGATAAAGCACCTGCAAGTCTTTAATGTTTAATAATATTTCTTTTATTTTACATAAGCCTCAATTATCAGAAAATATTGGAGCATGTGCTCGAGCAATGAAAAATTTTAATTTTTCTAAATTAATTATTATTAATCCCAAACCTATTTTTCCAAATGATAAAATAGTTGCTACTTCTGTCGGAGCAAATGAAATTATTAAAAAAAGTAAGGTTTATGAGAGTTTAGAACCGGCAATGAAAAATATAGATTTTTTAATTTCAACAACATCTAGATTTAGAAACAAAAATATTAAACATATAAAGTTAAATGAATTAAATAAAATAGATTTTAGCAAAAAAGTTGCCTTTTTATTTGGACCAGAAGCTTCTGGATTGTCTAATAATGAAATAAGCTTTTCAAATTATGTATTGCAAATACCTAGTAATACTAAATTTAAATCATTAAATTTATCGCATAGTTTAATAATTGTAGCTCAAACTATTTTTCAATTATTAAATATGAAAAAGTCAAAATACTCTAAATCAAAAAAAATTAAACCTGCATCAAAAAAAAATATTCAAGCTATGATAAATTTATGTATCATGCATCTTGAAGAAATAAATTTTTTTAAGCCAAAAGAAAAGAAACCTAAAATGTTAGAAAACTTGAGGAGTATATTTTATAAAATGGATTTATCAGAAAAAGAAACACGTATTTTATCAAGTGTATTTGCTAGTTTAGCTAAAAAAAAGGCTGATTGACAAAATTGATCTTGTGTTTATAAAGCGTTCTATTAAATGACAAAAAGATTAAACTCTAAACATAAAGTTGATAGAAGGCTAAGAGTGAATCTATGGGGAAGACCGAAGAGCCCATTTAACACAAGAGCATACCCTCCAGGACAACATGGACAAACAAAATCAGCTAAACCCTCAGATTATGGGATTCAACTAAATGCAAAACAAAAATTAAAATCTTATTATGGCAATATGAATGAAAGACAATTCAGAAATGTTTACAAAAAAGCTATAATGAAAAGAGGTGATACCGCAGAAAATTTAATTGGTTTATTAGAGAGAAGACTTGACGCGGTAATTTATAGATCTAAACTCTCGAATACTATTTTTTCTTCAAGACAACTAATTAACCATGGTCATGTAAAAGTTAACGGAAAAAAAGTTAATATTGCAAGTTATCAAGTTAGAGAAGAAGACAGTATAGAGATTAGAGATAAATCAAAACAATTAGCTTTAATTGATATAGCACTTGCTAACAAAGAAAGAGAAGTACCTGAATATTTGCAATTAGATGAAAAAAATAAAAAAGTAAAATTTGTAAGAGTGCCTAAGTTTGAAGAAGTCCCATATCCCGTTGTAATGGAGCCAAATCTAGTAATCGAATATTATTCTAGATAATTATTTTTTAAAATTAATCCCTTTATCTTCAAGAACTTTTTTAAGTTCACCATTCTCGTACATTTCTTTTATGATATCGCATCCACCTACAAATTCCTTTTTGATATACAATTGAGGTATTGTTGGCCAATCACTAAATTCTTTTATACCCTGTCTCAATTTTTCATTCTCTAAAACGTTAACACCTTTAAAATTTACTTCTAAAATTTTTAACATATTAGAAACAGCCATTGAAAATCCACATTGAGGTGCATCCGGAGTTCCTTTCATAAAAAGACAAACTTCATTGCCTTCTATTTCTTTGCTTATAAAATCATTTGTTTGTTGGTCCATCTTACTCCTTTGTTTTAATTGCTAAAGCATGTAACTCATTACCCATTTTTCCTTTTAACGAATTATATACCATTTTATGTTGTTCAATTTTACTTTTTCCTACAAATGTAGATGAGGTAACTGTTGCAGAATAATGATTTCCGTCACCAGCTAGATCTTGAATTTCAATTTTTGCATCAGGCATTGCCTCTTTAATTAATTTTTCTATTTCTTTTAAGTCCATTGCCATTTTATTTATCCATATAGTTTTCTAACCAATTTTTATTTGATTTGATTAAATCATCAATGCGTATAATTGGCTCTTTGTCCACTATTATATCTTTTTCAGTAACTAATCCAATCTCATCATAATGTACCGAATTATCTTTTAGAATTTTTTGCACTTTAGCTAGGTTTTTTGGCTCTATTTCAATTATATATCTTCCTTGATCTTCACCAAAATAATAATCAAATTTATTAATCAAAACTTTGAGCTTGTTTAGTTTAAAGCCTTTTTTACCTTTTATCGCCATTTTTGATATAGCAGTAATAATTCCTCCTAACGACACATCGTGTGCAGAGTTAATTAATCCTTCAGCAATTAATTTTAAAACTGTTTCTCCGTTGTTTTTTTCATTAAATAAATTGATAACCGGTGGAGGGCCTTTTTTTTCATTTAAAATATTAATAGCAAATACGCTTTGATCTATGTGACCTTCAGTTTTTCCAACGACTAAAATTAAGTTTTCATTACTTTTTAAATCCATAGTAATCATTTTTTTATATTCTTTAATCAAACCAACACCTCCTATTGCTGGAGTAGGCTTAATTCCTTTATCCTTTGTCTCGTTATAAAAAGATACATTGCCTGAAACCACAGGATAATCTAAAAATTTACTTGCTTCATTAATTCCTTCAACACATTCTACAAATTCACCCATATTTTTTTCCTTTTCTGGGTTACCAAAGTTTAAGCAATTAGTAATAGCAATTGGTTTAGAGCCACATGAAATTAAATTTCTCCAATTTTCACAAACAACTTGTTTTCCACCTGTAAGAGGATGTGCATTACAATATACAGCAGAAGAATCTACTGAAGTTGCAACAGCTTTGTTTGTGCCGTGAATTCTTACCACACCCGCGTCTGAGCCAGGTTTTTGAATAGTATCTCCCATTACAGTGTGATCATACTGTTGCCAAATCCATTCTTTGCTTGAAATATTTGGCAACCCTAAAACTTTTTTGAGAACCTCGGTAATTTTTAATTTTTTAAAATCATCTTTATTGAATTTTATTTTTTGTGGAAGTTTTGTTTTTTTCCATTTCCTTTCGTATACAGGAGCATTTTCAGCCAATATACTTATTGGAATTTCTGTAACTTTATTATTATCAAAAAATAATTCTATTTTTTTGGTATCAGTAGTTTTACCAATAACCGCAAAATCTAAATTCCATTTATCAAAAATCTTTTTTGCCTCATCTTCCTTTCCATTTTCTAAAACGATCAACATTCTTTCTTGACTTTCAGAAAGCATAATTTCATAAGGTGTCATTTTTTCTTCCCGACATGGAACTTTATTTAGATTTAGTTCGATACCTAAATTTCCTTTTGATGCCATTTCTATACTAGATGATGTTAATCCTGCTGCACCCATATCTTGAATAGATATAATTGATTTTCCTGCCATTAATTCTAAACATGCTTCTAATAATAATTTTTCTGTAAAAGGATCTCCAACTTGAACTGTTGGTTTTTTTTCTTCTATTTTATCGTCAAAAATTGCAGAAGCCATACTAGCACCATGAATACCATCACGACCAGTTTTTGATCCCACATAGATTACTGGTTTATTTATACCTGCTGCTTTTGAATAAAAAATTTTATTTTTATTAACCAAACCCAAAGTCATTGCATTAACTAAAATATTTCCATTATAAGACTCATCAAAATTTGTTTGACCACCAATAGTCGGAATGCCCATGCAATTTCCATAACCACCTATACCTTTTACAACTCCTCTTAATAAATTTTTTGTTTTGGGATGTTGTGGCGATCCAAAATGAATAGAGTTTAAATTTGCAATAGGTCTTGCACCCATTGTAAAAACATCTCTCATAATACCACCAACACCAGTTGCGGCACCTTGATAAGGCTCAATAAATGAAGGATGGTTATGACTTTCTATTTTAAAAACAATTGCATCCTCATCTTCAATATCTATTACACCTGCATTTTCACCAGGCCCTTGAATAACATTTTTTCCCTTAGTATTTAGTTTTTTTAAGTGAACCCTTGATGATTTATATGAACAGTGTTCATTCCACATAGCTGAAAAAATTCCAAGCTCAGTTATATTCGGTGTTCTTTTTAATAGATCACAAATTTTATTAAATTCCTCTTTTTTTAGACCATGTTCAATTGCAACTTTTAAATTAACTTCCATTATTTTAAATTTTCAATTAAGTTTTCAAAGAAAAAATTACCATCATTGCTTGAAAGACATTTATCTATCATTCTTTCAGGGTGAGGCATCATTCCTAAGATATTTTTATTTTTACTAAATATTCCAGCAATATTTTTTAATGCACCATTTGGGTTAAATTCTTCAGCATCATTACCATTTTCGTTACAGTAAGTAACTGCAATTTGATTATTATCATTCAAAGATTTTAACTCATCTTCTGAACAAAAATAATTTCCTTCATTATGAGCTATATGTAATTCTAAGATTTCTTTTTTAATATTTTTAAAGTACTTATTTTCTTTATCATTTATTTTTACATAGACATTTTTACATATAAATTTTTGATATTTATTTTGTTGAAGAATTCCTGGTAATAAACCAGTTTCTGTTAGTATTTGAAATCCATTACATATTCCTAATACTAAGCCACCTGAATTTGCAAACTCAATGACAGATTTGATTATTTTTGACTTAGCAGCAATACTTCCACATCTTAAATAATCTCCATAGGAAAAACCTCCAGGAAGCACAATTAAATCACTTTTTGGGATTCTAGGATCGTTGTGCCAAACCATTTGATTTTTAAAACCAAATTTTTTTAATGCTACATCCATATCCCTATCACAATTGGATCCTGGAAAGATTATTACAGATGACTTCATTAATATTTATAGAATTTTGTAATCTTCAATTACTAGGTTGGCTAAAAGTTTTTTACACATTTCATCTACTTTAGATTTTGCTTTTTTTTCATCTTCTATATTAACTTCAATATCAAAATATTTACCTTGCCTAACTTGGTTTACCTCAGCAAAGCCCATTCCATTCAAAGTCTGCTGTATAGCTTTACCCTGAGGATCAAGCACTCCTTCTTTTAGAGTAACAATTACTTTTACTTTCATTTATTTTTTTTAATTTTCACCGCGGTTGGTTTTGTGAATTTTATTGGCCTTATATTTGATTGTTCATGAAGAATTCCAAGTCTTCTAGCTACCTCTTGGTAGGCGTCGATTACATTACCTAAATCTTTCCTAAATCTATCTTTATCCAATTTTTTATCAGTTTCTTGATCCCATAATCTGCAAGTATCAGGACTTATTTCATCAGCTAATATTATTGTTTCATCTGATTTTGTTTTTCCGAATTCTACTTTAAAATCAACTAGTTTAATTCCTATACCTCTAAACAATCCTTGAAGATAATCATTTATTCTTAAGCATTGATCATTGATTAAGTTTAATTCAATTACATTTAGCCATTTAAAATTTAAAATATGTTCACGAGAAATTAATGGATCTCCAAGTTTATCATCTTTTAAGCAATACTCGATTAATGGATAGTCTAAAACTGTCCCTTCTTCAATTCCTAATCTTTTTGTTAAAGATCCGGTTGCAATATTTCTAATTACAAATTCAATTGGAATTATATTTACCAATTCAACAAGTTGTTCTCTCATATTTAATCTTTTAATAAGATGATTTTTAATTCCAATTTCTGAAAGAAATTTTAACAAGTGTTCTGAAATTCTATTATTTAGAATTCCTTTTCCATCTATATTTGTTTTTTTCAGATTGTTAAATGCTGTGGCATCATCCTTAAAGTGCTGAATTACAGTATTTTTATCACTGGTAGCAAATATTATTTTTGCCTTACCTTCGTAAAGTTTTTTACCTTTTTTCATTATTTAAACACTCTTCTAAAAATTAAATTTACATTTTTAAAATGAGAAGAGTAATTAAATATTGAATTTAATTTAGATTTACTAATTTTATTCATTATTAATTTATCTTTAGATATTAAATCAAACAAATTTTTATTTTCCAAGAAACATTTTTTTGAATGTGATTGAACAATTTTATATGATTTTTCTCTACTCAATCCACTTTTTGTAAGTTCTAGCATAATTTCTTGAGAAAAAATTAAACCTTTTGTCAAATTGATATTTTGAATCATTTTTTTTGGATAAATTATCATTTTATCTAAAATATTTGCCAATCTATTTAAAGCAAAATCTAAAGTAATATTTGCATCAGGGCCTATATTTCTCTCAACACTAGAATGCGAAATGTCTCTCTCGTGCCAAAGCGCTATATTTTCTAAAGCAGGAGCTACATAACTTCTCACCATTCTTGATAATCCAGTTAAATTTTCACTCAAAATAGGATTTTTTTTATGAGGCATAGCTGAAGATCCTTTTTGATTTTTTGAAAAATATTCTTGAAGTTCATAAACTTCAGTTCTTTGTAGGTGTCTAATTTCTGTTGCCACTCTTTCGACCGATCCAGCAATAATTCCTAAAACTGAAAAAAAAAATGCATGTCTATCTCTTGGTATAACTTGAGTAGATATTGGTTCAATTTTTAAACCAAGTTTTTTTGCAACATGTCTTTCAACATTCGGATTTATATTAGCAAAAGTTCCAACAGCTCCTGAAATAGCACAGCTAGAGACTTCATCTATTGCATCAACTAATCTTTTTCTATTTCTTTTAAATTCTTCATAAAATGATGCCAATTTTAATCCGAAAGTAATTGGCTCAGCATGAATTCCATGACTTCTTCCAACACAAGGTGTAAACTTATGTTTTTTTGCCTGTCTTTTTAATACTTTTAAAATTAGATCTATATCTTTTAATAATATTTTTCCTGATTGAACTAATTGAATATTAAAACTTGTGTCTAATACATCTGATGAAGTCATTCCTTGATGAAGATAACGAGCTTTAATTCCCGCTTTTTCTGTAACTGATGTTAAAAATGCTATTACATCATGCTTTACTTTAGTTTCAATAGAATGAATTCTTTTTACATTTATTTTAGCTTTTTTTCTTACAGTTGAAGAAACTCCTCTTGGAATTTGACCTAATTTTTCCATTGCTTGAGCCGCAGTTACTTCTACATCAAGCCAAATTTTATATTTGTTCTCTTCAGACCAAATCGTTGTGAGTTCTTTTCTTGAATATCTAGCAATCATTAATTATTTGTATGGGGGCTTAGAATAACCTTTAGCAGATTCTGTAAAGATTTCATATCCATTTTCAGTAATTCCTAAAGTATGCTCAAACTGTGCTGATAGTGATTTATCCTTAGTAACAGCTGTCCAACCATCATTTAATAGTTTTACATCATATTTTCCTGAATTAATCATTGGTTCTATTGTAAAAGTCATTCCAGGATAAACCTTAGTTCCAGTATTTTTTTTTCCGTAATGCAAAATATTTGGTGGTTCATGAAATGTTGTACTTATTCCATGTCCACAAAAATCTCTTACAACACTAAAACCTTTTTCCTCAACATATGATTGAATTTCATGACCGATATCTCCCAAACTTAACCCTGGTTTTAAAATATTTATAGCTTTCATCATTGAATCATAAGTTGCATCAATTAAGTTCTTAGATTTAATTGAAACTTCTCCAACAGTATACATTCTACTTGTGTCACCATAATGGCCATCTAATATTGCAGTTACATCAATATTTATAGCATCGCCTTCGTCCAAAACTCTATCTGATGGTATTCCATGACAAACAACGTGGTTTAATGAGGTACATAAAGATTTTTTAAAACCTCTGTAAAATTGTGGCGCAGAATAAGCTCCATGATCTTTTATAAATTCATATCCAAGATTATCTAGCTCATCCGTTGAAACCCCGGGCCTTATATGATCTGTTAACATATCCAAAGTTCTAGCAGCCAAGTTTCCTGCAGCACGCATTTTTTCAAATTTTTCTGTATAATTACTCATCAATAATTTTTAATTTTTTATCTATTTTTATTTGTTTAGGATCAATTTTACATTTATATGCAAGAAATTGAACTCCAGATTTTTTTGCAATTAAATAATTTTGATAATAGTCCTTATCTATATCTTTTGCTATTTTAAAATATTTCATATTTTCAATCTGTACTAAAAACAAAACATAAGATTTAAAGCCTTTTTTTGAAGCATCTATTAATGTTTTAATATGTTTTGTTCCTCTAGATGTGGGTGCATCAGGAAACTCAGATATCTTCTTGTCTCTAAATAGAGTAACATTTTTAACTTCTATAAATATTTTTTTATTATTTTTGTTTACTAAAAAATCAAAACGAGTTTCTTTATTATAAAACACTTCTGACTGGATATTATTTAAATTATTAAACTCTTTAAATGAGTTATTTTTAAGACCTTCTGCAACAATCTTATTTGCTAAATGAGTGTTAACACCAACAAGATTATTTTTTGCCTTAATTATTTCCAATGTATATTTGAGTTTTCTTTTTGGATCATCATTTTTGGAAACCCAAACATCATTATCTTTCTCCAATAATCCCATCATTGAACCAGTATTAGGACAATGTGCTGTAATAATTTCTTTATTTGCTTTGATATCAGCAAAAAATCTCTTATATCTTTTTACAAGTTTGCCTTTAATTAAAGACTTGGTAAATTCCATATTCAAAATATATATAAGAAATGTCTGAAAAAACAAAAGTAAATGCTGCAATACTGATAATAGGTAATGAAATTTTATCTGGAAGAACCCAAGATACTAATACAAGCACATTATCATTATGGCTAAACTCTATTGGAGTAAAAGTTCAGGAAGTTAGAGTAATTCCTGATGTTGAAGAAACAATTGTTAGTTCAGTAAATTTATTAAGAAATCAATATGATTATGTTTTTACAACAGGAGGAATAGGTCCTACACACGATGATATTACCGCAGCATCTATATCAAAGGCGTTTAATCTTAAATATGAGATGCACAAAGAAGGTTATAAGCTTCTTGAAAAATATTATAAACCAGGAGAATTTAACGAAGGCAGACAAAAGATGATTTGGATGCCCGAAAATGCAAAACTAATATTAAATCCTACAAGTGGAGCGCCAGGTTTTAATGTTGAAAATGTTTTTTGTTTACCTGGAGTTCCTTCAATTTTAAAATCTATGTTAGGTGGTTTAAGAAACGAAATAGTAGGGGGAGAACCAATATTAAGTCTTACTATTAATCTTCGTACTGTTGAAAGTGAAATAGCAAATTCATTAACAAAAGTTCAAGACAATAATAAAGATGTCGAAATAGGAAGTTATCCATTTTTTCAGGCAGGAAAATTAGGAGTTTCAATTGTAATCAGATCTGAAGATCAAAATAAAATTGATGTTTGTAACTCACAAATATTAGAGTTTGTTAATGAAAAAAAAATAGAAGTAGTAAGTAGAGATTAACATGCTTTATTTTGCCTACGGAAGTAATCTTAATCACTTTCAGATGAAAAGAAGATGTAAAGACAGCAAATTTTTAAAGAAGATGAAGTTAAAAAACTTTTGTTTAACATTTAGAAGCAAATATAGAGCTGCTGATATTGAACCAAAAAAAAACTCACTAGTTCCAGGCGGTTTATTTGATATTTCTAAAAGCGATGAAAAAAAACTAGATGTTTATGAGGACTATCCAGTTTTATATAAGAAACATTATTTTTATTATTATGGAAAAAAAATTATGACTTATACAATGGTTAAAAAAACTCAATTTAGATATCCTACTGAAAAATATTTAAATGTTGTTAAACAAGGATACAAGGATTGTAAACTTGAAAAAAAGTATTTAATTCAAGCTCTAAAAAATTTTTGAAAGTTAATTTTAACAATCTTCTAAAATATTTATGTCTGTAGGTTGCCAAGATGATTGAAACATTGTTAATAATTGAGTTATTTATACTTACTATTTATTTAATTAATTCATAGAATTAGCAAAGATTATTTAATATAATTTCCTATGCAATTCATAAAAAAAATCATAATTGCTCTAACTTTATTAATAAGTTTAATTACTTTTGCTCAATCAGAAACTACTTGGATAACAAAAAAGAAAGATAAATCTAAAAAAGTAGAAAAAGTTGAAAAAAAAGAAACTGTATCTTCGTGGATAAAAAAGAAAAAAAAAGAAAATAAGAAAAAATTTAAAGAAACAGAGAAAGAAAGTAAAACATGGATAACAAAAAAATCAAAAACAGAAAAAAAATTAGAAAAGAAAATATTAAAGCAATATTTGGAAATTGCAGTTTTACCTGAAGCAAATTTTTATTTCTCTGCAAAGTCAGAAAGTGGTCAAATAGTATATGGATATGTTAATGCTGATAAAAAATCAGATTTAATAGACTTAGGTGGAACAAGTTATTTTTCTTTAAGCAATGGTTATGCATATTTAGACGATGGTAAAACCACATGTACAGTAAATTCTCAATTAGGTTTACTTTTTGGCAGCCTTGCTGGAAAAGTAGTTGTAGAATGTGTAAATCAATTAAAATTTACTGGTAATTTTGTTCAACAAACAGATGTTGGCATTGGATCGGGCCAAACAAACAAAGGCGACATTATAAATTTTAAATTTACTCAATTTAAAAATAAAAACCTAGCATATTTCAAAGCTTATAAAGAACAAAATACTCGAATAGCAGGACAACCACCAACAGATAGCAATGAAGTTATTGAAAAAATTAAACCTACTGGAAATTATTATGCATTATTAATTGGAAATTCAAAGTATGAAAAATGGGCCAGTTTAACTTCTCCTTCTAACGACGTTAAAGAAATTGGTAAAATTTTAAAAAATAAATATAAATTTAAAGATGTTCAAATTGTTGAAGATGTAAACAGGTTTGAACTTTTTGATAAGCTCAAAAAGTTAAAAGGGCAAGTCACACCAAATGATTATGTATTAATCTATTATTCAGGTCACGGAGAGCAAGATAGCCAAAGAGGTTATTGGATACCAGTTAATGGTGAAAAAGAATGGGATCCTGAATGGATAGATTCAATAACTGTTGTAGCTGCAATACAAAGAATTAAAGCAAAACATATTTTACTTATGGTTGACTCATGTTATTTAGGCTCTAGCATGAAGGGTGATAGTAAAGAAGTCGAACTAACTGAAGCTGAATGGAACATTCAAATGGCTAACAAAGCTTTAAAATATAGAGCTGGATTAGTTTTATCTTCTGGAGGCGAAACCCCAGTTACTGACGCTGTAATTGATGATAAACACTCTATGTTTGCATACAAATTCATAGATATTCTAAAAAAAAACGATAGTTTTATATCTTCATCTGATATTTATTTAACACTAAAAAGATATCATGCAAAACATACTCAAACCCCACAATTTTATGGTGTCGCAAATTGGGGCCATCTTGACGGTGACTTTATATTTATCTCGCAGGAATAATGAAATTATTTTTAAAATTATTTTTATTTTTATTGATAAATGTATCAGCAAAAGCTTTTGATTTTAATAATATCTATAATGTAAAAACATATTCAAGTACCACACTAGAAATTAATGATACCAATCTTGTTGATGAAAAAAACTCAGAGTCTTTAATTGAAAATATTAATAATCTTAACGAGGCTCTAGATGTAAAAAGCAAAGAGTTAATAAAGCAAAATAGAAATAGAAAGACTGTAAAATATAAAGGACCTATTGAAGATATTTTTACCGAAAATGCAGATAGCGTTGTTTTTATTGGCAATAGAAAAAATAATAGAATTCAGGGTGTAGGCTCAGGTTTGATCATAAAGCATAAAAATAAGTTAAAAATAATTACTAACTGGCATGTCATTGAGGATGCAGATGAATTAGATGTTTGGTTAAAACCTGAAAAACAGATTGATGAACGTTTTTTAATTCAAAATGTCGATTCATATAATGCAAAAATATATAATATTGATAAAAGAAAAGATCTTGCAATTCTTGAAATTCCAAATCTTTCATTAAGAATAAAATCTATCAATTTTAAAGAATTTAAAAAAATAAGACATGGAGAGTCATTGTTTGTTATTGGGCACCCAAGGGGCCAGCTTTGGAGTTTTAATGAAGGAAGAGTAAGTAATATTTGGCCAAACTATGATTGGAAATATAAAGGCTCATCTCATAAAGCGAATGTAATACAACACCAGGTACCTGTTAGCCCAGGTAATTCAGGAGGACCTGTGTTTAATAAAAATAAAGAACTTGTTGGAATTGTTACATTTGTTGATCCAGAAGGCCAGAATTTGAATTTTGCAGTTGCAGTAGATGATGTAATTGATTTTCTTAATGAAAAACCAAAAAAAGTTAAAAAGAAAAAAAATAATAAATGGATTAAAAAAAAGGATAAGGGATCTACTTGGATAAAAAAGAAAGAAAAGAAAAAAAAAACTGATGGTTCTATCGATTTATCTAATGCTAAAGAAGCAGATATAAATAATAATGGCACAATAGATGCATGGTTAATTGATGAAAACAACAATGGTATTTATGAGATTGCATATGGCGATACTGATGAAAATGGAATAATAGATCTTCTAGTTATGGATAAAAATGAAAATAAAATTTATGAATTTACCTTTATTGACTCAGATGAAGATGGTAATCCAAATATAGCAAAATATGACAAGGATGAAGATGGAAAAGATGATGTCATCGCATATGATTATGATCAAGATGGTGAGTGGGATAAATATGAAAATATTTAAAAAATTTTATTTTTGATTTCAATTCAAATATTTTTCTATAAATGAAAAAAATAATTTTAATTCTTTTATTTTTATTAAACTTACAATCTTTAACAAAGGCTGAAGACATATCTGAGTTTGAGATAGAAGGAATAAGTATTGGAGACAGTTTGCTAGATATTTTCTCAAAAAAAGAAATAGATAGTATTGAACCAACATATTATCCAAGTAGTAAAAAATTTTATGATTTAGCCATTATTAGTAGTATATTTAATATTTATGATCAAATTACTTTTGGATTAAAAAAAAATGATGAGCGATATATTATTTACAGTTTAGCAGGACAATTATATTATGAAAATGATTTTGACAACTGTATTAAAAAAAAAAAAGAAATTATAAAAGATTTAAGCTCTCTTTTTTCTGAGCAAGAAAGATTTGATTATACACATACTTTTAGTGAAATTGATGATGGAAAAAGTTTTTCTGAAGTTACAGATTTCGAATTTAAAGATAAATCTGTATTAAGAATATATTGTACTAATTGGACTTTAGAAACGGAAAAAAAAAGAGGTTTTTTTGATATGTTGGCTATAGATGCAACCTCAGAAGATTATATTAAATGGTTAGATAATGAAGCTTATAAATAATACGCACAATTTAATTATTATAAAGATATTTATATCAACTCTAATATTAATCTTTAGTTTTCATTCCTGGACTAAGGCTGATGATATTAGTGAATTCGAAATAGAAGGAATTAGTATAGGAGATAGCTTTTTAAAGTTTTATTCATTATCTGATATTAATAAGCTTTACCCAGGAAGTTATCCTAAAAGTGATGATTATGAAACTTATGAAATTCATAAAAGTTTAAGTAAAATTAAATTTTCTACATATGATAGTGTTACTGTTAGTTGGAAAAAAAATGATAAAGAAAAAAAAATTGCCGCAGTTTCTGGAATTAAATTGTATCCAAAAAAACTTAAACAGTGTTTAAAAAAAAGAGACGAAACTGTTCAGGAACTTAAAGAAATTCTGAATTATACCAATGAGAATGAATATGAAATGCATTATGGAGAAGGGAATGACAGCATAGGTTATGTTGTAGATTTAAAAATTCAAGGGGGATCTATTAGAATTTGGTGTACCGACTGGGATAATAAAACAGAAGAGGAAAATAATTGGGACGATGACTTTAATGTTTCAATAGAAACTAAAGAATTTATATATTGGTTAGACAATATAGCTTACTAAGATATGTAAGTTCCTCATAATCCCGCGTCTACTGGTCTGATTTCAAATTATAGCTAACTAATTTCAACCTACTCGAAATCTTGACACACATAGTTCACAGTGAGAAAGTGTTTACAATGAGAGTATTTCTAACATTGTTGATATTAATCTTTAGTTTTCAATCCTGGACCAAAGCTGATGATATTAGGGATTTTGAAATTGAAGGGATGAGTTTAGGAGATAGTGCTTTGGATTTTTTTAGCGAAAGTGAAATTATATCTAATATTAGAGAAGGTGCTTACGAAGGATCAGATGGTAAATTTTATGATATTTATCTAAAAAAAAACCCTTCAGAAATCTATGACAAAGTATCTATGGCATTCAAAAAAAATGATAAAAAATATATTATTTATTCATTGGGTGGTTTAATTTTTTATAATGAAGACACCACAAGTTGTATTGGCAAATATACAGAAATAGCAAAAGAAGTA
>CABYKS010000011.1 GCA_902519625.1 uncultured Pelagibacteraceae bacterium | reverse complement strand
ATTATTCCAAACCAAATGAACATAATTAATAGCAGTAAAAGAAATAAAAAATTTGACCTGACTTTATCCTTATCTGCCAAACAAAGGTCTATCCATAATAATTATTCAACTTTTTTAGTTTTATTTATAATGCTGTCGGGCCACTATAGTTTCCTAGTTTATCATAAATATAATTGGTTAATTTTATGTGCAATAGCAGTTATATCGGTCTTAGCTAGACATTATTTTAATTTAAGAGGAAGAAACATTCACAGGTTGTATATTTTAATAACATCTATTGCATCCTTAATTTTACTTGCAGTTTTAATTTTAATTTTTAAAAGTTAAAATTATATAAATTATGTCAGAAAAATTAATTGTAAGCTGGGATCAATATAACGAAACCGTCGAAAAGCTTGCAATTCAAATAGAGGAAAGCGGATACAAGCCAACAATATTAATTGGTATCATGCGTGGAGCAGCACCAATGATAGATGTCTTAAGTCGAGTATTTAAACTTAAATGTGCTTACTTAGCAGTTGAGTCATATAGTGGCAAAGGAGTAGAGGACGAACAAGGTGATATTGTATTTTCTAGAGAAATGAGCTCTATAGCACCAAGTATGGGAGGCAGAATTTTACTTTGTGATGATTTGTCTGATACAGGAATTACTTTTAATAAAAGCATTGATTGGCTAAAAGCTTATGGACCGATAAAAGGAAAAATTGAAGATATCAAAACAGCTACACTTTGGAAAAAACAAAAATCATCATTTGAACCTGATTTTTGTGCAGTAAAATTAAAAGACAATCCTTGGATAGTTCAACCATTTGAGATTTACGAAGAAATAAGGATTGAAGAAATAAAAAAGAAACACCAAAAATAAAAAGGGCGACCCTAAAGCCGCCCCATTTCAAAATTATTTAACTTTTTAACCTACCAAGAAACTAACTACACTTAGTGCAGCAATAACCCATATTGCCGGACTAGTCTCATTAAATTTTCCAGTGCAAATCTTAATTGCAGCGTACGAAACAAATGCTAAAGCTATTCCATTAGAAATAGAATAAGTAAATGGCATTGCTATCATTGCGAGAACAGCAGGGCCTGCTTCTGCAGCATCGTCCCAACTAATGTCTGTTATATTTCTCACAAACAGAGTTGCAATATAGATTAAAGCAGCAGCATCAACTTCTTTTGGAAGAGATGTTGCAAGCGGACTGAAGAATAAACATAGCAAGAAACCAATTCCAATAACAAGCGAAGTCATTCCTGTTCTTCCTCCAACTTTTACTCCAGCAGCACTCTCAACATATGAAGTAACTGTAGAAGTACCCATTACAGCTCCTGCAACAGTTGATACACTGTCTGATAGCATTGCTTTTTCGATGTCTTTAATTTTTCCATCAGAACCAACTTTTCCAGCTACGTTTGCAACACTGGTTAATGTTCCAGCAGTATCAAAAAAGTCGATAAAAAATAATGTAAAAATTACTGTTACCATCGATGCGCTCAGCGCAGCACCTAAATCAAAAGTCATTAGATGTGTCATTGGTGGTGGAGAAGAAACAACTCCATTGAAGTTTCCTAATCCAGTTATCCAAGCTATTGCACTAAAGACAAGGATACCAATTATTATATTTCCTCTAATATTCATTTTTTCCATTACAATCATTGAAACAAATGCACCTGCACCTAATAATAACATAGGGTTAGAAACATCTCCTAGTCTTACTAGTACAACAGGATCATCTGCGGTTAACCCCATAAGTTGAAAACCGATGATCGCAAGAAAAAGGCCAATACCAGCTCCAATTCCAAGTTTTAAACTTTTTGGAATAGAGTTTATTAGCCAAGCTCTTAGTGGTGTTAATGAAATTATTAAGAAGACTACACCTGCAACCAAAACAGCACCAAGTGCCTCTGCTGGCGTATTTCCCATTCCTAAACAAACACCATATGCGATAAATGCATTTATTCCCATTCCTGGTGCAAGTCCAATGGGCCAAGTTTTAGCGTAAAATGCACAGATGAAACATGCTAAAGCTGCCGCTAAAGCTGTCGCTGTGAAAACACCACCAAAATCAAACCCACCGTCGGCAAGTATGACAGGATTTAAAAACATTATGTAAGCCATTGTCAAGAACGTCGACACCCCTGCAGTGACTTCTGTTTTAAAATCTGTCTTATGTTTTTTATAGTTAAAGTAGTTATCTAACATTAGACCTCCATTTTCTCGTACAATATTTGATTCGAGTTAAAAAATCTTATCTAAGAATTTAAAAAAGCTTGATTTTGTTACTAATTAGAGATTATTTACAACTTAAAAGTTAATCTTTTGACACAATTCATTGATATATTTTTAATATGAAATTTAGATTCGTTATAATTTTATTTTCAATTTTATTGCTTTCATCTGGTTGTCAGACGATAAAAAAAAAATCTGATGAAATTGCAGAGAAAGAAAATCAAAGATTTGGAGAGTTTGTTGGAAAACAAGTTAACGAACTTAGATTAGAGCTCGGAGCCCCTACAGAAGATTTTGTTAATGACATAGGAAATGAAACTTTAGTTTACAAAACAAAAAAATATGGAATTCCATGTGAGAGAAAATTTGAAATAAATGCCACAGGAACAATTGTAGGATTTACTTCTAGTGGATGTATTTAAATAATTAAAATTATAAATTTTTTGTTAAATTTTACCTGATAAATCAAGCAATATATGCAAAAAGATTAATTTATTTTACAATCACATATAATAAATATAACCTTTTCAAAAACATGGAGGAGGATATATGGCAAAGAAAAAAGTTTCTACTTCGGGAGCTGCTAATAAAAAATTGCCACTCAATCAGTCAATACCTTTAGGTATTCAGCACGTATTTGCAATGTTTGCTGGGAACATAACTGTTCCACTAATTGTTGCTGGCGTTTTTGGAGTGACGACTGGAGAAAAGATTTTTTTAATTCAAATGGCATTGTTTGCTGCTGGCGTGGCAACAATAATACAAACAGTCGGTTATAAAGATATTGGTTCAAGACTACCAATAATACAAGGTACAAGTTTTGCTTTCATACCAATAATGCTACCGTTCAAAGCTTTTGGTTTAGGAGCAATATTTACAGCTGCATTTATAGGAGGAATTTTTCAAATATGGATTGGAAAAATGTTAAAACCAATTCGTCATATGTTTCCTCCATTAGTAACTGGAATAGTTGTATTAATGATTGGAATTAGTCTTCTTAAAGTTGGATTTAAGTATGCTGGTGGAGGAGTATGGTTAATGAATAATAAACCAGAAATTTTTGCTAACTGGCATCATTTAACAATAGCTGGTACAGTTTTAATAGTTGCACTTTTGGCAAATATTAAAGGAAAAGGAATGGCATCTGCAGCCTCTATTCTAATTGGAATAGTAGCTGGGTTCATAGTTGCGGCTATGCTTGGAGAAGTTAGATGGGAAAAAATTGCAGCTGCTGACTGGTTTGCTTTACCAATGCCTTTACAATACGGAATAGACTTTGTATGGGGTGCTGTAATATTAATGTTATTTATGTCTATAGTAACAACAATTGAAACTATAGGTGACATTAGCGCAACAACAATGGGTGGAGCAAATAGAGAAGCTACCAACAAAGAACTTTCCGGTGGTATAATGGCCGATGGAGTTGGAACAGCTTTTGCATCAATTTTTAATGCTATGCCTAATACATCTTATTCACAAAATGCGGGTTTAGTCGCATTCACTGGAGTAATTAGTAGACACGTCGGAACTGTTGCTGGTGTCATTTTAATTTTATTAGGTTTATTTCCAAAACTTGGTGGAATTATTGCTGCAATGCCAGATTCGGTGATAGGTGGAGCAGCTATAATTATGTTTGGACTAATTGCTGGTGCAGGAATTAAATTAATTTCAAAATCAGAAATGAGCCAAAGAAATATTTTAATTTTAGCATTATCTTTATCTTTTGGTATAGGGCTATATGCATTTCCTGAGTTTGTTGCTCATGTACCAGATTTAGGAATTAAATTAGGATTATTGCTTACTACTGGCTTAATACCTGCTGGACTGTTAGCATTTATTCTAAACGCTACATTACCAAAAAAATAAATTATTTTAAAACTTGTGGGGAGAAATCCCCACAAGCAAGGTTTAATACTTATTTAATTTCAATAAGTTTTTTCTTTTTATACTCTGGTACAATTCTTTCACAAGCTATTGTCAAAAGACCATCTTTTAATTCAGCACCACCTACTTTTACATCATCTGCAATCGTAAATGATCTGGCAAACTGTCTCTGAGAAATACCCTTGTGAATAATTTCACCATCTTCATTTTTATCTTCAGATTTATTAACTTGTTTTGTTCTTACAGTTAATAAATTGTCTTCAAACTCAACTTCAACATCCTTTTTGTTAAAACCAGCAAGAGCAACCTCTATTGCATATTTATCTTTACCGGCTTTTCTTATGTTGTACGGTGGATAGTTTGATTGCATACTCAAACCTCCATTTCCCAACATACTTTCAAATTGGTCAAACATATCGTCAAAACCAATTGAAAAAGGTCTTAATGAGTTGAATATAGATAGATCCTTACTTGTCATATATCCTCCTTTGTTAGCAAGGTTATTTTATGCAAGCCCCATTAGGCGACTTACTAAAATTATATGGGTATTAATTTTATATTTTCAAGAAATCTGATTGGAAATTTTTAATGCAAATGCATAATCAAGTGCAATCTCTTCTATAGCACCATCTCTTCCAGATTTTCCTCCATGACCGGCATTCATTTCAGTTTTTAATAATAATAAATTATTATCAGTTTTATGATCTCTTAATTTTGCAGTAAATTTTGCTGGTTCATCAAATAAAACTCTATTATCACTTAAACTTGTTGTGATTAATATGTGAGGATAATCCATTTTTTTTATATTGTTATAAGGAGCGTAGGAATAAATATAATCAAAGTGTTCTTTGTTATCCTTAGCATTACCAAATTCATCAAATTCTCCAACAGTTAATGGCAAAGAATGATCTAAATTTGTAGTTAAGGAATCAACAAAAGGTACAGCCATTATCATTCCCAAAAATAATTCAGGTGATTGATTAACTACTGCACCCATCAGCAATCCACCCGCAGACCCTCCCATTCCAATTACTTTTCCTTTAGAGGTATATTTTTTTTCAATTAAATACTTGGCAGCAGCAATATAATCTTCAAAGGTATTTTTTTTGTTTAAAAGTTTTCCTTCTTTCCACCATTTCATTCCTCTTTCCATTCCACCTCTAATATGTGCAGTAACCCAAATAATATTTCTATCAATTAAACTTAATCTTGTTGATGAAAATGCTGGGGACATGGAGTTACCATAAGATCCATATCCGTATAATAATAAATTTGAAGATCCATTGATTTTAGTTTTTTTGTGTCTTGTTATGGTTATTGGGACCATTCTACCATCGTGCGAAGGACATTCTAATCTTTCAACAATATAATCATCGGGGTTATGACCTGAGGGAATTTCTTGTTCTTTTACTAATTTTTTATTTTTAGTTTTTAAATTATATAGATATGTCCTCCCTGGAGTTTTGGGAGATGAATAAGATAAATATACTAAATCAGTATTTTTATCTTTTTGAGTTAGAGATATTCCTGGAACTATAACTTTTTCATCGGTAAAAATTAATTCTTCCTCTTTATTTCTATTTATATCTTTAACAAATAATTTACCTAGTGCATTAGAAGTTTCAGATCTAATTATCCAATCATTCATAAATGCTAGTCCACCAATTAAAACCTCATTTTTTGCTGGTATATATTCTTCCCAATTTTGATTTGATAAATCTTTACATCTATCAATTTTAAAGTCTTCTGCATTTTCATTAGTGTGATTGTAAAAATAACCATCCCAAGAACTTACTGAGTAAATTATTCCTCTTTTTCTTTCCTTAATTAATTTTGGCTTTGGGTTTTCTTCGTCTGCTCCAAAATAATATTGTTCAGATGTATTATGATCCGATGTTGAAATAAAAAAATATTTTTCATCAGCACTTAAACCAATACCCACAGTAAATGCTTCACTTTTCTCTTCAAATATTAATTGATCATCTTTGACAGAAGTTCCTAATTTATGTCTATAAATTGTTCTTGGTCTATGAAATTTATCTAGTTTTGAATAAAAAATATATTTATCATCTAAACTAAAAGTTATTCCTCCACTAGTTTCCTCTATTTTTTCAGTTATCAATTTTTTAGAAGAAATATCCCTAATATAAATTGTATAGTATTCTGAACCTTTTAAATCTAGAGAATAACCTAAATATCTATCATTAAAACTAACTTCTAAATCTCCAACACCGAAATATTCAGTATTTAATTTTTCTTTTTCATTATCTCCATTCCATATTTCTTCAGTTTCATTTGTTCCAATTTTTTTTCTTAATTTAATAGAGTAGTTTCCCTTCGCTGTTGTTTTTGTCCAATATTCATAATGAGTATCTTTATAAGGTAGAGATTCATCATCTAATTTAATTCTTCCTTTTATTTCATTAAATAACTGCTTTTGAAGATTTTTGGTGTCTTTGAGATGATATTCGGTATACTCATTTTCTTTTTCCAAATAATTTCTAACTTGAGGAATCAATTTTGAACTATCTCTTAAAACCTCAAGAATATTTGACTGATGTACCCAACTATAATTATCTTCCCAATTGACATTGTGACAAGATTTTAGTTCGGGTTTTTTTTCTAATTGTGGTATTTTCATAAAAAACTTTGATATATGAACATTATAATTTATGCACTTATTATTTTAGTTGTTAGTTATATTTTGCTAAGGCTAATTGCAAGTGCTTCAGCAAAAAAAATTTCAAAAACTGTTCGTTTTACTATTTTTATAATCTCTATATTGTTAGCTTTGTTATTTGCTTTTGGAGGAAGGCTTTTATTCTCCGTTCCTTTGTTGCTTTTAAGTCTCGGAATTATTAAGCTTAAAGGGTTAACTTTGTACCAACTTATAGGTTTATTTAGGTTAATTCAAACATTAAGAAATTCAGGAAGATTTTCTTTCAATAAAAATAATTCAAATATGTCAACATTATCTGTTGAAGAAGCTTACAAAATATTAAATTTAGATAGAAATAGTAAAATTACAAAAGAAGATGTTCAAAAGGCATACTTAAAAATTCAAAAAAAAATTCACCCCGATATTTCCCCAGAAACTTCTCGATTATCATCAATCGTAAATGAAGCTAAAGAAGTTGTTTTGAAAGACTTAAATTAATTTACAATTTCTTTAAATATTTTAAATATTTTTTCAGGATTTATTCTTTCTTTGCCTAAAGTATCATGTGTTACTGTCTCTTCTCCGTCAGGAATTATAGGATACATGTTGGGGCTATAACTTCCATACATTAAAGGTGTATCAGATAGAAGTACTATTGTGGGAATGTCTAGAGCTGCTGACAAATGACTAAAACTTGAGTCATTGCATATTGCAATTGTGCAATTTTTTATTATTGGCAGAGTTTCTTTAATTTTAATTTTATCTAAAGATACACATCTTTCTCGAAACTTAGAATTTAATATTTCATTTAAAATAACTTGTTCTTCTTCATTTGCACCTGTAGCCAAAAAAAATTTACAATCATATTCTTTAGTTGCCATTTTCATGAATTTTAAGAACTTATTGGTAGGTATTCTTTTAGTTGGTCCAGATCCTCCAATGCCCAATAATATATTAATCTGGTTAGAGTCAATCTTAAATTGATTTTTTGTATTTTCTATTAAAGAGTTTTCTAATACAATTATAGGATTACTATCAACATCAATATCTAATTCCTTTTTTACAAAATTTTGAGCAGTTTTAATTAAGTGCTGATGTTTTTTTTTAAATAATGGATACTGAAATATTTCCTTAATACCTGCCAGTTTACATATTAAATGAAATCTTAATGACGAATTAAATATGAAAACTTTTTCAAATCTATATTTTCTCAAGTCTTTTGCGAGATTAAAAGATCCAATTATCCCATCATGTTGATTGTTATAATTATTTCTTTCTAGTATTAAAATTTTTTCAATGTATTTATTTTTTTCTAAATATTCTAAAGCTTTAGAGCTTTCTTTAACTAAAATACTTACTGGTGCATTAAATTTTTTTGATATTGCTTCAATAAATGGTAAAAAAATTACCATATCTCCAATACCCATTCTATTTTGTATTGCTAATATTTTCATTTAAATACTTTATAATCTTTACTATATTTTTTTTTTATATAAATTTTATTTATGGGAAAAATTAAAGGCATTTATGCGGCCACATTATCAATTTTAAATGAAGATTTATCACTAAATATTCAAAAAACCATTCTTCATGCTGAAAATATTATAAATCAAGGCTGTCATGGAGTGGCATTTTTTGGAAGTACTGGACAAGCCCAACTAATTCCTGTTAGTGAAAAAATCAATTTATTAAATTCAATTTCAACAAATAAGAATAAGGATAAGTTTATAATTGGCACAGGATTAAATTCATTAGTTGAAACTATAAACTTAATGAAAGTTGCTACATCATTAAATTTTAAGAAATTTTTAATCATGCCTCCCGCGTATTATAAGTATGGAGATAAAGAAGCAGTTAACTTTTACACAAAAATTATAGAAGAAGTGCCAGATGCTGAGATTATTTTATATAACTTTGAAAAATTGAGTGGTTATAAGTTTAGTATAAATTGTGTAGAGGAATTAGCTAAAAAATTTCCCAAGCAAATAATTGGCGTTAAGGATAGTTCATATAATTTGTTTGAAAATTTAAAAATAGATAATTTTTCTATTTTACCTGGTTCAGAGAATAAATTGCTTAAAGGACTTCAATTAGGATGCGATGGAATAATAACAGCAACTTGCAACATAACTTCAACTCTAGCAAGAAAAGTGTATGACGATTATATTCAAAATTATGATAAAAGTGCTAATGAAAAACTTTGTAAAGTAAGAACTATTTTTGATGGATATAATTTAATTTCAGCAATTCACTCTTTAATGGCAAAAATAGATAAATCATATATCAATATTTTGCCCCCATTAAGTATTCTTGATAATAAAGAATGTCAAAAATTAATTGAAGATTTAAAAAAAATAGATTTTAATTATAAAAATTAAAAATTAGCTAAAATGTATTTATTAAATTTTTTAAGAAAATTAATTAAAGATGATGGGTTTGAATTAGTGGATGCAAATAATAAATCCTACATAATTGGAAAACCAAAAAAAGAAAATCCTATAAAGCTAAGGATTTTAGAAAAATCATTACATTGGAAGTTATTAATAAATCCAGATTTATATTTAGGCGAAGGTTATATGGATGGATCAATTGTAATTGAAAATGGTACATTGACTGAATTTTTAGATATAGCTCTTAAAAATGTTGGAAGGAAACCTACTAACTCGATATCAAATGTATTTGGGAGATTTAGAAGAGTTTTTAGATATTTAACAAACTTTAATTTAATTGGAAAATCAAAAGAAAATGTTGCTCATCATTATGATATTTCAGAAAAGTTTTATGATTTATTTTTAGATGAAAAAAGACAATATTCATGCGCTTATTTTAAAAATGAAGATGACACATTAGAAGTAGCACAAAATAATAAAATAGATCATATAATTAAAAAATTAAATCTTAAGCCTAATCAAAAAGTTTTAGATATAGGATGTGGTTGGGGGACCTTAGCTCTTGATATAGCAAAAAAAAGTCAATGTGAAGTAGTTGGCATTACTTTATCTGAAAATCAATTAAAATACGCAAAACAAAAAGCTAAAGAAATGAATTTAGAAAATCAAGTTGAGTTTAGACTCGCAGATTATAGGCAGCTTAATGAAAAATTTGATCGTGTTGTTAGTGTTGGCATGTTTGAGCATGTAGGACGAAAATTTTACCAAAAATATTTTAATAAGGTTTTTGACTTTTTAAATGAAGATGGTGTCGCATTAATCCACACAATTGGTTCAATAAACCCTCCTAGGGCTCCTCAACCTTGGATAACAAAATATATATTTCCAGGTGGATATACTCCAAGTTTAAGTGAAGTATCATTACCAATTGAAAAATCTGGATTAATTCTATCTGATATAGAAGTTTTGAGAACTCATTACCAACATACACTAAGAAATTGGAAAGAAAGATTTATATCTAAAAAAGAAGATGTTTTAGAAATGTTTGATGAAAAATTTTTTAGAATGTGGGAATTTTATCTTGTTGGTTGTGAAATGGCTTTTAAATGGAGTGATCAGGTGGTATTTCAATTACAATTAACAAAAAAACTTAAAGCAACTCCCATAACAAGAGACTATATTTATTAATTGTTTATTGATAAATCATAAACAATCCAAATGAAAAAAAATAAAAAAAAAGTTAAAAAAAAAGTTAGAAAAAAAATTAGAAAAAAAAAAGTAATAAAAAAATCTATAAGAAGAAAATTCAAAAAAAAAACAAAGAATAGATTTCTAACTAAAAAAATTAGACTTTCCAAAAAAAAGATTTATAAAAATAAATCTAAAAAAAGTTTTATATTAGATATAATTAGGTTTCAGCAAAAATTTAAACCAAAATTTAAAATTAAAATAGATATTTTTAATTTAGATAGAGCAATACAAGGTTTTTTTCAAAAAATAGATAATAAAATTCAAGAATTTAAAAAAATAAGATCAGAGGAAAAACAAAGAATAAAAGTTGAGGAGTTTGAAAAGCAAGAAAGAGAAAAGAGAGCTGCTGAAGAAAAAAAAGAAGAACAGGAGAACTTAATTTTAAAACTTAAAGAAAAAGAATTAAAGGAAGAAAAAAAATTAGAAAAAGAAAGAAATCAGGACTTAAAAAAATTTTTAAGACAAGAACAAGCTATCGTAAGAAAAGAACAGGCCGAAAGACAGAAAAGATTTTTACAAGAACTCAAAATTGAAAAACAAATAGAAAAATTTAGAATTAGAGAGGTTAAAGAATTAGAAAAATTAGAAAAAATTTCTTTAAAAGAAAAAAGAGAAGACTATTCAGGATTACAAGAAAGAATAGATAATCTTAAACAAAAATACCAATTAATAAGAGATCAAAAAATTAGAGAAAGAGTAGAGGCTCTAGGGGTAGAAGTACAAGAAGGCGATGACAGAGAAACTATTCTTCAAAAAGAAAAAAATTATAACCTAGAAAGACAAAAAATCGAAAATGCTTTAGAAAGTTTTTATAGAAGTGCAAACAGTTTAGTTTTTCAGCTTAATAAAAGGCATATTACAAGGCACATGTCTATTTTTAGATGTATTGATAGAAGATTTGAAAATGGGGAAGTTTATATAAAGTGGGATGAAGATCCAGACGATGAATGGTTAATATTAATTTATATTAAGGATAATTCTCCAGACAAAGGAATTGTTATTGAAGACAAATCAAATCCAGAGAAAAATATTTCAAATGAGTACAAACCCAGTGAAATATTTAAAGCTTCCGATATGATGGTGGACTCTCTTACTCAATTACTTGAAAGAGAAAGATCAAAAAAAGATAACTAAAATTTTAAGCTTTTAATCATTAACGTAAACAGAAACACCTCTATTATTTATATCTACATCAAATTTTTTATGTAATGGAGGAAATGCTCTTTGAGAACAATCTAGTCTATCGCAGGTTCTACAAGAAACCCCAACTGGAATTTCTGATTTTTTATCATGAATGTCTAAATTTTCTGTATAGACGAAGTCTTTAGCATATTTTGCTTCACATCCTAGTCCAATTGATAACATACTTTTTTTTTGCCCATATCTTCCAATTCCTTTTTCTACAGTTCTTGCAATACAAACATATTTTTCGCCATTAGTCATTTTACTTACAGCAGCCTGGATTACACCCGGTCTCGAGAATGCAGAATAAACATTCCACCTAGGGCAAGCTCCTCCGTATCGTGGGATTTCAATTCCAGATAAAGAAAATCTTTTTGAAATATTTCCAGCAACATCCACTCTCAAAAAATGAAAAGGAACGCCCGGTAAATTTGGATCATTTAAACATGTTACTCTATGTGTTACTTGCTCGAATGATGTAGCAAATGTATTTTGCAATAACTCTAAATCATATTTTAATTTTTTACATTCAGTATGAAAAAGTTTATATGGCATTAAAATTGCTGCTCCACAATAATTTAATAAAGCTACTTTAGTTAATTTTTTAGATTCTTCTGATGGAAAATTAAAAGTTTCAAGAAGTCTATTAATTTCATCTATTGCTCCTTCCTGAACAATTTGTGAAGCAGCATGTAGTTTTTTTGTTTCTAGTGAGAGATAGTCTGACAATATAAGTTCTTTATTTTTTTTATTGAAGATTTTTGAAAATGGTTTTCCATCTTCAGGAATTACATCTTTAACTGTAATACCATATTCTGAATTTAAAAATTTACAAAGAGCTATATATCTGGTTCTATTATTTTGTTTTACTCTATCAAATATTTTATTTGCAAAATCTTCTAATTTTGGAAAATAATTTTTATTTTCTTGTAAAAAATCTGATATAACTTCTCCAGGAAATGAACTCTTTCTGCTATCTACGATCTTTCCTGATAATTTTTCTATTTTATTAACTAGTTCGTGATCTTTTTTTTTTAAAATATCTCCTAGCCTAATTAGAGCTCTGCCGATTTTTGGATTAGTATTTGCCAAATCTTTTACTTCAGGACCTAAAATATCTAAATCATCAAATAATTTATCATCAAGTAATTCTGATATATTATTCGCTAGGTTTAAATCAGATTTGATAGCCAGGTCAGAAACTTCAATTTTTAATTCTTGACAAATTTTTAAAAGTAAATCTGCATCAATCTTTCTTTTTCCACCCTCAATTAAAGTTAAATAGCTAGGAGAAATATTTAGTTTTTCAGCTAACTTGTTTCCCTGGATTCCTAGCTGACGTCTAAAACCCTTTATTTTTGGACCAATTTTTAAATCTAATTGACTCATTTTTACCATTTGTAAATATTGTAAATTATAATTTACAAAAAATTTCCTTTATTTACAGAGTAAATAGCATTTTTTATTGAATTTGTAAATATTGTAAATTAATAAGTTTACATGGATAAAAAATTAACAAATATTAACGAAAAAAGCTTACAGATTACTAATCATCAAGATTGTTCTGAATACAAAAGCAAACCGATCTATCTAAGAGACGACCATTGCGACTGGGGATCAAGCGGCATGAACGAATTCACAGAGCAATTTAGCGATAATAGTTAATTTTAATCTTCTAGCTAATAAAATCAAAACAAAGGCAAAATAATAATGTCAGCTGAGAATGTTTCATACGATTTAAAAAGATTTGCAGGAATTAAACGTGATTATAAACCTGAGGAAATAGAAAGACTTAAAGGTTCTGTTAAAATTGAGTACTCTTTATGCAAACAGCAATCAATGAAACT
This sequence comes from uncultured Pelagibacteraceae bacterium, assembly GCA_902519625.1. GTDB lineage: Bacteria > Pseudomonadota > Alphaproteobacteria > Pelagibacterales > Pelagibacteraceae > Pelagibacter. Next base: position 9,855 of record CABYKS010000011.1, on the reverse strand, counting down.
ATGGAATTTGCTAAATTCCGAACCTTATATAAACACATTAGGTTCTTTATCGGGGAACCATGCTGTTCAACATGCAAAAGCAGGATTAAAGGCAATTTATTTGAGTGGTTGGCAAGTTGCAGCTGATGCAAATAGCGCTGGTGAAATGTATCCAGATCAATCTTTATATCCATATGATAGTGCACCAAAATTAGTTGATTCGATGAATAATGCTTTAATAAGAGCAGATCAAATTCAACATATGGAAATTCAAGATGGCGACATGAAAAAAGAAAATAAAATTGATTATATGTTGCCAATTATTGCAGATGGTGAAGCTGGATTTGGTGGACCTTTAAACGTTTTTGAACTTGCAAAAAAATTTATTAAGGCTGGAGCCGCAGGTGTTCATTTTGAAGACCAATTAGCAAGTGAAAAAAAATGTGGTCATATGGGTGGAAAAGTTTTAGTTCCAACAGGTACGATGATAAAAAATTTAAAAGCTGCAAGACTTGCAGCTGATATTGCTGATGTTCCTTTAATTATTTTAGCTAGAACAGATGCAAATGCAGCAAAGTTAATTACAAATGATCATGACGAAAATGATAAGCGTTTTTTAACAGGCGAAAGATCCCCAGAAGGTTTTTATTATGTAAAATCAGGAATTGAACAAGCAATTTCCAGAGGATTAGCTTATGCTCCATATTCTGATTTAATTTGGTGTGAAACTGCAACACCAAATCTCGAAGAAGCTAAAAAATTTGCTGAAGCAATTCACGAAAAGTTTCCAGGAAAACTTCTTGCTTATAATTGTTCTCCTTCATTTAATTGGAAAAAACATTTATCCGATGCAGAGATTGCTTCATTTCAAGTAGAAATAAGTAAAATGGGTTATAAATTTCAATTTATTACTCTTGCTGGATTTCATACACAAAATATTGCAATTTTTGAACTTGCAGAAAAATATAAAAAAGAAGGTATGACCGCATATTCTAGAATTCAACAGCAGGAATTTGCTCGTGAGAAAGATGGTTACACAAGCGTTAAACATCAAAGAGAAGTTGGTACCTCTTATTTTGATGCAGTATCCAATACTATTAGTTCAGGAAAAAGCTCAACAACTGCTATGGATGGCTCAACAGAGTCTGAACAATTTTAATTAGATTTTAGTTTCTGAATTTGATCCCAAGCTGAGTTTATAGCTCTCATTTTATTCTTGCTTTCATCAATTACTTCTTGAGGCACTCCTTTACTCATTAACAAATCAGGATGGTTTTCTTTGCTTAATTTAAGATATTTTTTCCTTATTGATTGAAGATCATCACCAGGGTTACTTTCTAAAACAATATAAGGATTGAGCTTATCAGATCCTTTTCTACTCTCTCTAATACTATTAAATTGAGCCTGAGTTAGACCAAATATTTTAGATATGTTTTCTATCATTGTTAATTCTGATGGGCTGACCTTTCCATCCGACTCTGCAATATAAAAAAGTATATTTATAACTTCTTCAAGAACATTGATATGACCTTGATAAAATTGAGCGATTTGTTTTGCATATGGTTCATATCCAGTACTTTCTTCTTTAGCTTTATTAAAAATTTTTCCAACTTGATCTATTTCATTTTCAGGTATTTTAAGCTTATCTTTTACTGCAATTAATTCTTCACGGCTCACTTGACCATCTGCTTTACTTAATTTTGCAGAAAGTACTATTAATGATAAAGCAAAAATTCTTTGTGATTGTGCTGAAGCTTGAAATCTTGGGCCAGTTCTAGATCTAGAAATTTTTCCACCAAGCAAAGAGCCTAAAAGCATTCCAAAAGGCCCACCTAATGAAAAACCTATCATTCCGCCAATTAAACTTCCCCAGATAGACATATGATTAAATTATAATATAATTTAAATTTAATATGTTAACAACAACTATAGTTTTATTTATTTTATATTTAATATACCGATGGTCAGTTGCTTGGATAAATTATTATAATAATTTAGATAAAAGATTTGGCATGTCTGTATGGAGATACAGCTATGATTATCATGTTGCTGGCAAGAGAGATGTTTCTTTTTTGGATGATAAAAAATTTGTTTTACTTAGAAGAAAAAGAAATAGAGCAGTCACATTTATGTATTTTATTTTTTTTCTTTCTTTTATAGTTTTTATGTCTTTTATGAATCAATTGCTTTTAAGAATATTAAATTGAAAAAAATTTAATTTATTCATAATTTTTTAATCTATATTCCCAACTACCAAGTCTATTATATTTTACTTTAAAAATTATACCTTCATTTGGTTCTAACCAAATATCAAAATCTAATTTTTTATCTTCTGGCAAATCTTCAGCTGATTTAAGTTTAAATTGAAAAAGTTTAATCGTTTTACCATTGTAATTAATTTCGTCTTTACTTATGAATTTAACTTCCTGTTTTTTTATACTTCCTGACAAAGGACTTATTTGAGTTTTTGTTTCTAATATTTTGGCATTCCACCAGTTTCCAATTATATTTTCTCGATTTGCTTCGCCAACATATGAAGAACCATTTATAATAAATATATTTTTATTTTCGTCATAAATTAATTTTACAAATTTTTTTTTATTATTTTGCAATGTAGAAGACTCAAAAGATAAAAGCTTATTTTTTTGGTATATTTCTTTAGATTTACTATTTATTGAAAAAACTTTAATACCAAACATTTCTACATTAAATTTTGTATAATTTTCTACAATCATAGTATCTCCGCTATGTTTAAAAAAATAATTGCTATATCCTATTAATTCGTCATTTCTTAAAACGTCCATTTCAATTTTAGATATGTTTTTGTAATTTAATTCATCAGCAAATACCTTGAAAAATGAGAATAAAATAAAAAATATACAAATCGATTTTTTCATAAAAAATTGACCAATAAAGTTAATTATATTGTGAAAGTTTATTTTAACTTTATAAGGTTATCTATAAAAAAATAAAATTACATGTTTTTATCAATAAAAAAAGTTCCAAAGACGTATTGGAGTTCAGATAGACCGTTTAATTTTAAGCCAAGATTTTCAACATTATTTTTTTTATGTTTTGGTTTATCATTATTTGGTTTAGGGGAAGGTTTATTAATTGTTTCTTTTACAGGTGCTTCTCCTTGGAGTGTTCTTGCTCAGGGTATTTCTTTAAATATAGATTATTCAATTGGAACAATTACTTTGTTCGTAAGCATTGGTGTTTTAATACTATGGATACCACTAAAACAAAAACCTGGAATTGGAACAATTCTTAATGCTTTAATAATTGCTATAATGATTGACATTTGTATTAAATTTGTTCCAACACCTGATAATTATATTTCTCAAATTATATTGGCTGTTGTAGCTGTTCTCACAGTTGGAATAGGAGGTGGAATTTATCTTGTTGCAAATTTAGGACCAGGACCAAGAGACGGTTTAATGATTGGACTTCAGAAAATATCAAATTTACCGATTGCTGTAGTAAGAGCATTTCTTGAAATATCTGTAGTTGCCGTTGGATGGTATTTAGGAGGAACTGTAGGAATTGGAACTTTGTTATTTGCTTTTGGTATAGGGCCAGCGGTAGCTTTAGGATTGTTTTTAGTAGGGAAAGTTTTTCATAACTAAATTATTATTAGTAAAAAAAAAGGGCAGTAAAAACTGCCCTTTTAGAATTTTTGTTTGAGAAAATTGTGGATTACATTCCCATTCCACCCATTCCACCCATTCCACCCATTCCGCCACCAGGCATTCCAGCAGGTCCAGAATCTTTTTCTTCAGGTTTGTCAGCAACCATAGCTTCTGTTGTAACTAATAGTCCGGCGATCGAAGCAGCATCTTGTAAAGCTGTTCTTACAACTTTTACTGGATCGATAATACCTTCTTTAAACATGTCAACATATTGTTCTGTTTGAGCATCGTATCCATTTGAAGTTTTATTTGCTTCTAATAGTTTTCCAACAACTACAGAACCATCTACGCCAGCATTTGTAGTTATTTGCCTAATAGGAGCTTGTAGTGCACTTTTAACTATCTCGACACCAGCTTTTTGGTCATCACCCTTAACTTTTACTTTATCTAGATCTTGCGATGCATAAAGAAGAGCACATCCTCCTCCAACAACTATACCTTCTTCTACTGCTGCTCTAGTTGCATTTAAAGCGTCTTCAACTCTATCTTTTTTTTCTTTTACTTCTACTTCAGTTGAACCTCCAACTTTAATAACCGCAACACCACCAGCTAATTTAGCAAGTCTTTCTTGCAGTTTTTCTCTATCGTAATCAGAAGTTGTTTCTTCTACTTGTTGTTTAATCTGAGCACATCTAGCCTCGATATCAGATTTTTTTCCTGAACCGCTCACGATTGTACTATTTTCTTTATCAACTTTTACTCTTTTAGCTGACCCAAGATCATTTATTTTTACGTTTTCTAATTTAATTCCTAGATCTTCCGAGATAACTTGTCCTCCTGTTAGTATAGCTATATCTTCAAATTTATTATTATACGGATATGGATCTTATGGTAACTCCATGTCCCCAGCATTTTCATCAACAAGATTAAGTTTAATTGATAGAAATATTATTTGGGTTACTGCACATATTAGAGGTGGAATGGAAAGAGGAATGAAATGGTGGAAAGAAGGAAAACTTTTAAACAAAAAAAATACCTTTGAAGATTATATTGCTGCTGCCAAGTATTTAATTGAAAAAAAATATACCTCTAAAGGAAAAGTAATTGGAATGGGAGGGTCTGCGGGTGGATTGCTGATGGGTGCAGTAGTTAATCAATCACCTGAATTATTTTTGGGAATGATAATGGCTGTACCTTTTGTTGATTCCTTAACTACAAATTTAGATCATTCTTTGCCATTAACTGTTGGAGAATTTGATGAATTTGGTAATGCTAAGGATAACAAAGAACACTTTGATTATATTTATTCCTACGCTCCTTATAACAATATAAAAAAAATGGATTATCCTCACATATTAATCACAACAAGTTTAAGTGATAATAGAGTTTTATTTGATGAACCAGCAAAATTTACTGCAAAATTAAGAGATCATAAAACTGATAATAATTTATTATTATTAAAAACTGAAATGAATGCCGGTCATGGAGGAAAATCTGGAAGAGATGGTGCTATAGAAGAGATTGCACTTGATTATGCATTTGCATTAAAAATTTCCAATCAGATTTCTTGAAAATATAAAATTAATACCCATATAATTTTAGTAAGTCGCCTAATGGGGCTTGCATAAAATAACCTTGCTAACAAAGGAGGATATATGACAAGTAAGGATCTATCTATATTCAACTCATTAAGACCTTTTTCAATTGGTTTTGACGATATGTTTGACCAATTTGAAAGTATGTTGGGAAATGGAGGTTTGAGTATGCAATCAAACTATCCACCGTACAACATAAGAAAAGCCGGTAAAGATAAATATGCAATAGAGGTTGCTCTTGCTGGTTTTAACAAAAAGGATGTTGAAGTTGAGTTTGAAGACAATTTATTAACTGTAAGAACAAAACAAGTTAATAAATCTGAAGATAAAAATGAAGATGGTGAAATTATTCACAAGGGTATTTCTCAGAGACAGTTTGCCAGATCATTTACGATTGCAGATGATGTAAAAGTAGGTGGTGCTGAATTAAAAGATGGTCTTTTGACAATAGCTTGTGAAAGAATTGTACCAGAGTATAAAAAGAAAAAACTTATTGAAATTAAATAAGTATTAAACCTTGCTTGTGGGGATTTCTCCCCACAAGTTTTAAAATAATTTATTTTTTTGGTAATGTAGCGTTTAGAATAAATGCTAACAGTCCAGCAGGTATTAAGCCAGTAGTAAGCAATAATCCTAATTTAATTCCTAAATCTGGTACATGAGCAACAAACTCAGGAAATGCATATAGCCCTATACCAAAAGATAAAGATAATGCTAAAATTAAAATATTTCTTTGGCTCATTTCTGATTTTGAAATTAATTTAATTCCTGCACCAGCAATTAGTCCAAACATAATTATAGCTGCTCCACCTATCACCGAATCTGGCATTGCAGCAATAATTCCACCAAGTTTTGGAAATAAACCTAATAAAATTAAAATGACACCAGCAACAGTTCCGACGTGTCTACTAATTACTCCAGTGAATGCGACTAAACCCGCATTTTGTGAATAAGATGTATTAGGCATAGCATTAAAAATTGATGCAAAAGCTGTTCCAACTCCATCGGCCATTATACCACCGGAAAGTTCTTTGTTGGTAGCTTCTCTATTTGCTCCACCCATTGTTGTTGCGCTAATGTCACCTATAGTTTCAATTGTTGTTACTATAGACATAAATAACATTAATATTACAGCACCCCATACAAAGTCTATTCCGTATTGTAAAGGCATTGGTAAAGCAAACCAGTCAGCAGCTGCAATTTTTTCCCATCTAACTTCTCCAAGCATAGCCGCAACTATGAACCCAGCTACTATTCCAATTAGAATAGAGGCTGCAGATGCCATTCCTTTTCCTTTAATATTTGCCAAAAGTGCAACTATTAAAACTGTACCAGCTATTGTTAAATGATGCCAGTTAGCAAAAATTTCTGGTTTATTATTCATTAACCATACTCCTCCACCAGCATACTTAAATCCAACTTTAAGAAGACTAATTCCAATCATTAATACAACTATTCCAGTTACTAATGGAGGAAACATATGACGAATTGGTTTTAACATTTTTCCAATCCATATTTGAAAAATTCCTCCTATAAATGCAGCTGTAAATATTGCTCCTAAACCAAAAGCTTTGAACGGTAGCATTATTGGTATGAAAGCAAAACTTGTACCTTGTATTATTGGTAGTCTTGAACCAATATCTTTATAACCGACTGTTTGTATTATTGTTGCCACGCCAGCAGCAAACAATGCCATTTGAATTAAAAAAATCTTTTCTCCAGTCGTCACTCCAAAAACGCCAGCAACAATTAGTGGAACAGTTATGTTCCCAGCAAACATTGCAAATACGTGCTGAATACCTAAAGGTATTGACTGATTGAGTGGCAATTTTTTATTAGCAGCTCCCGAAGTAGAAACTTTTTTCTTTGCCATATATCCTCCTCCATGTTTTTGAAAAGGTTATATTTATTATATGTGATTGTAAAATAAATTAATCTTTTTGCATATATTGCTTGATTTATCAGGTAAAATTTAACAAAAAATTTATAATTTTAATTATTTAAATACATCCACTAGAAGTAAATCCTACAATTGTTCCTGTGGCATTTATTTCAAATTTTCTCTCACATGGAATTCCATATTTTTTTGTTTTGTAAACTAAAGTTTCATTTCCTATGTCATTAACAAAATCTTCTGTAGGGGCTCCGAGCTCTAATCTAAGTTCGTTAACTTGTTTTCCAACAAACTCTCCAAATCTTTGATTTTCTTTCTCTGCAATTTCATCAGATTTTTTTTTTATCGTCTGACAACCAGATGAAAGCAATAAAATTGAAAATAAAATTATAACGAATCTAAATTTCATATTAAAAATATATCAATGAATTGTGTCAAAAGATTAACTTTTAAGTTGTAAATAATCTCTAATTAGTAACAAAATCAAGCTTTTTTAAATTCTTAGATAAGATTTTTTAACTCGAATCAAATATTGTACGAGAAAATGGAGGTCTAATGTTAGATAACTACTTTAACTATAAAAAACATAAGACAGATTTTAAAACAGAAGTCACTGCAGGGGTGTCGACGTTCTTGACAATGGCTTACATAATGTTTTTAAATCCTGTCATACTTGCCGACGGTGGGTTTGATTTTGGTGGTGTTTTCACAGCGACAGCTTTAGCGGCAGCTTTAGCATGTTTCATCTGTGCATTTTACGCTAAAACTTGGCCCATTGGACTTGCACCAGGAATGGGAATAAATGCATTTATCGCATATGGTGTTTGTTTAGGAATGGGAAATACGCCAGCAGAGGCACTTGGTGCTGTTTTGGTTGCAGGTGTAGTCTTCTTAATAATTTCATTAACACCACTAAGAGCTTGGCTAATAAACTCTATTCCAAAAAGTTTAAAACTTGGAATTGGAGCTGGTATTGGCCTTTTTCTTGCGATCATCGGTTTTCAACTTATGGGGTTAACCGCAGATGATCCTGTTGTACTAGTAAGACTAGGAGATGTTTCTAACCCTATGTTATTATTAGGTGCAGGTGCATTTGTTTCAATGATTGTAATGGAAAAAATGAATATTAGAGGAAATATAATAATTGGTATCCTTGTCTTTAGTGCAATAGCTTGGATAACTGGATTAGGAAACTTCAATGGAGTTGTTTCTTCTCCACCACCAATGACACATCTAATGACTTTTGATTTAGGTGCTGCGCTGAGCGCATCGATGGTAACAGTAATTTTTACATTATTTTTTATCGACTTTTTTGATACTGCTGGAACATTAACCAGTGTTGCAAACGTAGCTGGAAAAGTTGGTTCTGATGGAAAAATTAAAGACATCGAAAAAGCAATGCTATCAGACAGTGTATCAACTGTTGCAGGAGCTGTAATGGGTACTTCTACAGTTACTTCATATGTTGAGAGTGCTGCTGGAGTAAAAGTTGGAGGAAGAACAGGAATGACTTCGCTTGTTATTGGAATTGGTTTCTTGCTATGTTTATTCTTCAGTCCGCTTGCAACATCTCTTCCAAAAGAAGTTGATGCTGCTGCTTTAATCTATATTGCAACTCTGTTTGTGAGAAATATAACAGACATTAGTTGGGACGATGCTGCAGAAGCAGGCCCTGCTGTTCTCGCAATGATAGCAATGCCATTTACTTATTCTATTTCTAATGGAATAGCTTTAGCATTTGTTTCGTACGCTGCAATTAAGATTTGCACTGGAAAATTTAATGAGACTAGTCCGGCAATATGGGTTATTGCTGCACTAAGTGTAGTTAGTTTCTTGGTAGGTTAAAAAGTTAAATAATTTTGAAATGGGGCGGCTTTAGGGTCGCCCTTTTTATTTTTGGTGTTTCTTTTTTATTTCTTCAATCCTTATTTCTTCGTAAATCTCAAATGGTTGAACTATCCAAGGATTGTCTTTTAATTTTACTGCACAAAAATCAGGTTCAAATGATGATTTTTGTTTTTTCCAAAGTGTAGCTGTTTTGATATCTTCAATTTTTCCTTTTATCGGTCCATAAGCTTTTAGCCAATCAATGCTTTTATTAAAAGTAATTCCTGTATCAGACAAATCATCACAAAGTAAAATTCTGCCTCCCATACTTGGTGCTATAGAGCTCATTTCTCTAGAAAATACAATATCACCTTGTTCGTCCTCTACTCCTTTGCCACTATATGACTCAACTGCTAAGTAAGCACATTTAAGTTTAAATACTCGACTTAAGACATCTATCATTGGTGCTGCTCCACGCATGATACCAATTAATATTGTTGGCTTGTATCCGCTTTCCTCTATTTGAATTGCAAGCTTTTCGACGGTTTCGTTATATTGATCCCAGCTTACAATTAATTTTTCTGACATAATTTATATAATTTTAACTTTTAAAAATTAAAATTAAAACTGCAAGTAAAATTAAGGATGCAATAGATGTTATTAAAATATACAACCTGTGAATGTTTCTTCCTCTTAAATTAAAATAATGTCTAGCTAAGACCGATATAACTGCTATTGCACATAAAATTAACCAATTATATTTATGATAAACTAGGAAACTATAGTGGCCCGACAGCATTATAAATAAAACTAAAAAAGTTGAATAATTATTATGGATAGACCTTTGTTTGGCAGATAAGGATAAAGTCAGGTCAAATTTTTTATTTCTTTTACTGCTATTAATTATGTTCATTTGGTTTGGAATAAT
>CABYKS010000010.1 GCA_902519625.1 uncultured Pelagibacteraceae bacterium | reverse complement strand
AAAGTATTAAACAGTTAATTTTTGGATTTTTTGAATAAACTTCGTTAATTTTTTGGGCCAAACCAAATCCAGGCATAACATAGGGTACAATGCTTACTTTCGATCCAAAAATTTTTTTGCACAATTCTTTTCCATTTGATCTATTAGTGATATTCATTATTGCATCTGAATGTGTGTGATCGACAAACTTAAAAGGTAAGAAAGCGTGAAGAAAAGTTTCTACAGAAGGATTTGGAGATTTTATATTAATTAAATTTCTTTTTTGATATGCAACCATATCTTCATCACTTAGGTATTTTTTATTTTTAAGTGATAGCAGAGGTTGTAATTTTACTGCTGGCAAACCTTCAGGTTCAATTTCAGCCATATCCCAGCCACTGCCTTTAACACATAGAACATCATATTTTTTCCCATCTATATCTTTAACTGATGTTTTTACCGAGGTATTTCCTCCTCCATGTAAAACTAGTTCGCTATTTCTTCCTAATAGTCTTGTTGTATATACTCGAAGAGCCATATCTTTAGAGTGCCCAAGAGTTCTATACTTTTTTATATATTTATTTGCTTCTGTGTTTGACCAGTTATTTTTCAAAATTATCTTCCTTGTGGATAAAGTTTTACAGTAGTTTTTTATTTGAAAGAAGTAAAAAAATTTGTTTAGTTACTAATAACAAGAATCGGGGAACTAAAAATGGTAAAAAAAGTAGGAGAGCATGTCACCCTAGATATAATTGGTACAAAAAAAGAATACGAACCTTCTTTTTTTGAGGGCTTGGTTCATAAAATTGCAGATAAAGCAAAAGTTACAGTTTTAAATATAGCAAAATATAAATTTGAACCACAAGGTTTCACTTTAGTAGCATTACTTGCAGAAAGTCATATGAGCTTTCACACTTATCCAGAAAAAGGGATAATAAGTTTTGATTTTTACACTTGTGGAATAATTTCTCCTACAGTTGCTTTAGATATTTTAAAAAAAGAAATTGATCATAAAAGAATCGTAAAAAAAGAAATTAGTAGGGATACAATTTCTTACTATCACGACATTACTAGCACTAAAGGTTTACAAAAAAATTATTTGGTAAAAGAAGTTTTAGAAGATTTCACATCTAAAGTTGGCCAGCATATTGAAATTCTTGATCTTGTTGAGTATGGGAAATCTTTATTCATAGATAATGATTTACAAGTAGCTGAAAGTGATGAACATATTTATAGTGGAACTTTTGTAAATTCAGCTTTAAAATTAAACAAAAGTAAAGATAGAGCAGCAATTATTGGCGGAGGAGATGGAGGAGTTGCTAGAGAATGTATTTCAAAAGGATTTGGATTTATTGATTGGTATGAGCTAGATCCAGAGGTCGTTGAAGTTTGTAAAAAACATATTGGATCTATTGGTAAAAACGCCACTGAAAAAAATTCTGTAAAATGTGTTTGGGGAGATGCATTTGAAAGTATTAAAAAAGTCGAGGATGATAGTTATGATAAAATATTTATTGATTTAAACGATGATCAGTTCTGTATAGATCTTGCAGCTAAAAATATGAATTCATTAGTAAGAATTCTTAAACCTGATGGAGTAATAACAGCTCAAGTTGGAAGCAAAGACAAAAAACCAAAACAAGTGGATAATTGGCTAAATGTATTTAATAAAAACTTTGGCAATGCTACCTTAGATAGAGTATATATCCCAAGCTTTGATAGTTCTTGGAATTTTTATTCATCAATTAACCATTAATTTTATCTTTTTAAATCTCAGATTTTGTGGAATAATGTCTTTTAATTAATATTAATTATAGGGGAAAAAATGAAATTAAAAAAAATTATATTAAGCGTTTTTGCTTCAATATTTCTTTTTAGTTCAACTCTATCAGCAGATACTATTAGAATTGCAACAGAGGGTGCATATCCTCCATGGAATGATTCATCTGAAGATGGAAAACTAATTGGATTCGAAGTTGATCTTGCAAACTGGCTTTGTATTTACATGCAAAGAGATTGTAAAATTGTAGCACAAGACTGGGATGGAATGATTCCATCTTTAAGATTAAGAAAATACGATGCAATTATGGCAGGTATGTCTATTACTGATGAAAGAAAAAAAGTTATAACTTTTTCTCAGGGTTATGCTGATGAAGTTGCATCCCTTGCAGTAATGAAAGGTTCTGATCTTGAAGGAATGTCTACACCAGAAGGTATAAATTTATCTTTAGGCGGAAAAGATGTTAAAGCTGCTCTTAAAACTATTACAGGAGCTTTAGCTGGTAAAACTGTTTGCACACAAACTGGAACTATTCACCAAAACTTTTTAGAGTCAGGTGACGTAGGATCGGTTGATGTTAGAACTTACAAAACTCAAGATGAAGTTAACCTAGATCTATCAGCGGGTAGATGTGATGCAGCACTAGCTGCAGCAGTAGCATTTACTGACTATGCTGAAAAATCTGGAAAAGATGTTGTGTTAGTTGGACCAACTTTCTCTGGCGGACATTTTGGAAACGGAGTAGGCGTTGGTTTAAGACAAGAAGCACAATTTGGATCAGACTCTGCTTTTGGTAAAAGAGATGCTCAATTACTTAAAGATTTCAATAAAGCTATCGATCAAGCAAGAAAAACTGGAAAAATTAGTGAGCTTGCTATTAAATGGTTTGGCTTTGACGCATCAATGTAAATTTAAAATTTAAAAGGCGGTAATCTTACCGCCTTTTACTATGGAATTAATATCATTTGGAGATAACGGTTGGGGTGACGAGCTCTTTGTAGCTGCACTTATGACAATTGCTGTAGCAATTACAGCAATGCTAATTGGTTTTTTATTTGCATTAATATTTACTCCTTTAAAACTCTCAAAATATAAAATTTTAAATTTAGTTGCTAATTCTTACACTACAGTTGTTAGAGGAGTACCTGAGCTTTTAGTTATATATCTTTTCTTTTTTGGTGGAAGCAGCGCAATAATGTATGTTGCGCAGATTTTTGGCTATTATAATTATATAGAAATAAATGCATTTATTACTGGAGCCACATCAATTGGAATTATTTCTGGAGCTTACTCTACAGAAGTTTTTAGAGGAGCAATCCAATCGATAGATAAAGGCCAGTTCGAGGCTTGCCATGTTTTAGGTTTAAAAAAATATATATATTTTTTTAAAGTAATTATGCCTCAAATGTTAAGGCTGGCAATACCCAATCTAAGTAATGTTTGGCAAATAACTTTAAAAGATACTTCTTTAATTTCAGTTACTGGATTAGTTGAAATTATGAGACAATCTTATATTGCAGCTGGATCAACCAGAGACCCGCTTTTCTTTTATTCATTCGCGGCACTTTTATATTTAATACTTACTTTTTTGAGTATGAAATTAATTAATAGATTAGAAAAAAACTATAGTAGAGGCTATTGATGGATTTAGAATTAATAATAACAATTTTCCCAAAATTACTAGGTGCAACATTGATAACCTTAAAACTTTTATCTGCATCATTATTTTTTGGATTAATTTTAGGATTATTTTTTGCAATTCTAAGACTAAATAAAAATAAATTAGTAAGAGGATTTGCATATGGATATTCATACTTATTTAGAGGAACACCACTTTTGGTTCAAATATTTATTATTTATTTTGGTCTTGGACAAATAGAATACTTAAGATCAACTTTTTTATGGATCATTTTAAAAGAACCTTATTGGTGCGCAATCATAGCATTTTCATTAAATACTGGAGCGTATACATCAGAGATTTTAAGATCAGCATTTCAAACAATAAAACCAGGTGTAATTGAAGCTGGTAGAAGTTTAGGATTAAATAAAGTATTTATTTTCACCAAAATTCAAATTCCAATAGCAATTAAACAATCTCTACCAGCATACGGTAACGAAATAATATTAATGTTAAAAGGTACATCGCTCGCTAGCACCGTAACACTAATGGATATAACTGGAGTTGCAAAATTTATTATTTCTACAACTTTTAGACCGGTAGAAGTTTTTATAATAGCAGGAAGTATTTATTTATTTATTACTTTTTTAGTTCACAATTTAATAAAATATTTAGAAAAAAAATATAGATATCAATAATTAGTATATTCTTTAATTTCTTTAATTTTTGATCCCGTGTGATTGTTTATATCTAGTTTGATTTTAGCTCGAGTATCGTTGAGGAAATGAACATCTCTAGACAATCTAATAAACTCTTCTCCAAAATTTGAATCTTTTTCACACTTTCTTTTATTATCTTCAATAATCCACAATTTTGAATTTATATTTTTTAAGGCAATAAAAAATTTTTCTAATTTTACATCCATTTTTACGTTTTTTTCTAGTTCATTTTTTAAAACTTTATATTCACCATTTATAAAATTAAGCTTTTCGGAGTCTTTAATTCTATCTTTTTTAATTTCTAAAATGGATATTTTATCAAAAAGCTCTCCAACAGATACTTCAACTAGAATTTTATTCATAAAATTTTATAGTGTGTTAAGTTGTTAAAAATATGTCTAATATTTTAATCATAAAACATGGTTCTTTAGGAGATATAGCTCAAGCTTGTGGTGCAATTCAAGATATATCTGAAAATCATAATAACGATCAAATATACTTGTTAACTACAAAGCCATACTTTGATTTATTTAAAAAAAATCCACATTTAACAGATGTAATATTAGACAAGAGATTATCCAGGTTTAATCTAATTTATATTTATTTTTTGATGAGAAATATAAAAAAATTAAAAATTTCTAAGGTTTATGATTTGCAAAATTCTTCTAGAACAAGTTTTTATAAAAAAATTTTATTCCCAAATTCAAATTTTAATATCTGGTCATCATCCGAAACAACACTACCAAAAGATATAACAAAAGAAGAATTTGATAAAAAATCTGTTTTAGAGAGATTTAACCATCAACTACAGACTTCAGAAATAAATACCAAACACACATTACTTCCTGATTTTTCTTGGAGCTGTATAGATATATCTAAAATCAAATTAGAATATAAATTAGAAAAATATATTGTTTTATTTCCATTTTGTTCACCACATCTAACTCAAAAAAAGTGGCCTTATTACAATGAGCTAATTGAAAAAATAAAAAGCCAATATAATGATCAGTATAAAATTGTAATAGCACCTGGTCCAGATGAAATTAATGAATCAAAAGATATCAATGCATTATGTGTTTTAGATAATGGAAAAGCTTTAGACATTTCTCAACTTTCATCATTAATAAAAGATAGTTCATTTATTATCGCAAATGATACAGGCCCTGCACATATGGCAGCACATTTAGGAGCTAAAGGTTTAACTTTATTTGGATCTCATACAACAGCTTACAAAGTAAGTATTGAAAGAGAGAACTTTAAAGCAATTCAAGTTAATGATTTAGTAAAACTATCTACAGATAAAGTTTTAGAAAAAATTATTTTAAATTAAATATAAATTTTATCTGCTAATCCGAAACAAAGAATTGCACTTAAAATTGTAAAAACTAATGGTGCAATTACACCTTCATTTGAGTCATTTTTTATTCCAGTTTTATCAATCTTTATAGAATAAGTATTCACTAAAAAGATGCATAAGTTTTGTACAAAAACTAAGTTAAAAAATCCCCATGTTCCCTCAACTCCTCCTGGTCTAACAAACATAATGTAAATTGCCATTAAGACTGCACCGAGAAAAAGAGCTCCACACATTCTCATCATAGTAGATGCTGTTTCATCTATTTGAAATTTTTCACGAAATTTTTTTGTTCCTATTATTAACTGGAAAGCGTAGACACCTAGTCCAATAAAATGAACTAAGAAAATTATTAAGTAGATTATTCCATTAAATTTTTCGATCATAAATTTATCTTATCACAAAATTTTTAAATATTCTTTGGTTATATTATCCCATTCAAATTTAGTTGAGTAATCTTTAGCTTTTTTACCCATTTCTAAATATGAATTATTTTTTAAAATTAAATCTATACTAGAATAAATTTCTTCTAAATTATTACCATCACAAATCATTCCTGTTTCATTATTTTTTATTGCATCTGATGCACCTCCGTCTTTTCCACCAATAGATGGTATTCCGTATTGAGCAGCTTCTACGTATGCAATACCAAATCCTTCAACTGAAGTTTTATGTATAATTGATGGCATAACAAAAAGATTTGACTTTGAAACTAGTGCATTTTTTAGGCCTTGAGGGACATTTTTTAAAAATATTACTTGTTCATTTAATTCTAGCTCATTTGTAAGTTTTTTTACGTTTTCTTCTTCTTCTCCATAACCAATACAAGTATAAATAATATTTGGGTAAATTTGTTTAAGATTTCTTAATGCCATTATTACTTTTTCATGATTTTTTCTTTTATCAAACCTCGAAACTGTAATTAATCTAGGATTTTTATTTTTTAATAAATTTTCAGCTTCATTAATTGATGATTTGTCTATTTCTTTAGGAGGAAAAACGCCTGGGTTAATAACAATTATCTTATTTTCATCTATTCCAATCTCTACTGCAAGATTTTTTGTATATTCAGAGTTAGCAACAACCTGATCAATATTATTAAAAGCTTTTAAAATTCTTCTATTAGCAAACGATCCTTTTTTATGATTAATTTCTTTAGAGTGGATTAAACAAATCTTTTTCTTTGTTGTTTTAATTAATTCTAAACTTTTCCAATGATCTGCAATAACACAATTAACATTTTTATTTTTTTTTATAAATTCGTTAACCAGATATGATTTTCGATATTTTCTTAAAAGTTTTATTCCTGCAACTCTATCGATTGAAAAAGATACTTTTTGATCATGCTCTTTATAATTTTCATGAAAATCAGCAAAAACTTTTACTAAATTATATTTTGCTAAAGAGCAGGTAAGTCCCCACATTAAGTTTTGCATTCCACCAACTTCTGGAGGAAAAGATCTGGTAACTACTATATACATTAATTATTCAACCACTTGATATTACAACCCATACTTGGAATTTGACTTTCTGGTCCTTTTCCTGTTTCAGAAATTTGTTTCATTGCTTTATATAAATCACTTTCTCCACTTCTTACAGGTTTCAATTCTTTTAATTCTCTAATTCTTCCTCTGTATTGTAATTCTAAATCTTTATTGTAACCAAAAAAATCAGGAGTACATACAGCATCATATTTTTTTGCAATTTCCTGAGTTTCATCAATTAGATATGGAAATTTAAAATTATTCTCTTTTGAAAATTCAATCATATTTTCAAATGAGTCTTCGGGATAATTTTTTACATCGTTAGAGCAAATCGCTACTGATTTTATTCCAAAATTAGCTAATTTATTTGCATCTTCAACAATATCCTCAATAACTGCCTTTACATAAGGACAGTGATTGCAAATAAACATTATCAAAGTTCCCTTATCTCCCTTGATGTCATTTAGTGAAATAATTTTATTGTCAGTAGACTTTAATTGGAAAGTTTCAGCTTTTTTCCCAAAATCACATATTGGAGTTTTTGTAAGCGACATGTTAAGTATTATATAAGATATGTTTTACGATTTGGAAAATAAAAAACCAAAAAATTCTGGCGAAAATTGGGTCGCACCTAATGCTGTTATTATTGGAGATGTAACATTAGATAAAAACTCTAGCATTTGGTTTAATGCAACTCTTAGAGGAGATATAGAAAATATTCACATAGGTGAGGGTTCTAATATACAAGATGGAAGTGTTTTACATACCGATCCAGGCTGTCCTTTAAAAGTTGGAAAGAATGTAACAGTTGGCCACCTTGTTATGCTTCATGGCTGTACGATAGGAGATAACAGTTTAATTGGAATTGGTGCGGTGATTCTTAATAATGCGAAAATTGGAAAAAATTGCATTATAGGAGCTAAAGCTCTTATTACTGAAAATAAAGTAATACCAGACAACTCACTTGTTATTGGCTCTCCTGGCAAAGTTATAAGAGAAGTAACTGAAGAAGAAAAAAAAGATATAGCAGAAAACACTAAACATTATCAAGATAACTGGAAAAAATATTCTAAATCAATAAAATAAAAAAAATGTTTATAAATAAAATAGGAAGAAGGCAATTTCTAAAGCTTCTTGATTATCTATTTTTATTTTAACAAACTATCGTATGATTTAGAAAAACCTTTTAACGGAAAATTAATTGACAGGTTTTCTTTTCTTCCATGCACCCCCGTGATTACGGTTAATTCTTTACCTGCTTTAAGCAGTTTTATAATCTCATCATTAATAGCAACAGTTGCCACGCATCCATCTTGTGCGTTGCAGTGTGAAAAGGGTAAATTAAAAATATTTTTTTTATCAATTTGAACTAAAGGGCTTTTTGTTAAATTAACATTAAAAGGAAGTTTAACAATTATAACAGGTACTAATTTATTTTCCTCTTTTAATTTATAAGTTTTTTCTTCTCCATCTACCAAATCCATTTTTCTTTCAATTGTTGATCCTAGTCGAATGTAAGCGGTTGCTAGAGTTTGTTTTTTATCACTGTCTGGAACAGACACTTGGTTATTAATAGCAATTATGCAATTTTTTTTATTGTCTTTTTCACATTCTTTAGCCCATTGTTTATTTCCAATATCGGCCAACGATGCAAAGGGAGCTATTAGAAGGTAGGTAAGTAGGATTATTTTATTTAAGAGTTTTCTTTTATGCATTTTCATTAACTACTTATAATTTTTTATCATAACCACTCTTTTTTTTTGAATATGACATATTTATCACTGCAAAATATCTTCTATTATTGAATATTTGGCTATTTTCCTTGTTTTACAGTGTTTTATAACGTTTCTTTCTATAAATTTTACAATATAATTATTTTATATAATTTATATATTGGGAATCATATAAGATAAAAATATTAACGGATAAAATAATAAACATGAAAAAATTTACAAAAAAACTAGCTCACTATTTTGGAATCTCCGCAATAGTATTTGGATCAACTTTTGGAAGCTTTAACGCAGCAAATGCCGCTGCTGTCAACCAAGGTACTAGTGCAAAAAACACTTATGCTAATGCTGACAATATTACTTTTACAGGTGCAACTGCTTCAACAGTTCTAGCAGCTGCTGATCAGTTAACAAACATGATTAACACAGATGGTACTGATGTGACTTACTCCTTATCAGGAGCTTTTAAGTTAGATTTAACTGGATCTACCTTCTCACTTAAAGCTACCGATGGTGAAACTATGACTGTTAATTTGGGTACATCGGGTGGTAGTTTAGATTTAGGAGAAGCTACACTAGGTACTGTAGTAATTAATGCTGCTGATGGAGCATTCGTTGATGTAACAGCTGATGATACTCATACATTTACCTTTGATGGTTCAACAGCGGATGCTGGTATATTAGAAGTAAGTGGAACTACAACTTTTTCAGGCAAAATAGGTGAAACAAACGGTATCGCAAGTATTAATGTAGACGATTCTAAAGTTGGTACATTTAGCGAAACAGTTCAAGCAGTAACAATTACTTTAACAGGTGAAGGTATATTTAACAAAGCTGTTACTGCAACTGATATTGCTTTAGTTGCTGGTGAAGCTACATTTAAAAATACTGATGCTGTAACTATCGCTGGAACTATATCGGAAACTAGTGGTGCAACTACGTTAGCTGTTTTAAACTCAGCTGATGCTGAAGCACCTAGTGTTGCAACTATCTCAGGAGCTGTAACTGTTGATACAATTACTATTGGTGCTACTGCTACTGCTGGTAGTGTAAAATTTAGTTCAACTGTTGAAGGAGCTTCAACCATTCATGGTGGTAATGCTGCGGTCGAAGATTCACTGATGGAAATTACTGATACTCATACAGGTGCAGTAGTTTTAACACAAGCAGGTAGTGGTGATGCTGGATTTAAAACAAGCGGATCTACTGCACTTAGTGTTACTGGAGCTATTACTGCTACTACTGATGGAGATGGTGTAATAACTTCTGCAAATACAAATCAAGCAACTTTTGCTGCAGTTGGAACTGATGCTAAAAAAATTCTTTCAGTGACTGTTTCTTCTGGTGCAGATGCCGTTTTTGGTGCTGCTGTTGCTGCAAACACATTAACAATTACTGGTGAAGCAACTCTACAAGCTGCAGACAATGAATCAGAAACAATTGCAATGGGCGCATCTTCTCGTTTGATTATCGATGATACTCTTACTAATGGTGTCAATGTATTTAACGAAGTAGCCACAACTAGACCAACACTGACTTCTGGTGCAAAAATTTATATGCCAGGGAATTTAAAAAATGGTGAAACTTTGATTTTATTCTTAGGTGAGGCTAATAATGGTCTTGCTGATAATGCGACTACTGTTACAGAGACTAGTGCTGCACTTCAAGATAATGCTCTTTTTGACTATACTGCTGCTGCAAATTCAGCTGATAACGGTTCAACTGTTGTAACTGCTACAGTTAAAGATGCACAAACAACTGAATCTGAACTAGGTGTTACAAATAATAAAGCTGTAGCTCTTAAACAAGCTTTGTTAGCTGCAATTGATGATACTAATGCAGACTCTACAGCTGAAGACTCTTTTACTAATGCATTAAATGGTATTAATGGACTATCATCGACTGCTGATACTGAATTAGCTAATCAAGTAGGTACACAAACTGATGGAATAGCAGGATCAATTTCAGCTACAAGAGTTATGACTGGAACAGTTCAAGGAATTGTATCAAGCAGAATGGCTTATTTAAGATCTGGAGATGCATATATTACAGGTGTTGCAGCCGGCGATGGTATAAATAAAAAATCTGGCTTTTTGCAAATTTTTGGTTCAGATGTAACACAAGAAAATACTACTGAAGGAAACGGTACTCAGTTTGGTTATACTTCTGAAACTGTAGGTTATGCATTAGGATTTGATAGTATAACTGACGATGGATCGGTCATTGGTTTTTCTTTATCTAGCTCTGAGACGGACGTTACTGGAAAGGGAAGAGGTAATTCAACAAATGACATTGAAAGTTACACAGCTTCAATTTATGCAGATAAAGTTACTGACAATGGTTACCTTGAAGGTAGTATAACATTTGGAATAAATGAAAACGCTACAACAAGAAAAATTACTACTGCTGGATTAAATAGAAATTACAAAGGCTCATATGATAGTGAACAAATTTCGATAAAAATTGGAGGAGGAGTTCCAAGTCAAATGGGCAATGGTGCTTTTATTACCACTTTTGGAAGTATAACTGGAACAGAAATTAAAACAGATAGCTATACCGAAACATCAAATACAGCAAATGATAATTTAAGATTAAAAGTTGATCAAGACGATATATTATCAGTTGTTGGCTCAGTTGGATTTAAGATTCATAAAGTATCTGACATGGGAACACCATTTTTCTCATTTGCAATTAACCAAGAGTTTGGTGATGACACTATTAACAACACGAACACATACCAAGGTGGTGGAAGTGCATTTAAAACATCAACAAAGGTTGAAGAATTGTCAGCAACATTAGGACTAGGGTTTTCATCTGGTTCTGATACGA
Source organism: uncultured Pelagibacteraceae bacterium (assembly GCA_902519625.1). Lineage (GTDB taxonomy): Bacteria > Pseudomonadota > Alphaproteobacteria > Pelagibacterales > Pelagibacteraceae > Pelagibacter. Next base: position 15,823 of record CABYKS010000010.1, on the reverse strand, counting down.
CATCGATTAATTTCGGTTATGAAGCTGAGGCGAACGAAAATGACTATTTAAGTCATTACGGATCACTTAAGGTTGTTCATAAATTTTAGTCAAAATAAGAAAACATAAGTATTTTATTAATATTAAATTTTGGCTCTACTAATTAATTAGTGGAGCCTTTTTTATTGCGGTAATTTAGATTACTCTAAAAATAGTTTATGAAAAAAATATTATTAGTTGTTTTATTAATTCTTACATCTTGCTCATCATTAGATATCGATAAAAGAATTAATGCTATTAATGAATTAAATAACAATAGATTTAAAGAGCATATTTTTGACAATAAAATTTTGAAAATTTATTCACTTCAAAAAGTTCAAAATAACAAGTCATTAGTGATTTATATAGAGGGAGATGGTTTATCTTGGATAGATCGTTTTACAATATCATCAAATCCAACTCCTATCGATCCTTTAGCCTTTAAGTTGGCATCAATTGATAAAGGTGACAACGTTATCTATCTTGCAAGACCTTGCCAGTACGTGTGGGGTGAAGGCTGTAACAAAGACATATGGACGATTTCTCAGTACTCAGAAGCTGTTTTAAGCTCATATGAAGAGATCCTAGAGCAATTATCAAGCAAGTATAACGAAATACATATTGTAGGCTATTCTGGAGGCGCTGGTATTGCAATGTATTTAGGGTCAATTAACAACCCTAAAATAAAATCAATAAGAACTATTGCAGGCAATATTAACCATAACGAACTAACCGAATTAATAAATATAACCCCACTTAGTAAATCTATTAATTTTAACTTTATCGAAAAAAAAATAAGTAAAATCGCCCAAATCCATTATTTTGGTAATAAAGATAAAGTAATCCCTAATGCATTGCAGCAAAGTTTTTATATAAGAAATAAAGAAAATCCATGTATTAAAATTAAAAAGGTTGAAGCAACTCACAATACGGGTTGGCTAAATTTTTGGAGGGAAAATTATAATATAAAAAAGGACTGCTCTTAACTAGTTTCTCTTCTTAGCTGCTACAGATCTTTTTATATCATCTGCATTAGATTAAATTTTCTTAATTAAAAAGTAGGCTATTTACTGAATAAATAATTAATCCTAAAATTATTATAAAAAAAATTACAAAAGCAATCTGTTCCAACAACTTCTTTTTAAGTTTGGTTTTGCCCTGTTTGTATTGTCTTATTTGGATTATGCCAAATCTCATGGCAAACATTCCTAAAATTATTAGAGATAAATAAAAAATAAATTTTATAAACATTATCTAAGGAATTAGCCAATATTCTTTATTGTTATCAACTTCAAATCTAGCTCTTCGATGACCTTTGGCAGCTAAATAAAGCCATTCAATAGTTTTTATTTTACATTGAATTACAGTAAAGTTTTTATAACCTTCTTCACTTTGTTCCATAGTAAATTCAAAATTGTCTAACTCAGGTTTTAAACCAGATGTTGGCTTGGGAGACTCTGTTCCAGGTCCATTTTCAACTAAATAACACTTTCTACTGATATGTCCTGTTTTTGACCAAGATTCTTTTGTTATTTCATTTTTATGATTAATATTACACTCTACTTTTAATCTAACCTGGATTTTTTCTTCTTTGTCATAGAAAAGCATAGAAGCATTTTTATTACTTTTTAATTTAGGTATTTTATCAGATCTAATATCGGTATGAAATTGAACTAGTTTATTTGATTGATCAGATTTTCTAAGAACCACAATCCTTCCATCAAAATCATTTTGATTTCCACAAATAAAAACTGGAATTCTAAATTGAGAACTTCTATTAGTCACTGCATTATCTAGCATTGACCAAATTTTCTTTTTTATTTCTTTGAAATCTTCGTAGTATGCTGGCTGCATACTTTATTACTTCCTAAATCTTTTGATTAAACTAGATGTGTCCCAACGTTTGCCACCAAGTTCTTGAACTTCTCCATAATACTCATCAATTATCTCAGTTATAGGCAGTAAAGATCCATTATTTTTAGCTTCATCCATTGCAATTTTTAAATCTTTTCTCATCCAATCAACTGCAAAGCCAAAATCAAATTTATCATCAATCATTGTTTTATATCTATTATCCATTTGCCAAGATTGAGCAGCTCCTTTTGAGATAACCTCGATTACATCTTCCATATTTAACCCAGCTTTCATTCCAAAATTAATTCCTTCTGATAATCCTTGAACTAAACCAGCGATACATATTTGATTAACCATTTTTGCTAACTGACCGCTCCCAGCTTTACCAAGTAATTTCATTTTTTTGCTGTAACAATCAATTTTATCTTTCGCTTTGTCAAAGTCAGCTTGATCACCACCGATCATGACTGTAAGTGCACCGTTTTCTGCACCAGCTTGACCACCAGAAACTGGAGCATCTAAAGAGCCGAAACCATTTTTTTTTGCGTACTCATAAATTTCTCTTGCTATAGTTGCTGATGCTGTTGTGTTATCAATATATACAGATCCTTTTTGAATTGTTTTAAAAGCTCCTTGTTCACCAAATGTAACTTCTTTAAGATCACTATCATTTCCAACACAGGTAAAAACATATTCTGCATCTTTAGCAGCTTCTGCAGGTGTTTCTGCAATATTACCTTTATATTCACTCACCCATTTTTCGGCTTTAGATTTTGTTCTATTAAAAACAGTTACTTTGTGTCCACCTTTTGATATATAACCAGCCATTGGATAACCCATTACACCAAGACCAATGAAAGCAACTTTACAAGTCATAAAAAAATATGTTTAAAAATTTAAGTTTAAAAATAGTTATATTTGGTTTTATATTTACATTTTTTTCAAGTTTTGGACAGAGTTTTTTTTTAGGAATATTTAATCCTAGTATAAGAAATGAATTATCTATTACTCATGGACAATTTGGCTCAGTTTATGCTTCAGCTACTCTATTAAGTAGTTTTATATTAATTTGGGTTGGAAAAAAAATTGACGACATAGATATTTCTAAATTTGCTTTTTTTGTAATTTTATTACTTGCATTTTCTTGTTTCTTTTTTTCTAAAATTTCTTCAATACCATTATTATTTATAGCAATATTATTAATGAGATTTTCCGGGCAAGGTATGATGTCTCATACTGCAACTACTACAATTTCTAGATATTTTACAAAATCTAGAGGAAAAGCTTTAAGTACGGGATGGTTTGGTTTGTCAGCAGCTGAGTTTATTTTACCAGTTTTAATGATTTATCTTTTAACAATTACGGAATGGAAAAATATTTGGATTGGAATTTCACTTGTTATATTAATTTTTTTACCTCTATCTTCATATTTTTTAGTAAAAAATCTTAATTTTGATTCAAGAGAGAAAAGGGACGATAATAATTTAAATGAAAAAGATTTTAAGCAATGGAAAAGAATTGAAGTTATAAAAGATTATAGATTTTATATAGTTTGTGCAAATATGTTAGCTATGCCATCTATCGCTACCGGCACTTTTGTTTATCAATCTTTTATCCTTTCTTCAAAAAATTGGGGTCCATATATAATTGCACAATCATTTATGTCTTATTCTATACTTTCAGTTGTAGCATTAATTTTTTCAGGATTTTTAATTGATAAATTTACTAGTAGAAAAATTTTAATTTATATGAATATTCCATTATTATTAGCTGCTATGGTCTTATTTTATTTTGATAATCCTATTTCATCGTTTGTATTTTTTGGATTGATTGGTATTACAAATGGTCTTTGTAATGTCCTTGGATCATCAACTTGGGCAGAGATATATGGAGTTAAATACATAGGATCTATTAAAGCACTTACCACAGCTTTAATGGTTTTTGCCACAGCCTTTGGAACAGCTATATTTGGCATCTTAATAGACAAAGGTTTTTCAATAGAACAAATTTCCTTGGTTTCTGCAGCATATATTTCTGTTTCAATAATTTCTTTGTTCTTTATTAGAAAAAATTTAAACCCTATAAAAATCACTTGATTTTAAAGTTTACCAAGTATAAACAGCTCGCATGGCAAGAGTAACAGTAGAAGATTGTATTGATAAAGTAGATAGTCCCTATGAATTAGTATTGGTTGCAAAAGAAAGAGCAACTCAACTTAACTCAGGGCTTGAGCCTACTTTAGAGAGAGACAACGATAAAAATACTGTCATTTCTCTTAGAGAAATCGCTGAAGAAAATATTAAAGTTAAAGATTTAGTAGAAAGCGCCGTTTATAAACTTAGAAAACATATTGAACAAGTCGATGATACTTCAGAGGATGACGAAGTAGTAGGCGATGATTTTGAAAATCTTTATAAAGGTGAAATATCAAAGAGTGGTGTTCCAATATTACCATCAAAGAGAGCTAGAAAAATCCCAGAAAAAATTCAAGTATCAAAAGAGGACCTTGCTGAATTAAAAAATTCGCCAGAAGAACAGTCAATTGAAAGTGAACCTTTAGAGGAAACAGTAGAAGCACAAGACGGAGATGTTTCTTTAGATAACCTTAAAGATGAAGAAATAGCTAGCGAAGAACAAAAAGATTCAGAGACTACAAACAGTTAATTATATAATATAACAATCTTATATTATGAATAGAATAGTATCAGTCGCACCAATGATGGATTGCACAGATCGTCATGAAAGATATTTTTTACGTTTAATTAGTAAAAATGTTCTTTTGTATACTGAGATGATTGTTTCAGAAGCAATTGATAGGGGCGATAAAAAAAAACTTTTATCATTCAACATTAATGAAAAACCTTTAGCACTTCAAGTAGGAGGCTCATCACCAAAACTTTTAGCCAATGCAGCAAAACTTGGAGAAGAATTTGGTTATGATGAAATTAATTTAAATCTTGGCTGTCCAAGTAAAAAAGTCCAAAAAAATAAATTTGGTGCATGTTTAATGAAAGAACCAGATCTTGTTGCTGACTGTTTAAGTAAAATGCAATCTTCAACTAAACTTCCAGTAACAATTAAAACTAGAATTGGTTATGACGATCAAGAAGATTATGAAAATTTATATAAATTTATAGATAAATTAAAAAATACTGGAGTTAAAACATTTATTATACATGCAAGAAAAGCTATGTTAGGAAAATTTACGCCTAAACAAAATCTTAATATTCCTCCATTAAAATATGATGTTGTTTATAATTTAAAAAAAGATTTCAAAAAAGAGGAAATAATTATAAATGGAGGTATTACCTCTACTGATCAGATTAAAAACCACTTAAGTAAAGTTGATGGAGTAATGATTGGTAGATCGGTTTATCATTCTCCATATTTTTTATCTGAAATCGAAAAAGAGATTTTTAAAAATAACAATACTCCTTCTAGACAAGAGGTTATTGAAAATCTGATTCCTTATGTAAAAGAAGAAACAAAAAAGGGAACAAGATTAAATCAGATAATGAGACATACTTTAGGTTTGTTTCATGGCCAAACAGGTTCTAATTTTTGGAAAAGATATTTAAGTGAAAATTTATGTGTAAGAGATGCGGATGTTAAAAAAATAGACCATATAATGGACAAAGTTAAATTAGCGCCTCAAGCACGACTAGCAGGTCAAATTGATTAGTTCAATTTTATCAAACGAATATTCATTTTTTATTCTCTTAATGGTCCTAACAGCTTTTCCAGTAGGATTTTTTGCTGGACTATTTGGAATTGGTGGAGGATTAATAACAGTTCCTTTTCTATTTTTTATATTTGAAACCTTAAATATAGACAAATCTTACATAATGCATTTAGCAGTAGGTACTTCTTTTTCAATAATTGTTCCGACATCTTTATCTTCTGTCTTAACCCATAAAAAAAACAATTATGTAGATCTTAATATAATAAAAACTTACATAATTTTTGTAATAATTGGAGTTTTAGCTGGAACCGTTTTTGCTGCATTAATGCAAACAAAAGGATTAGTTTTATTCTTTTCATTAGTTGTTTACTTTTTAGGAACTTATCTGTTGTTAAGTTCTAACAGGATTATTAACTCTAAAAAGAAATTTAATCTTTTATCAAGGATAATTGCTGGTTTATCATCTGGATTTATTTCTGCTTCTATGGGAATTGGAGGAGCAATAATGAATGTTCCTGTTCTAAGATATTTTGGTTATCCAATAAAGAAAGCAATTGGTAGTGCTGCAGCAATAGGATTAGTTATTGCTTTAGTTGGAGCTATTGGTTTTTTAATCTCAGGTTCTTTTTTAGATGCTAATTTGCCTTTGAGTATTGGATTTATAAACATTCCAGCATTTTTAATATTTATTCCAATTACTACTTTTATGGCAAGGGTCGGAGCAAATACTGTGCACAGAATAGATAAAACAAAAGTCCAGGCTTTTTTTGGAATATTTTTATATGTAGTTGGAACTATATTTATTTATAGGTATCTAAATTTATAAAAAAAAAGAGGCGGTTTCAGTCTCCCTCTACCGCCCCTTAAATTGCTTGTATTTGATTCTCTTTCAAAACTTAAACAATTAATACGTGTAAATAATTATTATACAGAGCAAGGGAGCTCTATTTTTAGCACTCAATCACTTTATACTTGCATAAAATATTTTTTTTTATTGCAATTAATACATCTTCATATTGAATTAAATTAATTATAAATGGAGGGAATATGAAACTATTAAATAAATTATTAATAATATTTTTTGCATTCTTGTTAAATTCAAATTTTGCGATGTCAGCTGAAAAATGGGATATGGCTCTTGCTTATGGAGCTGGAAATTTTCATTCTGCGAATGCTACTGAATTTGCCAAAAATGTTACAGAAAAAAGTGGTGGTAAACTAACTATTGTTGCTCACCCAGGTGGATCATTATACAAAGGTGGTGAAATTTTTAGAGCAGTTAGAACTGGCCAAGCTCAAATTGGAGAAAGGTTTATGTCGGCTCTTGGAAAAGAAGATCCTTTATTAGAAGTTGACTCACAACCATTTTTGGCAACCAGCTATGATGATGCTATGAAACTTTATCAAGCTTCAAAACAAGAAATTGTAAAAGGTCTTGATGCCAAAGGACTTATATTCTTATATGCTGTTCCATGGCCAGCACAAGGCTTGTATAGTAAAAAAGAAATTAACAGCATTGCTGATCTTAAGGGTTTAAAATTTAGAGCTTATAACTCAGCAACAATAAGAATAGCTGAGCTTACAGGGATGGCACCAACAAAAATTGAAGCAGCTGAAATTAGTCAAGCTTTTTCAACTGGAGCTGTAGAAAGTATGATTACATCACCAACAACTGGTAAAAATAGTAAAATTTGGGAAAATGGTGTTGGGTATTTTTATGATATTGCTGCCTGGTTTCCAAAAAATATGGTGATCGTTAACAAAGATGCTTGGAACAAATTAGATTCTGGAACTCAAAAACTTATAATGTCTGAAGCGGCAGTAGCTGAAAAAAAAGGTTGGGAATTATCTAAAAAAGGTAATGTAGCCGACAAAAAAGCTCTTGCAGACGCAGGCATGAAAGTTGGTAAAGTTAATTCAGCTTTAGAAAAACATTTTCAAAAAGTTGGAGCAACTATGGCTGATGAGTGGAAGGCAAAAGCCGGATCTAGAGGCGCTAGTGTCCTTGCAGCATACAAATAAAATTAATATAATTAAAAAGGCCGTTTAGTTAACGGCCTTTTTATATGTCTAAACTAAACGATAATCTAAAAAGTATTTACAAATATTCAGGGTACATAGCTGCTTTTTTTTTAATTTTGGTAGCTGGTTTTATTTTAATTGGAATAGCTTCAAGAATTTTTGGTTTCTATATTAGAGGTTTAGCGGAGTATTCAGGATACTGTATGGCTGCATCTTCATTTTTTGCTTTAGCATATACTTTTGTTGAAGGAGGTCATATACGAATTACACTTTTCTTAGAAAAAATAGAAGGTAATAAAAAAAAATATTTAGAAACTTGGTGTTTAATGATTGCCAGTTTTTTTTCAGGTTACTTAGCATTCTATTTTATTAAAATGCTTATAATATCTTATAAATTTCAAGAAAGAAGTGAAGGAGCTGATGAAATATTAGTTTGGATACCCCAAACTAGTGTTGCAATTGGTTCAACAGTTTTTTTTGTATGTGTTCTTCATCAATTTATTTTAACAATTTTAAATAAATCTAATGCCTGAAATTTTATTAACAATTTTTTTTATTACTGTTTTATTATTTTTTTTAGGAAGTGGAATTTGGGTTGCAATAAGCATGATTGGTGTTTCCACAATAGGAATGATACTCTTTACATCTAGACCAGTTGGAGATGCAATGGCCACAACAATATGGGGAACAGCATCTTCTTGGACTTTGACAGCATTACCTCTTTTTGTATGGATGGGAGAGATTCTTTTTAGAACAAGATTATCTGAAAATTTATTTAAAGGTTTGTCACCTTGGATGCAAAAGCTTCCTGGTGGATTAATTCATGTTAACGTAGTTGGATGTGCCCTTTTTGCAGCTATCTCAGGATCATCAGCTGCAACAGTTGCAACAGTTGGAAAAATGTCAATCCCAGAACTTAGAAAAAGAAAATACCCAGAAAAAATATTGCTCGGTAGTTTAGCAGGTTCTGGAACTTTAGGATTATTAATACCACCTTCAATTATTTTAATTATTTATGGTGTGACTGTACAAGAGTCTATTGCAAAATTGTTTATAGCAGGAATTTTTCCTGGAATAATGATTGCTTTGATTTTTATGTCATATGTAATTGTTTGGTCGCTAACAAATCATAAAATTATGCCAAAAATACATGAAAAATCTTCATTTTTAGATAAAATTAAAAAATCAAAACAATTGTTGCCTGTGATCCTGTTAATATTAGGCGTAATTGGTTCAATATATACTGGTGTTGCAACAGCTACCGAAGCAGCATCTTTGGGTGTAGTTGGAGCACTTACTTTATCTTACTTTCAAAAAAGTTTGAATTTAAAAACTTTTAAAGAATCTTTATTAGGAGCGACAAAAACTTCTTGTATGATTGCTTTTATTTTAGCAGGCTCAACATTTTTATCTCTAGCGATGGGTTTTACAGGTCTTCCAAGAAATTTAGCGATTTGGATACAAGAAATGAGCCTGTCACCATATGCATTAATTTTTGTTTTAACTATATTTTATATTATTTTGGGAATGTTTTTAGACGGGATATCAGCTGTTGTTTTAACAATGGCAATTATAGAGCCAATGATAAGACAAGCCGGTTTCGACATGATTTGGTTTGGTATTTTTTTAGTTGTAGTAGTTGAAATGGCTCAAATTACTCCACCAGTAGGCTTTAATCTGTTTGTGCTTCAAGGTATGGCCGGTAAAGATATGGGGTATATTGCAAAAAGTGCATTTCCACTTTTTCTATTAATGGTATTAGCTGTAATAATTATAATAATATTTCCTGAAATCGCTCTATGGCTTCCTAATCAAATGATTCAAAAAATATAATTAAATTTTTTGATCGTATTCACCAATTTTACCAGTTTTTTGGAGCAATTCATCAATGAACTCAAAGATCTTTTTCTTTCTTTCGTCTGAAGTAGGACTTTCAGTGACAACAACTAGAGAAGGTTTGTTTGATGAAGCTCTAATTAAACCCCAAGAACCATCATTAAAAGAAAATCTAACACCATTTACTGTTAATACTTCAGTAATTTCCTGACCATCAACTTTAGTTTTATTATCTTTAATTTCTTTAACTTGACTTACCAATTCATCAACTACTTGATATTTTTCCTCATCCTTGCAGAAAGGAGCCATAGTAGGGGATTGATATGTGTTAGGTAATTCTTTTATTATTTCACTCATTTTTTTATTTTGGTTATCAAGTAAATGACAAACTTGAATTGCCGAATTAATTCCATCATCATAGCCATAACCCAGCGGTTGATTAAAAAAGAAATGTCCACTTTTTTCAAATCCAGCTAAGGCCTTTTCGTTATTTACTTTTCTTTTGATATGCGAATGTCCTGTTTTCCAATAAATAGTTTTGCAATCATTTTCTAAAAGAATTTTATCATTTGAGTAAAGCCCAGTTGATTTAACATCAACTACGAATTTAGACCCCTTATGCTTAGGTGATAAGTTTCTTGCTATAATTAATCCTATTTTGTCTGAAAATATTTCATTACCTTCATTATCAATAACACCACATCTATCTCCATCTCCATCAAAACCAAAACCAATATCAGCATTATTTTCTTTTACAGTTTTACTTATAGCATGCAGCATTTCCATATCTTCAGGGTTTGGATTATATTTAGGAAAACTCCAATCTAATTTACAATCAAGCTCAATTACTTCACAACCTATACCTCTTAAAATATCTGGAGCAAATATTCCTGCTGTTCCATTTCCACACGCAACAACAGCTTTTATTTTTTTGTTTATCTTATTTTTGCTTATTAAATCATTCTTATAAATTTCTTGAAAATTACTTATTTTTTTTTCACTTCCTTTTCCTTTGGTAAATTTTTGATTTAATGTTATATCCTTTAACTCTTTCATTTCTTCTGGTGCATGAGTTAAACCTTTTTTGATTCCCATTTTAACTCCTGTCCAACCATTTTCATTATGACTAGCGGTTACCATTGCTACGGCATCTGAATTCAAATTAAATTGTGCGAAATAAACCATTGGTGATAAAGACAATCCAATATCTTCAACAAAACACCCTGTTGAAACCAATCCTTTTTTTAAAGCAAATTTAATTTCTTCACTGTAGGACCTATAGTCGTGACCAACTATTATTCTAGGGTTACTTTTTTTTGTATGAATTATAATTTGAGTTCCTAAGCCTTTTCCAAGATTTTCAATACCTAGAATATTTATGCTTTTATCATACAACCATCTTGCGTCGTATTCTCTAAAGCCATAAGGATCAATTTTTGTTGAATTTTCCATGTTAATATATGTACATTTTTTTTCTTTTTTTATTGATATTTATTTATTATGTTCTATATATGTTCTATTGATTTCTAATTTATATAGTATATTAAAGAAATCTACATACAACATCTAGTTGTTTTACTAAAAAACTGTTAAAATAAGGGAGTTAAATGAACAAAGTTTTGTCTCAAGCCATCAAGAAAGCTGTCTCTGAATTTTCGCCAACAACACAAGAAAACCATTTAGATAAAAGACCAGACTTATTCTCTTTAAATAATGAAACAGAACTATTTCAAAATTCAAAAGGCATAACAATTAAAATTGATAGAACCAAAGATGAAAATTTAACATCGTTTGGAAAAGCAACTTTAAGCGATAGATATTTAGGTTATAACGAATCTTTCCAAGATTTATTTGCAAGGGTCGCAAGTCATTATGCTGATGATAATTTACATGCTCAAAGACTATATAACTACATTAGTAATCTTTGGTTTATGCCTGCAACACCTGTACTTTCAAACGGTGGAACTAAAAGGGGTTTACCTATTTCGTGTTTTTTAAATGAAGCAAACGATAGTCTTCATGGAATTTTAGATCTTTGGAGTGAAAATGTTTGGTTGGCCGCTAAAGGTGGTGGTATTGGAAGTTATTGGGGAAACCTAAGATCTATTGGAGAAAAAATAGGTAGAGTAGGAAAAACTTCAGGAATAATCCCTTTCATTAAAGTAATGGATTCTTTGACAATGGCAATTAGCCAAGGATCACTTAGAAGAGGTTCTGCTGCATGTTATCTTCCAATTGATCATCCAGAAATAGAAGAATTTATTGAAATGAGAAGACCAACTGGAGGAGATCCAAATAGAAAATCATTAAATCTTCATCACGGCGTTCTTGTAAGTGATGCTTTCATGAGAGCAGTTGAGCTCGATGAACAATGGGCACTAAAAAGTCCTAAAGATGGAGCGGTTCAGTCAACTGTTTCTGCTAGAAATTTATGGATAAGATTGTTAACAGCAAGAATAGAAACAGGAGAACCTTATATAATTTATATTGATACAGTAAATAGACTTATTCCCCAACACCATAAGCTTGCTGGATTAACAGTTAAAACATCTAATTTATGTAGTGAAATTACTTTACCGACCGGAGTTGATAAAGATGGAAGAGACAGAACAGCTGTATGTTGCTTATCTTCTTTAAATATAGAAAAATATGATGAATGGAAAGACGATAAAAATTTTATAGGTGATGTAATGAGATTTTTAGATAACGTGTTAACAGATTTTATTGAAAGAGCACCTGAAGAGTTTAGTGATGCTACATACTCGGCTATGAGAGAAAGAAGTGTAGGTTTAGGTGTTATGGGTCTTCATTCGTTCTTTCAAAAAAAAATGATTCCACTAGAATCTGTTATGAGCAAAGTTTGGAACAAAAAGATTTTCGAACATATACAAAAAGATGTAGATAAAGCTTCAAAAGAATTAGCAGAAGAAAGAGGGGCATGCCCTGATGCTGAAGATTATGGAATAAAAGAAAGATTTTCAAACAAAACAGCAATAGCTCCTACAGCTTCAATATCTATTATTTGTGGAGGAACTTCACCAGGAGTTGAACCAATTGCTGCTAATAGCTTTACACATAAAACACTTTCAGGTTCTTTTAATGTTAGGAATAGATATCTTGAAAAAATATTGGAAAAATATAATAAAAATGATGACGAAACATGGTCCGGTATTACAACTAATCAAGGTTCTGTATCTCATTTAGATTTCTTAACACAGCAAGAAAAAGATGTGTTTAAAACAGCCTTTGAATTGGATCAAAAATGGATTGTAGAATTAGGTGCCGATAGAACGCCTCATATATCTCAGGCACAATCTATCAATATATTTATTCCTGCAGATATTCATAAAAAAGAGTTACACCAAATTCATTTTCAAGCATGGAAAAAGGGTCTTAAGAGTCTTTATTATTGTAGATCTAAATCAATCCAGAGAGCTGAAAATGTTAATGATGCAAAATTAACGGATGTTACAGCTAATGTTTATAAATCTAAAAATCAACAAAACGAAGAACAAGAATATGAGGAATGCTTATCATGTCAGTAATAAAAAATGTTAAAAAAGAAATAATTACTCCAAAAAAAATGGGGCTGTTAGTAGAGAATCCAGTATACAAACCATTTAGATATCCATGGTGCTATGATGCTTGGTTAACCCAGCAAAGAATTCATTGGCTGCCTGAAGAGGTACCTTTGGGTGATGATGTAAGAGATTGGCAAAAAAATTTATCACAGTCAGAAAAAAATTTATTAACACAAATTTTTAGATTTTTTACTCAAGCTGACGTTGAAGTTAACAATTGTTATCTAAGACACTACACAACTGTTTTCAAACCAACAGAAGTTTTAATGATGATGACAGCATTTGCATCAATGGAGACAGTTCATATTGCAGCTTACTCCCACTTACTTGATACAATCGGAATGCCAGAGTCAGAGTATTCAGCCTTTATGAAGTATAAAGAAATGAAAGATAAATATGATTACATGCAAGGTTTTAATGTTAATTCAAAAGAAGATATAGCAAAAACAATGGCAGTGTTTAGTGCTTTTACCGAAGGTCTACAATTATTTGCAAGTTTTGCAATCTTATTAAACTTTCCTAGATTTAATAAAATGAAAGGAATGGGCCAGATAGTTACCTGGTCAGTAAGAGATGAAACATTGCATTGTAATTCTATGATAAGATTGTTTAAAGAATTTATAAAAGAAGAACCACAAATTTGGACACCTCAACTTAAAAAAGAGCTTTATGAAGCTTGCAGAACTATAATTCATCATGAAGATGCTTTTATTGATTTAGCTTTTGAAATGGGTCCAATGGAAGGTTTAACGGCAAAAGAAGTAAAAGATTATATTAGATTTATTGGAAATAGAAGACTTGCTCAATTAGGCTTAGAGCCAATTTATGAAGTTGATAAAAATCCTTTAACTTGGCTAGATACCATGTTGAATGCGGTCGAACACATGAACTTCTTTGAAGGAAGAGCAACAGAATATTCAAAAGCATCTACACAAGGCAATTGGACAGAAGCTTTTAGCTAATCTTTAAATTTATCTTTGGTTAAGAAGCATAACTTTTCTATGCTTTGCTCCACTGTATTTAGAAAGCGGTCTAATTAATTTATTTGCTGCATGCTGTTCCATAATGTGTGCAGACCAACCAGTAATTCTCGATATCACAAAAATAGGCGTGAAGAAATCAGTATCAAACCCCATTAAATGGTAAGTAGGTCCAGTAGGGTAGTCAACATTTGGGTGAATATTTTTTCTCTCAATCATAACATTTTTAACAATGTCATAAATTTTAATAAACTTTTTGTCTTTTTTTATTGATGCAACTTTTTTAAAGTATTTCTCCATTGTAGGCACTCTAGAGTCTCCTCTTTTGTAAACTCTATGCCCAAAACCCATTACAACATCTTTATTTTTAAGTGCTCTATTGATCCATTTTAAAGCATTTTCAGGCTTTTTAATTTTATTCATCATATGCATCACTTCTTCATTAGCACCACCATGCAAAGGACCTTTTAAACTTGCTATAGCGCCAGTAATTGCTCCATGAATATCTGATAAACTACTAGTTATTGTTCTTGCAGTAAAAGTTGAAACATTAAAACTATGTTCTGCATACAGAATTAAAGATACATCAAAGGCCTTAACAATTTCATTGCTCGGAACTTTTCCAAAACACATATAAAAAAAGTTTTCAGAGAAAGATAAATTTTTTTTTGGAGCTATCATTTTTTTACCTTTTCTAGCTCTAAAAAAGGCAGCTAAAGCAATTGGAGTTTTAGAAAATATTCTTATGGCTTTTCTCATGTTAGCTTTTGGAGAATTATCTTTTGTTTCTTTATCCTCTAAAGCCATTAAGCTTACAGCTGTTCTTACCACATCCATAGGATGAGCTTTTTTTGGCATTTTTCTAATATCACTTAAAATTTCTTTAGAAAGTTTTCGATCAGATCTTTCTTCTTTAATAAAACTTTTTAATTGTTTTTTGTTAGGAAGCTCTCCATTTAAAACAAGATAAGCAACTTCTTCAAAATTACATTTTGCACAAAGATCCTGAACTGCATAACCTCTATATGTAAGGGAATTAATATCTGGCATTACTTGAGAAACTGTAGTTTCATCAACAACAATACCTAATAAACCTTTTTTAATCTCATCACTCATTATTCATGACCCTCTGTGTTAAAATTATAAATTTTTTCATCTAGTGAGTTGTATTTTTCATACTCAACTAAATCATATAATCTTTTCCTAGTTTGCATTTTATCAATAATATTATTTTGATGTCCATCGTCAAAAATAGCACGCAGGCCATCTTCCACATTTTTCATGGCTAATCGTTGTGTAGTTACAGGATAAATTACAATATTATAGCCTATATTTTCTAGTTCTTTATAATTTAATAATTTTGATTTACCAAATTCAGTCATATTGGCTAACAGATAACAATTTAAAGATTTTCTGACTTTTTCAAATTCTTTTTCATCATGTAAAGCTTCCGGAAAAATAATTTCTGCTCCAGCATCAACATAACTCTTGCATCTGTCGATCATTTTATCAATGCCCTCAACACTTTTTGCATCTGATCTTGCAATTATTTTAAAGTTTTTATCTTTCTTTGAGTTTACACATTCCTTGATTTTTTTTATCATTTCTTCTTTGGCAATTAATTCTTTATTTTCTAGATGACCACATCTTTTTTGTGCTACTTGGTCTTCGATATGAACTCCGGTAATTCCAAATTTTTCAAAAGTTTCAATAGTTTCTTTGCGAGATTTAAATCCAGTATCAATATCAACAATTGTTGGTAGGTTTGTAACTCTAGCTATTTGATTAGCTCTATTACTTACATCTTGTAGAGTAGTTAAACCAATGTCAGGATATCCCAAATCGTTGGA
>CABYKS010000009.1 GCA_902519625.1 uncultured Pelagibacteraceae bacterium | reverse complement strand
AAATTTTTATTGAATCATTAAATATTTTTAAGCAGAAAAATCCTGACAAATTATTTTTTGCAATTATATTAGGAAGTGATCAAGGAAGAAAAATATATAAAAAAAAAATTCAAAGACTTATTGAACAGTATAGATTAATTCAGGACATATTATTCATTGATAATTGTGATAAAATGCCCTTGGCCTACAAAATTGCAAACATAGTTACAAATTGTTCAATAGAACCCGAGGCCTTTGGAAGAGTTGCAGTTGAGGCTCAAGCAATGGAAAAAGTAATAGTTGCAAGCGATATCGGTGGATCAAAGGAAACAATAATTGATAATAAAACTGGTTTTTTATTTAAAGCGGGAGATGCAATTGCATTAAGTGATAAATTAGCTCATATATTTGAATTAGACGAAACAACGTTGAAATCTATGGGTATTGAGGGTAGAAAAAATGTAATTAATAAATTTAATGTTGATAAAATGTGTTTTTCTACTTATTCAGAATATAAAAAATTAATATCATAAATGCCTAATATAAAATTACCTGATGGAAAAAGTTTAAACTTTAAAGATAAAGTTACAGGTTTTCAGATTGCAGAAAAAATAAGTAAATCACTTTCTAAACAAGCTTTAATAATAAGTGTAGATGGTGAACTTAAAGATTTAAGTTTTGAAATAGAAAAAGATTGTACAGTTAAAATTATTACATCTAAAGATAGCGAAGGCTTAGATGCAATAAGGCACGACACAACTCATATAATGGCAATGGCAGTTCAAGAAATATTTCCTGGAACAAAAATTGCAATTGGGCCTGCAATTAAAGATGGTTTTTACTATGATTTTTTTAGAAAAGAACCTTTTACTCCTGAAGATTTAGAAAAAATTGAAAAAAAAATGAAAGAAATTGTTGAGATGGATGAGCCTACCCGAAGAGAAGTTTGGGAAAGAAAAAGAGCTAAAGATCATTATAAAAAAATTGGAGAAGATTATAAAGTTCAACTAGTAGATAGCATCCCTGAAGATGAAGAAGTCTCTGTGTATTATCATGGAAAATGGTATGACCTATGTAGAGGTCCCCACTTAACTTCAACAGGTAAAATAGGTAAGTTTTTTAAACTTACAAAAGTATCAGGAGCTTATTGGAGAGGAGATTCTAACAATGAAATGCTTCAAAGGATTTATGGAACTTCATGGCCATCCAAAAAAGAATTAGATGATTATTTGAAAAGAATAGAAGAAGCAGAAAAAAGAGATCATAGAAAACTAGGAAAAGAAATGGACCTATTTCATTTTAGAGAAGAAAGCCCAGGCTCGGTTTTTTGGCACGAAA
The DNA here is from genome assembly GCA_902519625.1 of uncultured Pelagibacteraceae bacterium. Lineage (GTDB taxonomy): Bacteria > Pseudomonadota > Alphaproteobacteria > Pelagibacterales > Pelagibacteraceae > Pelagibacter. Next base: position 27,125 of record CABYKS010000009.1, on the reverse strand, counting down.
AAGGTTGGAATTTATTTCAGAAGTTAATTTCTTATATGAGAGCAAAACAGGATGAAGCTGGATATAAAGAAATAAATACTCCAGAAATTTTAGATAGAACTTTGTGGGAAAAGTCAGGTCATTGGGAAAAATTTGGAGATAACATGTATACATCAACAACGCCTGATGAAAAAGTGTTTGCAATTAAACCAATGAATTGTCCTGGTTGTGTTCAGGTTTTTAACCAAGGATTAAAAAGTTATAGGGATCTCCCACTCAAAATGTCAGAGTTTGGAAAGGTTCATAGATATGAACCATCTGGTGCTTTACATGGACTTTTAAGAGTAAGAGCATTCACCCAGGATGATGCACATATATTTTGTTCTGAAGATCAAATTACAGAGGAATGCTTAAACGTAACAAATTTAATTTTAGAGATTTATAAGGATTTAGGTTTTGAAAATGTAATTTTAAAATATTCTGATAGACCAGATGTACGTGTTGGAGAAGACGATGTTTGGGATAAGTCTGAAAAAGCATTACTAGAAGCAATTAAAGCCTCTAAACTTGAGTATAGCGTCAATAAAGGAGAAGGTGCATTTTATGGACCCAAAATAGAATTTGTATTAAGAGATGCCATTGGTAGAGATTGGCAGTGTGGAACACTTCAGGTAGATTTAAATTTACCAGGAAGACTTGGTGCATCATTTGTTGATAAAGATGGGTCAAAAAAAATACCAGTTATGCTTCATAGAGCACTCTTTGGTTCACTTGAAAGATTTATTGGAATATTAATTGAAAATTATTCGGGCAAACTGCCTTTCTGGATATCTCCCTTGCAAACTATGGTAATACCAGTATCAGCAGAATTTGATAGTTATGCAAAAGAAGTAAATAAAAAAATAAAAAAAGAAGGAATTACTTCAGAAGTTGACTTAAAAAATCATAACCTAAACTATAAAATACGTGAACATTCATTATCAAAAGTACCTATATTGTTAATATGTGGAAAAAAAGAAGTTGACAGTAATACAGTAACTATTAGAAGATTGGATTCTAATAAACAAGAAAGTATGGAATTAAATTTATTTTTAAAAAAGTTTTCAGCTTTAAGCAAAGCACCCTCAAATTAAGTGTCAAATTTAAAACAAAATTATTTTCAAAGAAGAACCAAAGATAGAGGCCCTAGATCAAATAATCGAATTACATCTCCAGATGTTCAAGTAATATCAAGTGAAGGAGAGAATTTAGGAGTTTTAAATTTAAGTGAAGCAATAAAAAAAGCAAAAAATGAGGGTTTAGATTTAATCGAAATTGCACCAAATGCAAAACCACCAGTGTGTAAGATAATGGACATGGGTAAGTATAAATATGATGCTCAAAAAAAAGCAAATAAAGCTAAGAAAAAACAAAAAAAAATTGAATTAAAGGAAATAAAACTAAGACCTGTAACAGAAGTTCACGACTACACTTTTAAAATTAAAAACGCACAAAAATTTTTATCAAAAGGAGATAAAGTAAAATTTACAATAAAATTTAAGGGAAGAGAGTTGCAGCATTCACATCTTGGAAATGAACTTATGGATAAAATAAAGCTAGATATGAAGGAAATAGGAAAAGTAGAGCTTAATCCAAAATTTGATGGGAAGCAGATGATCATGGTTATTCAGCCATTATAGGCAATAATTGATCTTGTAAAATAATATTAATATTTGTATAAAGCCTCTCGAATATGCCAAAACTTAAAACTAAAAGCTCAGCTAAAAAAAGATTTAAAATCACTGCAAGAGGTAAAGTGGTAATGCCACAAGCTAATAAAAGACACGGCATGATAAAAAGAACAAATTCACAAATTAGAAAACAAAGAGGCACAACAATTATGTCAAAGCAAGATAGTAAAATTGTTAAATCATATATGCCTTACAGTTTAAGAGGATAAAATGGCAAGAGTTAAAAGAGGTGTAACAAGTCACGCTAAACACAAAAAAGTTCTTAAGGCTGTTAAAGGCCAATGGGGAAGAAGAAAAAATACTATAAGAGTTGCAAGGCAGGCAATGGAAAAAGCTATGCAATATGCTTATAGAGATAGAAGAAATAAAAAAAGAGATTTTAAGTCATTGTGGATACAAAGAATTAATGCAGGAGTGAGAGCTGAAGGGTTAACTTATTCAAAATTTATTAATGGATTGAATAAATCTGGAATAAAAATAGACAGAAAGATTCTAGCAGAAATAGCATATGACAATCCAGAAGCATTCAAAACTATAGTTAAAAAAGCTCAATCTGCTTTAAACTAATCTTCTCTATTGTTTTTCTGAACTTTAGAAATAATCTATCAAAATGTCAGATATTATAAAAATTAAAGAAAAATATCTAAACAAGCTAAAAGATAATTTGGATCTTAATGCTGTTAATCAATTAAAATCAGAGTTATTCGGAAAAAATGGAATAATTTCAAATGAATTTAAAAAAATGAGTTCTATTTCTATAGAGGACAGAAAAAAATTTGCCTCAGATCTAAACTCAATAAAAAATGAACTACAAATTCTAATCGAAAAAAAAATTCAGAATATTCAAATTAATGAGATAAATTTTAAACTTAAAAATGAAAAAGTGGATATTACTTTGCCAGAAAGAAGTTTTAATAGAGGTAAAATTCATCCAGTGTCTCAAGTAATAGATGAAATATCTTCAATATTTTCTGAAGTGGGATTTAGTGTTCAGGAAGGACCAGATGTTGAAAATGAATACAATAATTTCACTGCTTTGAATACACCTGAAAATCACCCAGCAAGAGATATGCATGACACATTCTATTTGGATAACAGAAAAGAATTTTTACTTAGGACACATACATCTCCTGTACAAGTTAGAACAATGTTAAGTGGAAAACCTCCATTTAAAATTATTGCACCAGGAAGAACTTATAGATCTGATAGTGATCAAACGCATGCACCAATGTTTCATCAAGTAGAAGGCCTTCATATTGATAAAAATATAAACATGGGACATCTAAAAGGATGTTTAAATTATTTTATTAAAGAATTTTTTGAGGTTGATAAAATTAAAATGAGATTTAGACCTAGTCATTTTCCTTTCACAGAGCCATCTGCCGAAGTAGATATTGGTTATGAATTAAAGGATGGTAAAATAATTATAGGAGAAGGTGATAAATGGTTAGAGATTTTAGGGTGTGGTATGGTTCATCCAAATGTACTTAAAAATGTTAAAGTAGATCCATCAAAGTTTCAAGGATACGCTTTTGGTATAGGCATAGATAGATTGGCAATGCTCAAATATGGTATTAATGACTTAAGAGCATTTTTTGAGTCAGATTATAGATGGTTAAATCATTTCGGGTTTGACCCTTTAGATGTACCTTCAAGCTATAGAGGGTTGAGTAGATGAAATTTACGATTAATTGGTTAAAGGAACACTTAGATACAAAATACAATGAAGAAAAAATAATTGATAAATTAACAAATGTTGGTCTTGAAGTGGAAAGCTTTGAAAGTCAATCATCTGAACAAGATGAATTTGTTGTTGCTAAAATTTTAAATACAGAGCAGCACCCAAATGCTGATAGATTAAGTGTTTGTAATGTTGATATAGGTAAAAACAAAATAGTAAAAGTAGTTTGTGGAGCACCAAATGCAAAAAAAGATCTAATAACTGTGTATGCTCCACCAGGGGCAGTAATACCTAAAAATCAAATGAAATTATCAATAAGTAAAATTAGAGGAGTAACCTCATATGGAATGCTTTGCTCAGAATCTGAATTAAAATTATCAGATGAAAGCGAGGGAATAACTGAATTACCTTCAAAAAAATATAATAACCAGATAGGAAAAAAATTTTTTAAAAATAATAAACAAAAAGTAATTGATCTTTCGATTACGCCAAATAGAGCAGATTGTCTTGGAGTAAGAGGAGTGGCTAGAGATTTGTCAGCAGCAGGTGCTGGAAAACTTAAAAAATTTGATGAGAGTAAAATAAAATTTAAGGGATCTGAAAAAATTAGAGTAAAAATTATTAAAGAAAAAAATCAGGGATGTTCAACATTTGGTAGTTGCTTAATTAAAGGAATTAAAAATACTGAAAGTCCCAAATGGTTAAAAGATAAGATAATAGCATTAGGCCAAAAACCAATCTCAGCAATAGTTGATGTAACAAATTATATAATGTTTGATTTAAATAGACCTTTGCATGCCTATGATGCAGATAAAATTAAAGAGGGTATTATTGTTAGAAATTCTAAAAAAGGTGAAAGTTTCGAAGCTTTAGATAACAAGAAGTATATACTTCAAGACAACATGTGTGTTATTTCAGATAAATCTGGTGTTCTGGGACTTGGAGGAATAATTGGGGGAACTAGATCTGGAACTGAGCTAGATACAAAAAACATTTTATTAGAGTCAGCATATTTTTATCCAAAGTCTATAAGAAAAACTTCTAAATTATTAAATATAGATACTGATGCAAAATTTAGATTTGAGAGAGGAATTGACCCAGAATCAATAGAAGAAGGCTTGGTTAAAGCAGCTATATTAATACAAAAAATATGTGGTGGTGAAATAAGCAAACCAGATGTCCAAAAAACTGAAACTTTTAAAAAAATACAAATTAAATTCTCAATAACTTTTTTTCAAAGTATTACAGGATTTAAAGTTGCTGAAAAAGAAATAATGAAAATCTTAACCAATTTAGGATTTGTAATTAAAAAAAAAAATAATGATTTAAATCTAACAGTTCCTTCATGGAGGCCAGATATCTTGCAGCCAATTGATATAGTAGAAGAAATAGCGAGAATTAAGGGATATGATCAAATAAAAACAGAATTACCAGAGAAAGTTAGGGACAAACCTACGCTTAATAAACAACAAAAATTATTTCATTTTTTGCAACGTTCTGTTGCTTCTAAAGGATATTTAGAGACTGTAACCTGGTCTTTTACAGACTCAAAAATTAATCAATTATTTAAAGAAGATATGAATGAAGTAAAAATTGTAAATCCAATAAGTTCCGATTTAAATGTTTTAAGAAGTTCAATTTTTTCTAACTTGATAATTTATTTAAAAAAAAATTTAGATAGAGGTTTTAAAGATATTTCACTTTTTGAGATTGGGCCAATATTTAATGGAAATAAACCTGGTCAACAAAAAATAGTTTTAGCTGGTTTAAGATCTGGAAAAGTATCGAGACATAATTGGATAGAAAAAGAGAGATTAGTTGATGTTTTTGATGCAAAAAGAGATGCAATTCAAAGTTTGGTTGAGGCAGGTTTTGATCAAAATAAAATTTATATTAGTGATAAAGCACCAAGTTATTATCATCCCGGCAAATCAGGTAGTATTTATTTAAATAAAAATGAAAATAATCCAGTTGTATATTTTGGCGAAATACATCCAAATATTTTAAAGAAAATTGATATTAAAACTGAAGCTTTAGTGTGTATTGAAATTTATTTAGATAATATAAAAGAAACAAGTAAAAAATTAAAAGATCAAAAAATCCAATATCAATATTCTGATTATCAAAAATCAGAAAGAGATTTTGCTTTTGTAATTGATAAAAATTTTAAAGTTCAAGATTTAATTAATATAATTTCTGAAGTGGACAAAAATTTAATTAGATCAGTCAAAGTTTTCGATGTTTATGAAGGAGAAAATATTCCTAGTGATAAAAAATCAATTGCTTTAAATGTTACAATTCAATCATCAGAAAAAACTTTAAAAGATGAAGATTTAGAAAAAATTAACAAACTTATAATTTCTACTGTAGAGTCAAAATCTGGTGCGAAAATAAGATCGTAATCATGTCTGCAATTGATAACATTAGAAATTTTGCAATTATTGCTCATATTGATCATGGTAAATCTACAATAGCAGATAGGATAATTCATAAATGTGGTGGACTTACAGAGAGAGAAATGAAAGCTCAGGTTTTAGACTCTATGGACATAGAAAGAGAAAGAGGAATAACAATTAAAGCTCAAACTGTGAAACTTAATTATAAATCAAAAGATGGAAAAAATTATATTTTAAATATTATTGATACCCCTGGGCATGTAGATTTTAGTTATGAAGTTAGTAGATCATTATATGCTTGTGAAGGTTCAATTTTAATTGTTGATAGTACTCAGGGAGTAGAAGCGCAAACACTAGCAAATGTTTATCAAGCATTAGATATTAATCACGAAATAATTCCTATATTAAATAAAATTGATTTACCAGCTTCAGATATTGAAAAAACCAAAAAACAAATAGAAGATGTAATAGGTATTGATACAAGCAATGCAGTTTCATGCTCTGGTAAAACTGGAGAAGGTATAGATGAAATTTTAGAACAGATAGTTAAAAATTTACCATGCCCCAAAGGTTTAAAAGATAATGATTTAAAATGCTTATTAGTTGATAGCTGGTACGACTCTTATTTAGGAGTAGTAATATTAGTTAGAGTGATAGATGGACAGTTATCAAAAAACATGAAAATAAAAATGATGTCAAACAACGAAGAATATGTAGTAGAAAAAGTTGGAATATTTACACCTAAACCAAAAGATATTAATGAGCTTAAATCAGGAGAAATTGGATTTATAATTACTGGCATAAAAAATTTATCAGAGACAAAAGTTGGAGACACAATTTGTGATGCGAGCAGACCTTTAAAAGAAGCATTACCTGGATTTAAACCCAGCAAACCTGTTGTTTTTTGTGGCTTATTTCCAGTAGATAGTTCTGAATATCAAAAATTAAAAGATGGTTTAGCAAAGTTACAGCTAAATGACTCTAGTTTTTCTTATGAAGCAGAATCATCTTCCGCTCTTGGTTTAGGATTTAGATGTGGTTTTCTGGGCTTACTACATTTAGAAATTATTACCGAGAGATTAGAAAGAGAATTTGATATAAATCTGCTCACTACAACTCCAGGAGTTGTTTATAAAGTTCACTTAAATAATGGAAATATAATCGAACTTCAAAATCCTACTAATTTACCAGACCCAACCCTAATAGATTTTATTGAAGAGCCATGGATTAAAGCTACTATCATAACTCCAGATGAGTATTTAGGTTCTATAATTAAAATGTGTCAAGAAAAGAGAGGTATACAAACCAACTTATCTTATTCTGGAAATAGAGCTGTTTTGAATTATGAATTACCATTAAACGAAGTTGTTTTTGATTTTAATGATAGAATAAAATCAATGACTAGCGGTTATGCAAGTTTTGATTATGAAATAATAGAACATAGAGAAGGTGATTTAGTAAAACTCGGGATTTTGGTTAATACGGAACCGGTTGATGCTCTTTCAATGATGGTACATAAAAATTTTGCCCAATCAATAGGAAGAGAAGTCTGTGAAAAACTTAAGGATTTAATTCCGAGACATAATTTTATGATACCAGTTCAGGCAGCAATTGGTGGCAAAATAATTGCTAGAGAAACAATTAAGGGTTTTAAAAAAGATGTTTTAACAAAAATACATGGTGGTGGCGCTAGAGATAGAAAAAGAAAATTATTAGATAAACAAAAAAAAGGAAAAGTAAGATCTAAACAATTTGGTAGAGTTGAAATACCACAAGAAGCATTCATTGGAGTATTAAAAATAAATAAGGATAAATAATGAAAATATATGATTGTTTCATGTATTGGGACGAAGATTTAATTCTAGATCTTAGATTTAATATATTAGACAGGTATGTTGATAAATTTGTAATTGTTGAGTCAAATAGGACTTGGCAAAATAATCATAAAGATTTGAAATTTGATATTAATAAATTCAAAAATTTCAAAGATAAAATTATTTATATTCCTATACAAAATATGCCGGAGGGAAAAAATCCTTGGACAAGAGAGAATTTTCAAAGAAATTGTATAAGCTTAGGAATAAAAGAAGCCGATCCTTATGATTTAATAATAATCTCTGATATTGATGAAATACCTAATTTAGAAAATAATAAAATTAAAAATATTATGGGTAATAAAAAATATGCTGTTTTTAAGCAATTAAGTTTTTATTATAAATTAAATATGCACAATGTAACACTTCCTCATTGGTATGGATCAAGAATTACCTATAAAAAGTATTTAAAATCTCCTCAGTGGCTTAGAGAGCTAAAATTCAAAAAAAGGCCGTTTTGGAGAATAGATAAACTTCAATTAAATAATATTATAGAAAATGGAGGTTGGCATTTTTGTAACCTTAAACAACCTTCTGAATTACTTTATAAATACAAAAATATGGCCGAAACAAATGACCCTTATTTTACAAAAAGTAAAATTGATGACAAATACCTTTCGGTAAAACAAATTGAGGATTCAATAGAAAAAGGAAAAAATTTAATTGGCAAGAATGAACATTTTAAAAAGATAGAAATTGATGATAGTTTTCCAGATTATATAACCGGTAATTTGGAAAAATTTAATGAATGGATAATTTAATATTCTAATAAAAAATCTTTATTAGGTGGATAACAAATTAAGTTTTCATTTATCGAAAAAAATTTAAATTTTTCTTCGTTCAGTAAATTAATCAATTTACTAAAAAATTTGTTTTCAATATGAATATATTCAAAAATTATAATTGGTTTTAACTTCGTTTTAACTACAAATTCATAAACTATTTTTCCATCATAACCTTCTGTGTCTACATACAATAAGTCTAATTCTTTTATATTATATTTGTCAATCAAGCTTAATATTGTTTGAGATGTAATTTTTTTTTTTTCTATATGTTTTTTTTTTACACCATGTTTTATTAAGTGTTTAATATCAAATGAACTTAATCCTTTAACATGTTCATCATACTTTTTTATATATTCATCATTTACAGCAAAAAGATAAGCAATCTCGTTATCAACACTTATTGCTGAATTTTCAATTTTAACATATTCAAGATTTGAATAGTTGTTCTTTAATTCGTTAAAGTATATATCTATTGGTTCTACCAAAACACTTTTGATTTTATATTTTTTAATAAAATAATTTAATTCATCAAATCTTTTTCCATCATTTGCTCCAATTTGTATTAAACTATTTAATTGCTTCTTCCTGCAAAGATTTTCCAAAAAATTTTTAATATTGAGAGAAGAATTTGTTGATAAAGTCCTTATATTTTTTATATAATCTTTTTCGACCAATTTGTAACCAAATAAACCCGAAATCTTTTTTATAATCTTATTTTTCATACACTACATTTAAAAATTTAAAGTGATTATTTATTTATATATATTATTATTTTACTAATATATGTCTAAAATTTATCTTTGTTCATTTGCTAGTCCAGACTTAAATTTAAGTGTAAATAGTTTTAAAAATCAAGCAAAGTTGCTTAATTTTTACGAAAATATAAAAGTTTATGGATCTAAGGATCTACCTGAAAAAATAAAATTAAGAATAAAAAGTTTTGACTATCCAATAAAAAAAATGCGTTTATATGGCTATGCTTGCTGGAAACCTTATATAATTAAAAAATATTTTGATGAATTACCTAATGAAGCAATATTACAATATTCTGACATTGGTTGTCATTTTAATTATAAAGGTATTAATAGATTAAAAGATTATGTTGAACTTTGTAAAAGAGAAAATGCATTGGTATTTCAATACAGGATACCTGACTGGTATAAGCAATATGAAAATTACAAATTTCAGGAATATTTTGAGTATGAATATACAAAAGCTGAAACATTAAATTATATGGGTGTTGTAAAAGATTTGAAAATCGTAAATTCTCAACAGATATGGTCTGGGTGTTTTTTCATAAAAAAAAATGATTTTGGAGAAAAAATATTATCCGAATGGCTTAGTTTATCCGGAGTAGATGATATTATTAGTGATAATAAATCTAAAATTGATAATCATAAAAATTTTAAGGAACATAGGCATGATCAAAGTATATTTTCAATAATCTGTAAAAAAAATAATATTTTTTCACTTTCAGCTTCAGAGTGTGAATGGGCCGAATATCAAAACAAAAGATTATGGAACCATTTAGATAAATTTCCAATTTTAGCAAAAAGAGATAAAAGATTTAATTTTATAAAGAGATTTATTAATAGACAAATAAAAAATTTTAAAAGAAAATTAAATTATTTATGAGCAATATAGACATGTACTGTGTAACAAATAAAAAAATATCTTTTTTAGAAGAAACTCCATACTATCTTGGTGCAGTTGGTAAAGAAAATTTTAGTGATAGATATATTTCTTCAAATACTCTGGACAATATTTTTTATAAAGAAAAAAATTATTCAGAATTAACATTTCATTATTGGATTTGGAAAAATAAATTGAATGTTTGTAAAAATCAATGGATTGGATTTTGTCAAAAAAGAAGATTTTGGATTAAACCTAATTCAAAGGGTGCTAATGTGAATAAAAAAAATTTTAAAGAGCATTTACTAACTGAATTAAACGAAGAATATAATAATTTTGAAACAATAATTTGTGAACCTATTAGTTTATTCGGTGTAAAAAAAATGAAATTAATTAAAAGGGGATGGAGAAATTTAATTAAAAATCCTTCAATTTTTTTTGATGTGAGTAAACATACGATTTCTCTACATTTTGATATGCATCATGGTTATAAAAATTTAGAAATAGCTTGTGATTTACTAAATTTAGAAGATAGGAATCAATTTAAGGAATACGTAAATAATAAAAATTATTTTAATCCGCATATAATGTTTATTTCTAAGCCACATATTGCAAAAAAATGGTTTGATACATTGTTTCCTTGGTTAGAAAAATGTGAAAAGAAATTTGGTTTCAATAAATTAGAAGGATATGATACGACGAGATTATATGCTTATTTAGCAGAAAGGTATTTGTCTTTCTGGTTTAAAAAATATACTAAATATAAGGAATTTCCTTATCTGACAATGAATATTTAAGGAGAGGTGGCCGAGCGGTTTAAGGCGCACGCTTGGAAAGTGTGTGTACTGTCAAAGGTACCGTGGGTTCGAATCCCACTCTCTCCGCCAAATTTTTTGACCAAAAAACCTATTGTTTAACTAAAATTACAAAAGTAGCAAAAAAAAAATAAAATGATCTTATAATTATTAAATACCAAGATAAATTTAGCCACTTAAGTTGGATAGATTTTAATTATCATAGAAAAAATGCTATAATAAATTTTTCCGAAAAATAAAAAAATATGACAAAAAACTCTAATTATCAAGCAGACTCAATAAAAGTACTTAAAGGCCTGGAGGCTGTTCGTAAAAGACCAGGAATGTATATTGGAGATACTGATGATGGAACTGGCTTACATCATATGGTTTATGAAGTTGTAGACAACTCTATCGATGAAGCATTGGCAGGTTATTGTAAAAATATAAATGTAAGTATTAATTCAGATGGAAGTATTACTGTTAATGATGACGGAAGAGGAATTCCTATTGATCTCCATAAGGGAGAAAAAAAATCAGCAGCAGAGGTGATAATGACCCAATTGCATGCTGGAGGAAAATTTGATCACGATTCTTATAAAGTTTCAGGTGGTTTGCATGGTGTTGGTGTATCAGTAGTAAATGCGCTTTCAGAAAAATTAGAACTTACTATAGAAAGAGACGGAAATAAATATTTTATTGAATTTAAAAATGGAGAATCAATTAAACCTTTAAAGTTAATAGGTAAATCTAAAAATAATGGAACACAAATTAAGTTTTTGCCATCCAAAAAAATTTTTTCTGCTGTAAAATTTAGTTTTAATATAATCCAAAAAAGAATGAGAGAACTTGCATTCTTAAACAAAGGAATAAAAATTTCAATTAATGACTTAACATTAAAAAAAGTAAAAAATATAGAATTTAAATATGAAGGTGGAATTCTAGAGTTTGTAGATTTTTTAGATAAAGAAAGATCAAAGTTAAAAAATAAAAATGATAATGATTTATTTAAAAAACCAATTTTTATGGAGGGAAAAAAAGCAAATTTAGAAATCGAATGTTCTTTAAAATGGAATGCAGGATATTCAGAAGATATTTATCCTTATACAAATAATATATATCAAAAAGATGGTGGAACTCACTTGCTAGGATTTAGAAGTGCATTGACAAGAGTAATTAATAAATATGCCGCAGAACAAAATTTACTAAAAAAAAATAAACTTTCTATTTCAGGGGACGATATAAAAGAAGGCTTAACTTGTGTATTGTCAATAAAAATTCCAGATCCAAAATTTTCATCTCAAACGAAAGACAAATTAGTTTCTTCCGAAGTAAGAAACATTGTTGAAACTTTTGTAAATGAAAAATTATCTGTTTGGTTTGATCAAAATCCTTCAATTGCAAAAATTATTTTATCTAAAATTGTACAAGCTGCACTGGCAAGAGATGTAGCAAAAAAAGCAAGGGAAAACGTTAGAAGAAAAGGAGCTCTAGAATTGACTGGATTACCAGGAAAATTGGCGGATTGCCAAAATTCTAAGCAGGAAGGGACAGAATTGTTTATTGTAGAGGGAGATTCAGCCGGTGGATCAGCAAAACAAGGTAGAAATAGAGAGTATCAAGCAGTACTTCCACTTAGGGGAAAAATTTTAAATACATATACAAGTGTCAATGGAGCAAAAAAAAATATTAATAGTAATGGAAATGAAATTAGAACAAAAACTTTGGCAAAATTAATTTCTTCTAACGAAATAGTTACTTTAATAAATGCACTTGGTCTAGATCCAAAAAATGAAGATATAGATATAAAAGATTTAAGATACGGAAAGATAATTATTATGACTGATGCCGATGTTGATGGGTCACATATCAGAGCTTTACTTTTGACTTTCTTTAATAATAAACCATTTAATAAATTAATAGAAAATGGAAATATTTACCTTGCTCAACCACCTCTATTTAAAATTAATAAAGGATCTAAAGGAATTTATATTAAAGACGAAAAAGAACTGGAAAATTATATTATAAAAAATTCAAAAGAATTTAAAAAGATCAAAAAAGGATCAAAAGATTTTGAAAAAAAATTACAAGAAGAAAAATCTAAAATTAGTATTCAAAGATTCAAAGGATTGGGAGAAATGAATCCAGAAGAGTTATGGAGTACTACTTTGAATCCTGAAACCAGAAACTTGTTACAGGTTAGGTATTCAAAAGATTTAAAAAAAGACTATGGACTAATTCATACACTTATGGGCAATGATGTTGCCTTAAGAAAAGATTTTATTGTAGAAAATGCAATTAATGTATCAAACTTAGATGTCTAGTAATGGAGTTTATAAGAACTTCAAATTTATATTCATTAAATAAATCCACTTATGTTAATTTAAGATGGATTGCTTACTTAGGTCAATTAAGCGCTATTTTAATAGTTCAGTTTTTATTACAATATAAATTTAATTATTTTATTTGTATTTCAATATTATTTATCAGTATTTTAACTAATTTTTATTTACAATTCAGAATAAAAGAAAATCAACTTAATAATTTTACTTCAACAATTTATTTATTATTTGATATATTTCAGCTAGGTATACTGTTTTTTTTTACTGGAGGAATAACTAATCCATTTATATTTTTAATTATAATACCAGCAGTATTTTCTTCTCAGTATTTACATTTATATAGTTCATTAATTGTAGTAACAATAATAACAATTATTTTGTCATTTTTGACTTTTTTCTATTATGATTTACCCCATCCTGGCGAACTTCACTTTCATGCCCCAGATTATTATTTATATGCAATACCAGTATCAATAATAATAGGTTTATTTTTTTTAGTATATTTTGGTTATAAATTTGGAGAAGAAAGTAGAATTAGAAAAAAAGCATATGAAAAAATTCAAGAATTGATGTCAAGAGAAAGTGAACTTCTTTCTTTAGGTGCACAAGCAGCTGCATCTGCTCATTCACTTGGGACTCCTCTTTCCACTATTTTATTAACAGTAAAAGAGTTAAAAAAAGAAATTGGAAGTGACAATAAAATTAGCAAAGATTTAGATTTGCTGTTAAGTCAAAGTATTAGGTGTAGAGAAATACTTAAAAAATTATCATTAAACCCCAATATTAAAGATGAATTTTTTAATGTTAATGTTTCATTAAATGATTATATAAATGAAATAGTTAGGTCTTACCAAGAAATCAGCAAAAAAGAATTTATTATAAATTTAGAAAGATATAAAAACCCTATAAATACTAACAAATCTATAGAGATTATGTATGGTCTTCGTAATTTTATAGGCAATGCAAATAAATTTAGTAAAAATAAAATAGATATATTTTTAATTAGTGATGTAAAATCGACAATTATAATTATAAGAGATGATGGGCCAGGTTTTCCAAAAGATTTAATAGATAAACATAGACTAGGAGAACCTTACATACGAACAACTGATCAGGCAAATATTTCAAAATATGGTTTAGGTCTTGGAACTTTTATTGGTAAAACACTTTTAGAGAAGAATTATGCAAATATAAACTTCTCTAATTCAACAGAGACTGGTGGTGCAGAAGTGACAATAAAATGGTATAATGACAATTTAAAACTAATTTAATGAAGTTTTTTTTTATTTTCAAATAAACCACTTAATTGCTCTATCATAACATCACCTAGTTCTTGGACATCAGTAATTTTAATTGCCTTTTTGTAGTATCTTGAAACATCATGGCCTATCCCAATTGCTAAAATTTCAATATCACTTTTATTTTCAATATTTTTTACAATTTTTTTAAGATGTTTTTCTAAAAAATCACCAGAATTTACTGAAAGGGTTGAGTCATCAACTGGAGCACCATCAGAAATAACCATTAATATTTTTCTTTCTTCTTTTCTTTTTTTTAAGCGGTTAAAAGCCCAAGATATTGCTTCACCATCAATATTTTCTTTTAGCAAACCTTCTTTAAGCATGAGACCTAGATTTTTTTTAGATTGTCTCCAATGTGTATCAGCACTTTTATAAATTATATGCCTTAAGTCATTGAGTCTTCCAGGATTTTTTGGTTTGTTATTTTTATTCCATTCTTCCCTGCTTTTTCCACCCTTCCAATTTTTTGTAGTAAATCCTAATATTTCCACTTTGACAGAACATCTTTCTAAAGTTCTAGATAAAATATCTCCACAAATAGCAGCAATAGTTATTGGCCTTCCTCTCATAGACCCTGAATTGTCAATTAGAATTGTAACTACTGTATCTTTAAATTCTAAATCTTTTTCTTTTTTGAAAGATAATGAATTTTGTGGATCAATTATTATTCTAGTTAATTTTGAACTATCTAATAAACCTTCTTCCAAATCAAACTCCCATGCTCTATTTTGCTTAGCAAGCAATTGCCTTTGAAGTTTATTGGCTAATTTTGTAATTAAATCCTGAAAACTTGTAAGTTGTTGATCTAAACTTTTTCTCAGCTTTGATATTTCCTCATTGGTTTCAAGTGTTTCAGCTTTGGCTATTTCATCAAACTGGTTTGTATAAATATGATATTCTTTGTCTCCAATACCTGTATTCATTTTTTGAATAATTTTTTCATTACTTTGTTTATTAGAATCTGTATCAACTAATTGTTCATCCATAATGGAATCATTTAAATCGTAATCCCCATCAATTCCATTTTGATTTTCTTCTTCTTGCCTTTTTTCTTGTTCGTCCTTTGCTTGATTTTGATTTTCTTGATCATTATTGTCATTATTTAAATTTTCATTTTCATCTTTTTTTTCTTTTTTATCATCATCTTCTGAATCAAAAATTTCCATTTCTTGTAAAATTTCTGACAATTTTGAATTAAAATTCTCTTGATTCTCAATATTTTTGTTTAAGTAATTTATATGCTTTTCAAAAGATAATTTAAAATCTTTTTCCCAGTAACTTAAAATTTTTTCAGACATTGAATTTAGTTTAATATTTAAGAAGTTTTTAAGCATATAAAGTTCAAAGGCTTCCGCTATTGGCACATCATCTTTTGTTTTAAGTTGATCTTTTCTTTTAAGCAAGATTTTATTAGAATAATTGTCTCTTAGATTTTTAGAAATTCCCTTTAACATTTTTGTGCCAAGAATCTCATATCTTATTTTTTCAGATATATCATAAAGCAACTTACAAGATGAATTTTTTGGAAGATTTCTTTGATAAGTTTTTATGTTTGAAAATTTTCTTTTTAAAGCCTCAGAATCTGTCTCAGCTCTTAGTTTTATATAATCTTGTCTAGTATTAAGATTATCAAGTTCAAAGAAATTATATTTTTTTGAACTTAAATTTTTATTTTCTTCTTTTTCTAATTTATAGTCATCAGAAATTACTTTTACTGTTGAAATTAGAGCTTGTTTAAATTTTTCTTTTAAATTATCTTCTTTATTCATTATTTCTGACTATTTACCAAAGATTCTGGCAAATCTTCTCCGAAACATCTTTGATAATATTCAGCAATAGTATTTTTTTCAACTTCATCACATTTGTTTAAAAAAGTAACTCTAAACGCATATCCTGTATCTTTAAATATTTCAGAATTTTCTGCCCAGTGAAGAACTGTTCTTGGACTCATTACGGTTGATATATCTCCTCCCATAAATCCTTTTCTAGTCAATGTTGCAACTTTTATCATATTAGAAACTTTTTCTTTTCCTTTTGAATTATTTAAATTTTTATTTTTTCCTAAAATTATATCCATTTCTTTTTCCATCGCCAAGTAATTTAAAGTTGTAACAATATTCCATCTATCCATTTGGCCTTGGTTTATTTGTTGAGTTCCATGATATAGTCCAGTTGTGTCTCCAAGGCCAACTGTATTTGAAGTTGCAAAAAGTCTAAAATATTTATTTTGTTTAATTACTTTATTTTTATCCAGTAAAGTAAAATTTCCTTCTGCCTCTAGAACCCTTTGAATAACAAACATAACGTCAGGTCTTCCTGCATCATACTCATCAAATACTAATGCTACCGGATTTTGTATAGACCAAGGCAATATTCCTTCTTTGAATTCCGTTATTTGTTTTCCATCTTTTATTACAATTGCGTCTTTTCCAATAAGGTCAATTCTACTAACATGGCTATCAAGATTGACTCTTATACATGGCCAATTTAATCTAGCTGCGACTTGCTCTATATGTGTAGACTTTCCCGTTCCATGATACCCAGAAACTAAACATCTTTTATTAAATGAAAATCCAGACAAAATTGCTAGCGTAGTATCCCTGTCAAATTTGTAATTTTTATCTATATCAGGAACATATTCATTTTTTTTTGAGAAAGCGTCTACTTCCATATCGCTCTCAAAACCAAAAGTTTGATTAACTGAAATTTTTATATCTGGTTCTGTATTTAAATTAGTAGTCAATTTTTGATCTATATGTATTTTTTAACTGAGTATAAGCTAAAGTGATAACCTTTAGTTTATCTTCGTATTTTTTATTTCCTGCATTCATATCAGGATGAAATTTTTTGACAAGTTTTTTAAATTTCTCCTGTATTCTTTCCCATTTAATTCCAACAGAAACTCCAAGAATACTAAATGCTTTTACATCATTATTATTAAATTTAAATTGATTCATGTGATCAAATTGACCATTAATTTTATATTTATTTAATTCATCCTTTAGAGCATTATTCCATAGGATCTTAAAAAAATTATCAGATGAATTAAAGCTTTGAGTTGGTTTATGCCAAATCATATCCGACTTTAAAAATTCATAAATTTGATCGTCATTCATTCCTTCAAAATAATTCCAATTTTTATTGAATTCTTTAACATGATTTAAACACAGCATTCTATATTTTTTACTATTATCTTTTTCAATTGGAGCTTTATAAGACCCCTCTTCTAAACAGTTGTTCCAATCACAAATATTTTTCATTATATATATTATTATAAATTATGAATATAAATCAACTAAGAGAAATAGTAAAAAATAAATTAATTAAAAATATCGTCTGTGACAATATAGAAGTAGAAGATAAAACTTTTTTACACAAAAATCACAGTTCACATGATAAAAATAAATTCCATATAAAACTGATAATTACTTCAAGCGACATGAAAAAAAAAAATAAAATCCAATCAACAAAAGAAATTTATAAAATTTTAGAAGAAGAATTAAAAAAAAACATACACTCAATACAAATATTAATAAATTAATTCATTAATTAAAAATTTTTTAATTTTAGATTGATCATATCTCAAATCTAGAATAGTTTTTCCTATTTTCTTAATCAGGATTAGATTTATCTGAGAAGAATTATTTTTTTTGTCTGATTTCATATATTTAATAATTGAGTTAATATCTTTTTTTTTAAAATAAAAATTTAAATTTGTTGGTATTTTTAAATTATTTATATGATTTATAATCTTTTCAAAATCTTTTTTTATTAAAATATTATTAATAAAACTAAATTTTGCCGCACTTACAATTCCCAAAATAACTGCTTCTCCATGATTAAGTTTTTTTGAGTAAGTAAGAGTAGCTTCATATGCATGAGCAAATGTGTGACCTAAATTTAAAATTTTTCTTAAATTTTTTTCTTTCTCATCTTTTTGAACAATCTTTCTTTTAATCATGCAGCTATCTGCAATTGCTTTTTCAATAAATGGAGATTTAAGATTCAATATTTTAAAACAATTTTTTTTCAAATAGTTAAATTTTTTTTTATCACTAATTATTGAATGTTTTAAAATTTCGCCGTATCCACAAATTATTTCTCTTTTTGGAAGAGAATTTAAAATACTTACATCAGATACAACTAAATCGGGCTGTGTAAATGAACCAATTAAATTTTTTCCATATTTATTATTAACTCCTGTTTTCCCTCCTATTGAAGAATCTACTTGTGATAAAAGTGTTGTAGGGATATTAACGAATTTTAATCCCCTTTTAAAAATACTGGCCGCAAAACCAGATACATCACCAACAATGCCTCCACCAAAAGATATAATGCAATCATTTCTGTTAAAATTAAACTTAAAAAGTTTATTCAAAATTAAATTTACACTTTTTAAATTCTTATTTTTTTCACTTGCATTAAAAAAAAGTATAATTTTTTTTGAAAAAATTTTTTTTTTTAAAATATTTAATTTTTTTTTTGGTATTTTTGTATCAACGATTATTAGAGTTTTTTCAAAATTTATATTATTTGACTTTAATATACTGGAAATTTGAGTAATAACATTTTTACCAATTATTATAGGATATGTTTTAGATTTAGTTTTTACGTTAAGTTTAATTTTTTTCATATAATTTTATTATATTTTTAACTATCATATTTTTTGTTAATGTTTCACAATTTATCTTAAATTTAGCTTCAGCATAAATATTTGATCTTTCACCAATCAGTTTTTTAAGATCATTTTCATTAGAATTAAAAGCTATAGGTCTTTTTTTGCTTTTTAAAATTCGATTTATTAGTGTTGAATTTTTCCAGTTTAACCAAAATGAGATATGATTCTTAAGAATTTCTTTTCTAATGTTATTATTAAGAAATCCTCCACCCCCTAAAGCTATAACTTTCCCTTTACTTTTTAGAAGTTTCAAAGTTATTTTTTCTTCTATATCTCTAAAGTAATTTTCACCTTTTTTTTGAAAAATATCATGAATTTTAAGATTTGTTTCTTTTTCAATAAATTTATCTACATCTAAAAAACTACAATTTATATTTTTAGACAAAAGGAAGCCAATTGTAGATTTTCCAGATCCCATCATGCCTAGCAAAACTATATTTTTATTTAAATTCATAATTCTTTATTGAAAAACCACAAATATGTCTTATTTTGAAAATACTTAACAGTATATGCAATTTGAAAAAAAAACAAGAATAGGAAGTTCAAAAGGAATTTTTGGAATATTAATTAAAATAATATTGGTATTGATAGTATTAATTATTTCATTGATTTTAATTGATCGAATTGATTTTCCGTCACCTATTAAAAAAATTGAAAAAATCATTCCAAATGAAAAATTTAAAGTTGTTAAATAAAAAATATTTATCAATTTTTACTATTTTAATTTTATCATTTTCTTTAAATTTAAAAGCTGAGGATGAGCCAATTGATATTTGGAAATTAGAAAAGAAAATTGAACAAAATTCTTCAATCGTTATTACTGAAAATGATGAATCTGGTGAAACAGAAAATGATTCAGTGAATACTGACCCAAATAACACAATAAATTTAATCGATAGCAATATTTTGGGAGAAAATAAAATTAGTATTGTAGGTTTGTATGATCCTGAAGATCATGGGCTAAGTATTGATATGTGGTCTAACTCTAATGGAAATGAAATAAAATTAATTTTAAATAAAATAAATAAAATGAATCTTTCCATAGATTCTAAAGAAATTTTAGATATTGCTTTATTAACCAATTCATATTTTCCAAAAGATAATATTACCGAAGAAGATTTTGTGGATTTTAAAATAAAATATCTAATAAAAAATAATGATAAAAATTTAATTAAATTATATTTAATAAAAAATGAAAAAAATATTTATAATTCTAAATTAATTAAATTCTATATTAATGATTACATTGAAAATTCTGATTTAAAAAATGCTTGTAAAATTTTTGACGAAATAAAATATTTTAGTGATGACTATATTAACAAATTTCAAATTTATTGCTTAATTGATCAAGAAAAAAGAGAAGAGGCACAACTTCTTTATGATTTAAATAAAGAGTCTGGTTTTAAAGATGATTTTTATGAAGATAAATTCAATTTTTTAATGGAATATACCGAGAAAGCTGATGAAAATATCTCAGATAAAAATATATTAAACTTTCATTTATCCCATAGAACAAACAATAATTTTATATATCAGCCTAAAGAAAATAGTCCAAAATTTATTTGGAGATATTTATCCTCATCAAATTTGCTAGAAAATATAAATGAGATAAATCTAGAAAATGATGAAAAAATTTCTTTGATTGAAAAGGCAACACATGAACAAAATTATGAAGAAAAGGAATTATTTGAGTTGTACAAGAGATTTCAATTTAACATTAATCAACTCTTAAATGTAAAAGATTCATATAAGCTTTTAAAAAAGCACGAAGGTAGAGCTTTGCTTTACCAAAGATTAATATTAACTGAAGATGAAATTCAAATTTTAGATTTATCGTATAAATTAAAGGAGTCATTCATTAAAGATAATATAGAAAATGCTTTTATTAGAGAATTAAGAAGAGTTTTATTAAAAGTAAGTAAGGAACAGGTACCTTCAAATTTTTCATCATTTTATAATGATAATTTAACTATACCGGCTTTAGAAGAAAAAAATATAAAAGTTAATAATAAAATAATTCACCAATCTAAATTACTTAAATATTTTGAAGATCAGTATGATATTCAAAAAGCAGAAGAAGATTTAAATAAATTACTTAAAACAATAAAAAAAAATAAAGACTATAATGTATCAATTAAAGATTTAATTTTATTGGAATCATTAGTCTCAGATGGAGTAAAGATAAAAAAAAATTATAAAAATATGTTTAATTTCGATCAATCCAATATTCCAACTGATATTCAGTTACTAATAAATAATAATGAGGTTGGAATGGTTTTGTTAAGATTGGTTGAAATTATTGGTGAAGATAATTTGGAAAATCTAGACTCAGATACATTATATTTTATGTCTACTATACTTAATCAGCTTAATTTGGACTCTATTAGAAATAAAATAATGTTAAAAGTTCTTCCTTTAAAAATATAAAAATTATATTAAAATTAAACTATGACAGTAAAAACTATTTTAACAGAACCTAATAAAATATTGCGTCAGGTTTCCCTACCTGTCGAAAAAGTGGGAAATGAGGAAAGACGATTAATGGATGATATGCTTGAAACAATGTATGATGCAAAAGGAATTGGTTTGGCAGCAATTCAAATAGGTGTACCAAAAAGAATTATCGTTATGGATTTGTCAAAAGAAGGAGAAAAAAAGCATCCCATGTATTTTGTTAATCCAGTAATAAAAAATAAAAATGAAGTTTTATCTAAGTATGAAGAGGGTTGTTTAAGTGTTCCAAATCAATTTATAGAAGTAAATCGACCAAGCATGTGTGAAGTTGAATACTTAGACTATAATGGAGAAAAAAAAAATATTAAATGTGATAATTTATTAGCAACTTGTATACAGCACGAAATTGATCATTTGGAAGGAATTACAATTTTGACATATGTTTCAAAGTTAAAAAGATCAATGATTGAAAAAAAACTATCTAAAACGAAAGCCAATGAAGACAGAGTTGTACTTTAGTTATGAGCAAAAAAATAGTTTTTATGGGCACATCTAATTTTGCTGTTCCTATTTTAAAATCACTTTATCAAAATGGATATCCAATCTCTGTTGTTTACACACAACCAGCAAAAAAATCTAATAGAGGTCAAAAGTTTAACAAATCTCCAATAAATTTATTTTCTGAAAACATAAGTCTGGATGTAAGAACTCCTCAATCTTTAAAAAATAATCTTGAGGAAGAGTTATATTTAAATAAATTACAGCCTGATATTGTTCTGGTAGTTTCTTATGGCCAAATTATTCCAAAAAATATTTTAAATATTCCTAAAAATGGATTTATAAATGTTCATGCATCTTTACTCCCAAAATGGAGAGGGGCAGCACCTATACAGAGATCAATAATGAATCTTGATTCTGAAACAGGTATTAGCATAATGAAAATAAATGAAAATTTGGATGAAGGTCCAATATGTAATCAATATTTGATAAATATATCGGAAAAAATGAATTCAGAAGAATTATCTGAAAAATTATCATTAATGGCTTCAGAAAAAATTTTAGATATTTTAGATAATATTTATGATGGCAATATAGAATTTAAAGACCAAGATCATTCAAAAGCAACTTATGCAAAAAAAATTCAAAAAATAGAAGGAAAAATTGATTGGAATGAAAATGCAGAAAAAATAATTGGAAAAATCAATGGACTCTATCCATATCCAGGAGCCTTTTTTTCATTTAATGGAGAAAGATATAAAATATTAAAAGCAGAAAAATCAAGCACAACAGGAAAACCCGGGGATATAGTAAGTGAAAATTTTGAAGTATGCTGTGGAAAAGGGTCAATAAAAGTATTAACTATTCAAAGAGAAGGCAAAAGAGTTCAACAAATAAATGAATTTTTACTAGGTACCCAAATTAAAAAAGGCACTAATATTGCTTAATGTACAGATATCAAATTTTAATTGAGTATGTTGGTACTCACTTTATAGGCTGGCAAATACAAAAAAAGGGTAAATCTATTCAAAAAACAATCCAATCAATCTTATCAAAATTATTGAAGCAAAAAATTATTTTATATTCTGCAGGGCGCACTGATTGTGAAGTTCATGCAAACGGACAATCAGCTCATTTTGATGTTGAAAATAAAATTCAAAATATTGATAAAATGATTAAATCTTTAAATTTTTTTTTAAACACAAAAAAAATTTCCATAATTAATATTATTAAAAGAAATAAAAATTTTCACGCAAGATATTCTGCAAAAGAAAGAGTATATAAATATTTTATTATTAACCGTTTAGCTCCACCTGTTATAGAAAATGAAAGAGCATGGCATATAAGAAAGAAACTAGATATTAAATTATTAAAAAAAGGGGCTCAAAAATTAGTAGGGAAACACGACTTTAGTACAATGCGGGCAACAAATTGCTACTCTAAAAGTCCTATTAAAAAAATTAATAAAATAACTATAAAAAATGTAAATAATAAAATTGAAATTGAATTTAGATCAAAATCTTTTTTAAGAAACCAAGTTAGATCAATGGTTGGATGTTTAAAATATTTAGCAGAAAATAAATGGAATATTAAAAAATTTGAAAATGTTTTTAAGTCAAAAAAAAGAAAAAATTGTGCACCGCCAGCACCAGCTTGTGGATTATACCTTGAAAAAGTTATCTATTAATTCTTAATGTTTTTTTGAACTTTTTGCTTATCCTCCAACGACTTTCTGTTCTAACGATATAACCACAGCAATTAATAGATTTACAAGCACAAGGAAATTGCCTAAAATCGGAGTCAAATCCGAAGCCGTAGTCACAGGTTAATTCCTCACCTTTTTTAATTTCTTTACTTGAAACAACCCAAATTTTTAAACCAGTTCCATCATATTCGCAGTTATTTGAGCATGAATGATTGATCAAGCGTGCAGTATTCCATGAGACATCTCCATCTAAATCATATCTTTTATTTAAATTAAACAAGTAAATTGGTTTTGAATTATCAAATTTATCCGAATCTTCAGTTTGTTTTTTTGTTATAATATTTCCTACGTATTCTATAATTTTAGTTCCAGCTTTAATATTCTTAGTAGCATAAAGACCACGTCCATTTTTATCAATGTTAGATTTTTTAATTTTATAAAGCTTCATGTGAATGTCTTTAATCAAAAATTTTTTATTTTCAATTAAATTCTATTAATGCATCAACATGTCTCTTAGTATCATCCCGGAGAGCTTGTAAATCATATCCACCTTCTAAAATAGAAACAACTTTGCCATTACAAAATTTCTTCGTGGTTTCTAATATTCTTTTTGTAATATTATAGAAATCTTCAGTTTCAAGCTTGAAGCTAGCTAATGGGTCTCTGAAATCCGAATCAAATCCTGCACTAATTAAAACAAATTCTGGTTTAAATTCTTTTAATCTTTTTAAAGCAAATTCAAAAGCATTTAAATATTCCTCTGAATTTGTTCCGGCTGGCAATGGTATATTGCAAATATTATTAAATTTACCTTTTTCTTTTTCAGAACCTGTGCCAGGATAAAAAGGATACTGATGAGTTGAGATAAATAAAACATTTTCATTATTATAAAATATGTCTTGTGTGCCATTTCCATGATGTACATCAAAATCAACTATAGCAATTTTTTTATATTTATATTTATTAAGTAAATACTGACAGCCGATTCCGACGTTGTTGAGAATACAGAAACCAGCCGCTTTATTTTGTGATGAATGGTGCCCTGGAGGACGAACACAGCAAAAAGCATTTTTGAATTCTTTATTTTCAACACCATCTATTGCTGTAATAATTGAGCCTGCTGCATCGAATGTTGCTTTTTTACTTCCAGGCGAAATAATAGTATCACCATCTAATGATGAAAAACCTTTTGTAGGAAAAGAATTTTTTACTAATTCAATGTAGTCTTTATCATGAGTATCTTTTAAAATCTCATCTGTAATAATTGTTGGTTTTTTCCATAAAATATTTTTATTATTTAATTTTTTAAAGTTTTCAATAACCACAGATACTCTTGCTATTTGTTCGGGATGTCCAGGACCGGTATCATGATCTTTGTAGGTATCAGAAGTGATTAAACCAGTTTTCATTAAAAATAATTTTCTAAAATATTATAATATATTTTAGTCAATTTTTTCAAATCTGAAATTGGCGATCTCTCATCTACCATGTGGATATATGTATTTCTTAATCCTAACTCTAATCTTGGGATTGAACCTAAAAATCTAGAATCACTTGTACCACCTCTACAATTTAATTTTGCCGATTTACCCGTAACTTTTTTAACAATTTTTTTTACCATATAAATTTCTTTATTAGGTTTAGTATAAAAAGCTTCACCACTCACTCTATATTCTATTTTAGTTTTACATTTCTCTTTTTTAGAGACCATGTTAATTATCTTGCTTAGCTTTTTCTTTAGAGAAGCTGATTTATGTTTAGAATTAAATCTAACATTAAATTTTGCACTAGCCGCTTGAGGTACTACATTTTCAGATAAATTATCTACGCTCATTTTTGTAAACTCCAAGTTAGATGGAGGCATGAATTTTGTACCATTATCTAAGTATAAACTTTTTAATTTTGCTATTATTTTAGCTAAGGCTGTACACGGATTGATATAAGAACCAGCGAATGCAGAGTGACCACTTTTACCATATACAGTTACAATTCCATTCATAGATCCACGTCTTCCAATTCTTATTTCATCTCCAACTGATTTATTTGAAGATGGTTCTCCCACTACAGAAAAATCTATTTTTTCACCTTTTCTTCTTAGGTATTTCATAATTGCAGGTGCTCCTAGGCCTGTTGTTTCTTCATCTGCGGTAATTATAATTGAAATAGATCCTTTAAATTTTTTATTTTTAATAAAGTTGCTAACCGCACTTATAAAGCAAGCTATTCCACCTTTCATGTCTTGAGATCCTCTTCCGTTTAAATATCCTTTTCTTACAACACCTCTAAATGGTTGAATTTTCCAATTATTTAGATTGGCAACTACATCCGTATGTCCTAAAAAGTTTATGTGAGGTTTTGATTTACCAAATCTTGCATATAAATTTAAAGCACGTTTTGGACCTGTTCCTTTTGACTTAATAATAATACATTTAAAACCAATTGAAGACAGTTTTTTAGACAAAAATTTCATAATGCCTTTATCTTCAGTTTTGACTGTTGGAAATCTTATTAGCTCTTGAGCTAATTTTATCTCATTAAAAATTTTCATTATTAATCTCTTAATAGGTCATTAATAGATGTTTTAGACCTTGTTTTTTCATCAACTTGTTTAATGATAACCGCACAATATAGCGAAGGTGCCATAGGATTATTTTTGTCAGGCAAAGATCCAGGTACCACAACTGAATATGGAGGTATTTTTCCATACGAAATCTCCCCTGTTTTTCTATTTACAATTTTTGTTGATTGGCCAATATACATTCCCATACTTATTACAGATCCCTCTCCTACAATTACACCTTCCACAACTTCTGACATTGCACCTAGAAAAACATTATCTTCAATAATTGTAGGTAATGCTTGTGCTGGCTCTAATACTCCTCCAACTCCACTTGCAGCAGATATATGACAATTTTTTCCAATTTGACTACAGCTACCTGCTCTAGCAAAAGTGTCAATCATTGTACCTTCGTCAATGTACGCTCCAATATTAACATAACACGGCATTAGGACTGCATTTTTGCCAACAAAAGATCCTTTTCTTACAGGCGAGTTTGGAACCATCCTAAAACCTGCTTTTTCATGATCTTTTTTTGTCCATCCAGCTGTTTTACCTTTAAGCAAGTGAGCTTTGTCATACCAGCTACTATAAGGACCATTTAAATTCTCCATTGGATAAATTCTAAAACTTAACATGATTGCTTTTTTAAGATGTTGATGGGTTACCCATTCTCCATTAATCTTTTCCGCAACTCTAACTTTTCCACTGTCTAAATC
>CABYKS010000008.1 GCA_902519625.1 uncultured Pelagibacteraceae bacterium | reverse complement strand
AAGCAAATTGTGTTCAGCGATGGTGATTTTAATAGTTCAGTTATGATAGTCGGCGAAGGTCCAGGTCAAAAAGAAGATGATCTTGGAAAACCTTTTGTGGGAGATGCCGGTCAATTACTAAATAAAATGCTAAGTTCAATAAATATAAAGAGAGAAAGCATTTATATAACAAATGTCGTTAATTATAGGCCTCCAAATAATAGAAAGCCAGAACCTGCTGAAATAAATAGATACTCAGAATTTTTAAGAGAGCATGTATCTATTATAGATCCAAAAATCTTAATACTTATGGGCAGTACGGCTATGGAAGCTTTATTCGGATCTAAAATTAAAATATCAAAAGAAAGAGGTGTTTGGAAAGAAGTAATTATTAATAATAAGACTTATATTGCTATGATAACTTTTCACCCCGCTTACCTGCTTAGACAAGCAGATCAAAAAAAATATTCTTGGGCTGACTTAAAAGAAATAAGAAAAAAAATTGATGAATTAAAATTAAAAATTTGAAATGAAAAGTATTATAGCTGGAGTTGATGAAGTAGGCAGAGGAAGTCTAGTTGGCCCAGTATATGCTGCGGCAGTTATTTTAAAAAAAAAATTAGATAAAAAAAAGCTTAAAGATTCTAAGAAATTAACAAAAAAAAGTCGAGAAATATTAGAAAAATATATCAAAAAAAATTCTTATTGGTCTATTGGATCTGCATCATTAAAAGAAATAGAAAAATTAAATATTTTAAATGCAAGCTTACTTGCAATGAAAAGAGCAATAAAAAAATTAAATAAAAGACCTTCTCGAGTATTGATTGATGGAAATAAAATACCAAAAATAAAGAATTATAATTTAAAATATGTGATCAAAGGTGATGAAAAAATACCTGAGATATCTGCTGCATCAATAATTGCCAAAGTATCAAGAGATCGTTTAATTACGAAAATGTCAAAAAAATATATTAAATATTCTTGGGATGAAAATGCTGGATATGGAACAAAAAATCACTTATCAGCAATTAAAAAATTTGGAATAACCAAATACCATCGCAAAACATTTAAGCCAATACACAACATATTGAGTCCTAAATAAATTAGATCACAATTGGACTCAAATTAATACAATCGCAGGTTGACGAGGACTCATAGCTGGAGTCTAATCATTTTTTACAAAATGATTAATTCAATTTTAAAAAACAAAATTATTAATGGCGATAGCCTTAGGGAATTAAAAAAAATTCCTAATGAAAGTTTTGATCTAATTTTTGCCGACCCTCCATATAATTTACAGTTAAGAAATAAATTAGTTAGACCAGATAGATCAAAGGTAAGTGCAGTAAATGATAAATGGGATCAATTTGAAAGTTTTAAAACTTATGATGAATTTACCAATAAATGGCTTTTAGAGTGTAAAAGATTGTTAAAAAAAAACGGAAGTATTTGGGTAATTGGGAGTTATCATAATATTTTTAGAGTGGGTACAAAAATACAAGATTTAGGATTTTGGATTCTTAACGATGTAATTTGGAACAAAAATAATCCAATGCCAAATTTCAGAGGTACAAGATTTACTAATGCTCACGAAACATTAATTTGGGCTTCTAAAGATAAAAATTCAAAATATACTTTTAATTATCAATCATTAAAATGTTTTAATGATGATTTACAGATGAGATCTACTTGGAATTTGCCAATTTGTAATGGGAATGAAAGATTAAAACAAAAAGGACAAAAAGTCCATTCAACTCAAAAACCAGAAGCTTTACTTCATAGAATTATATTAGCTTCTACAAATAAAAATGATTTTATTTTAGACCCTTTTTTAGGATCTGGAACAACTGCGGTGGTTGCTAAAAAACTTGGTAGAAATTTTTGTGGCATAGAAAAAGAAAAACTATACTTTGAAGCTGCTTCTAAGAGAATAAAAAATTCAAAAATAATTGAAGATGAATATTTAGACACAATTCAAAATAATAGATCTAAACCACGAATTCCTTTTGGATCATTAGTTGAATTAGGGGTAATTAAGCCAGGTACTGAAATTTATGATCAAAAGAAAAAGATAAACGCAAAAATAATGGCTGATGGAAGTATTAAATATCAAAAATCTGAAGGATCTATTCATAAGGTAGCTGCAAAAATATTAGGGGCCGAAAGCTGCAATGGATGGACTTACTGGCATTATCAATCAGGTAATACGCTTAAACCTATCGACGAATTAAGAGAAAGACTAAGACCTAAAAACTAATTTTTATATATTTTTCCTAAATAATTTTCCAAAAATTTTTTATTTTTAGATAAATATTTAAGAATAATATTTCTTATCAAAACTGTTAACGGATTTGACAAGTGAAAAGCAAAATTATTAAGAATTGACCTGGAATTAACAGATTTTATTTTTTCTTGTCTTTTTTGATAGTAAGAATAAGTATTATTTTCTATTTCGTCATAAATTTCTTTTGAAGCTTCTATTGACTGGGATGCTCCTTGTGCAAAAGAAGGTGGAAATGCATACAAGGCATCACCAGCAAAAAAAATATTTTTTTCTTCAGGTATCGCAAATTTATCACTAACAAAAACTGGAAATGATTTAATATTTTCAATTTTATTAATTAAATTAAATGATGTCATGCTTGATATTTCGTCGACTAGGGAGTTTAAGAATTCAGAATTTTGAAAATAACTCTTATCAGTTATCTGTTCTTTAGTTAAACTTTTGCTAACTATTGATATGAAATTAAACTCTTTATTTTGGTTAACTGGATAAATAACAAAATGAAAATTGGAGCCGAGATATATTGAAATATCTGAACTTTCGATATTCTTAATAGTTCCCCTCAGCGCAATAGAGTTAAAATATTTTGGGTTAGTATCTTTTTGAAAAATAATAGATTTACTTTTCGAAAAAACACCATCAGATACTAATAAATAATCAAATTTTTCGGTATGATTGTTTGAAAATAATAAGTTTATTTTATCTTCATAATTTATATTTTTTAGCTCACAATTTTTAACAATATTATTTTCTGGAATATTTTTTAATAAAAAATTAAGTAATGTTGACCTTTTTAAAGTTGTGTAGCGATTATTTTCATTATTAAATTTTGAAATATCGATATCTGTAATCTTTTTACAATTTTTAGCATCAAAAAAGTTTACTTTATTTGGAAAAGAAACTTCGTGAGCTTCAATATTTTTAAAGCCTATATTATTTAATAATTTAATACTATTTACTGAAAGTTGGATTCCATATCCATCATTTAATTCAAAATTAGATTTTTTTTCAAAAACTTTAAATTGATAATTTTGATTGTTTTGGAGAAGGTTTGCAAAATATAAACCTGAAATACCGCCTCCAATAATTGCAATTTTTTTCATTAATATTTCACAACTGATTTTAAAATTTTTTTTGTAAAAGAAGGTAAAATATGATTTTTAATATCAACTTTGTCTATTAAAAAACTATTACTTGAATAAATTTTTTTATTTTTTTATTTATTGAAATTTTCATATCCATATTTGACATTTTAATATTAATTCTTTTATTCAAAGATGATTTGAATTTTTTTTGATTTATTTCTCTCATTGGAAAAATCAATAAATTTTTTAAGAAATTAAATTTATTATTTTTAACTAATAAATATTTATTTTTATTTTTATATATGTCTGCTTCAAAATATTTTACTTTGTTAAACTTATTTTTTGATTTTATAACAAAATCTTTTTTTTTATATGCTATACAATTTTTGCTAATAGGGCACTCATGACATAAAGGATTTTTTGGTTTACAAATTAAAGCACCTATTTCCATTATAGCTTGTGCATAGTCACTAGATCTATTTGATTTTCCAAAAAAAGATTTTTTTCTATGTAAATTTTCTTTGACAATTTCTTTTTCACTTTTTAAATAAAAAATTCTTTTTAATATTCTTTCAACATTTCCATCGAGTGGTATTAATTGTTTATTAAAAACTATTGCCATTATTGCTGTTGAGGTATAATCGCCTATTCCAGGTAAAGATTTTAATTGATCAATGTTATTGGGTAAGTTTCCATTAAATTCTTTTATTATTTTTTTTGCTGTTTTTTTTAAATTTTTTACACGAGAGTAATATCCAAGCCCTTCCCAACATTTCATTAGTGTTCGATTATTTATTTTAGCAAGTGCTTTTATATTTGGAATTTTTTTTATAAAATTATTAAAATAAGGTATTACAGTTTTAACTTGTGTTTGTTGAAGCATTACTTCGCTAACTAGTGTAAAATATTGTTTTTGGCTTTTTGTTAAATGTTTTCGCCATGGTAGAATTCTCTTGTTATTATCATACCAATTCAGAATTTCTTTTGTTATAATTTGATTATTCATATGGAATTTAAAAATAATACTAAGCATAGATACAAAACCATTCAAGGCTTAAGATCATTTAAAAATACTTTGCCAAAAAATGTTAAAAAGATAATTAGTAAAAAAGGTCATATTTATTCAGAAACATTAGATAACTGGAGATATATTGTTGGTGATGAGTTGTTTAAAGTATGCTTTCCAAAATCATTTAAAAATTCAAATCGATTAGGTCCAAGTTATTTAAATATAATGGTAAAAAGAGGCCATGAAGTTGACTTAGAGTATTCAAAAAAATCTATTTTGGAAAAGTTAAATAGTTATTTGGGTTATAACGCTGTAGAAAAATTGAAATTTACTTCATTTGAAGGTGAAGAGATAGAGCCAAAAGAAAAAATTATTAAAGATGCGACAAATAATGAGTATAAACAAAAAATTTCTAAGATAAAAAATGATAAAATAAAAAAATCTTTAATAGAATTAAGTAAATATTTTAAAAAAAAATGAAAAAATTAATATTAATATTTTCAATAATACTTTTCCATTTTGGATATGTTTTAGCTGAAACAAAAATTAAACCTTTGCACGAAGGAAATGTTGATGCCAAGGTGAGTTTAATAGTTTATGAATCTCTAACATGTGGCCATTGCGCAGATTTTCATAAAGAAGTTTATCCAAAACTAAAAAAAGATTTTATAGATAATGGTTTGGTTAAAATTGAATTTAGAAGCTTTCCGCTAGATTTGGCTGCTTTAAATGCTTCAAAACTTTCACATTGTAAAAATGATGGAAAAACAGATCTTCTTCATTTTTTATATGAAAATCAAAAACAGTGGGTCCGAGGAGAGACTATCAAAGATATAAATAAACATTTAAAAGATCTAATTATAAAAAAAGATAGTTTATTAGATTTTGAAGGTTGTTTGACTAATGAAAATATTGAAGATCATGTATTAAATGATCGAATCAGTGGAGCGAAAAAATTCAATATTGAAGCAACTCCCACTCTAATAATTAATGGTAAAAAGTTCGATAATCCACAAAACTATAAA
This sequence comes from uncultured Pelagibacteraceae bacterium, assembly GCA_902519625.1. Taxonomy (GTDB): domain Bacteria; phylum Pseudomonadota; class Alphaproteobacteria; order Pelagibacterales; family Pelagibacteraceae; genus Pelagibacter. The sequence goes on along the minus strand of CABYKS010000008.1, from coordinate 24,153 downwards.
AAATTAAAAAAAACAATAGAAAAACTGATATAGATAGTGAATGGAGTTTAAAAAAATCCAACTTAATGGATTTAAATCATTCGCTGAAAAAACTAATTTCTTAATTGAAGATGGACTAACAGGAATAGTTGGCCCTAATGGTTGTGGAAAATCAAATATAGTTGAATCTCTTAGATGGTGTATGGGAGAAACTTCTGCAAAAAGCATGAGGGGATCTGGAATGGAAGACGTAATTTTTTCTGGTACATCTAATAAACCATCAAAAAATATTGCTGAAGTTTCAATCTCTCTTTCAAATGAAAATAAAGATGGTCCTTTTCAATATAAAGAAGTTGATGAAATCCATATAAGAAGAAAAATAGAAAAAGATAAAGGTTCAAAATTTTATATTAATGATAAAGAAGTAAGAGCAAAAGATGCTCAAATGTTTTTTGCTGATCTTTCTACTGGAGCCCACTCTCCATCTATAATTAGCCAAGGAAGGATTGGTGCTTTAGTTACAGCAAAGCCAGTAGATCGAAGAGCTATCCTTGAAGAAGCGGCAGGAATCTCAGGACTGCATGCTCGTAGACACGAAGCAGAACTAAGGTTGGGGGCTGCAGAAAATAATTTAAAACGAGCTGATGAACTTAGAAGACAACAAGAAAAACAGTTAGCTGGGCTTCAAAAACAAGCTGAAGAAGCAGCAAAATATAAGCTAATATCTGAAGAAATTAAAAAAATTGAAGCTGGTCTTTATTATTTAAGACTAAAGGATATTGAAAATGAAATTAATCTTGAAAATCAAATAAATAACGATGCGGAAAGTGAAGTAAATAAATTCAAAGACAAAATTGAAGAATTAGAAAAACAAATTAATTTAGAGACCGAAAAAGTAAACCCAATAAGAAATATAAATATTGAAAATATTTCAAAAATACAAAGGCTTAATTTAGAATTGAAAAGTCTAGATGAAGAAAATGAAAGAATAACTGATGAAATAACCAATATAAAATCTGCACTTAAAACAATTGATGAAGATATTGATCGGGAAAAAAGCATTGTAATAGATGCAAACTCAAACGAAAAAAGACTTAAGGAAGAAAAGCATGAATTAATTGAGATTGATTCTAAATACTATGATACTGAAAAACAATCTAATGAAGATTTAGATTCAGCAAAAAATAAACTTAATCTTGAAATAGATAAAGTTAAGGAATTAATAGAAGCTCAAAAAAATAATGAAGCAATAACTGTTCTAGAAAACTGCAAAATTATTATAGAAGAATACGCAGATAGCTACAGTAAAAACCAAAATATAAAAAAAGAATCTGTTAAAAGAAATGAAAGAATTAAAATTATAGAAAAAGAAATTGAAAGTTGGAAAAATCTTTTAATGAATTCTGAAAAAATGGTAAACGAATTGAATGAAAGAAAACAAAAATTAATAATCAAACTAGAAAAATTAGAAAAACAGCCACAATCTCAAGCAGAAAAAAAAGGACAAATTTCAGAAAGTTTAAGATTGTCAGAAGAAGAAAAGAATAAAAATGAAGTAGTTATAGAAGAAACAGAAAATAACATCTCTAATTTAAGTTCTGACCTAAATAAAACAAAAGAGAGTACAATCGAAATAAGAGAAAGAAAAGCAAGTTCGGGTGCAACTATAGAAGGTCTCAAAAAAAGAAAAAATGATTTACTAGACAGGGTTGAAAGTGAACTAGGGTTGAATGAAAATAATATTTTAGAGTTTTCTAATTTAGAAAAAAATGAAGAATTTCCAGATGCAGTGACTCAAGAAGAGCTGCTAGATGAAAAAAAAAGAATAAGAGAAAAACTAGGCTCTGTAAATTTAAGAGCTGACGAAGAAACAGAAAAATATGAGAATGAAATTAAAAAAATGGAGCAAGATAGACAAGATCTTGTAACTGCTATAATTAAATTGAAAGAAGGTATTAACGAACTTAACCAGAAAGGAAGAGAAAGACTTCTGGAAGCTTTTGAAAAAGTAAATAGAAAATTTAATGAAGTATATACAAAACTTTTTAATGGTGGAAACGCAAAACTTGAATTGGTAGACTCTGATGATCCACTTGATGCAGGTTTGGAACTTCTGGTAAGTCCTCCAGGAAAAAGATTGCAATCAATTACTTTGTTGTCTGGGGGCGAACAGGCACTAACGGCATTATCTTTAATATTTGCAGTATTTTTGAGCAATCCATCTCCTATATGTGTACTTGATGAAGTTGATGCTCCGCTTGATGATGCAAACGTAACAAGATTTTGTAATCTTCTTTACGAATTAACAAAAATTACAAGTACTCGATTTATAATAGTCACTCACCATGCTTTAACTATGTCAAAAATGGATAGACTTTATGGAGTAACAATGCCAGAAAAAGGAGTTAGCCAGCTTGTTGCAGTTGACTTGCAAAAAGCTGAGAGTATGGTCGCTTAGATGCCCAAAGACTCATTCAAGACTCGCCTAGAAATTGCAAAAAAAAAGATAGATAAAAACAAAAATAATCAAAAAAACCAGAAAACCTCAAACTTTGGTGAAGCTTTTAAATTGAGCACCGAGCTTGTGGCCGCAGTCGCAGTTGGGACAATTATTGGGTTTATTTTGGACAATTGGTTTGGTACTAAACCTTGGTTAATTTTAATATTTTTTTTTGTTGGTGTAATTGCCGGAATATCGAATGTAATTAGATCTGCAAAAAATATGCAAAAGTAATTTATTAGAGAATAAAAATGGCATCAAATCCAATGTACCAATTTAATGTATATAGAATTGGTCCAGAAATAAAAATAGGCGAGGTTGATTTATCATTTACTAACGCAAGTTTGTTTATGGTTATAAGTTCCTTAGCGGTATTAATTATATTTAATTTGGGTTCAAAAAAAAATTCTTTAATACCAAATAAAATTCAACTACTCGCTGAATTAAGTTATACTTTTGTATCTAAAATGATAAGTGATACTGCTGGCTCAAAAGCTAAACCTTATTTTTCTTTCATATTTTCATTGTTCATGTTTGTATTATTTTGCAACATGTTTGGGATGATTCCTTATGCATTTACAGTAACTAGTCATATTATTGTTACTTTTGTTTTAGCGGCATTTATTTTTTTTGGTGTTACCATAATTGGTTTTATTAAACATGGATTCGGGTACTTAAAACTATTTGTACCAAGTGGAGTTCCTGTTGTTCTTTTGCCATTAATAGTGGTAATTGAAGTGATTTCTTATTTAAGTAGACCTGTAAGCTTATCAGTTAGATTGTTTGCTAATATGATGGCAGGTCATACTATGATGAAAGTATTCGGAGGTTTTGTGATTAGCCTTGGAATAGTCGGCGGATGGTTACCGCTTGGCTTTTCGGTAGCTTTAACAGGTTTGGAGATATTAGTTGCTTTTCTACAAGCTTATGTTTTTGCAATATTAACCTGCATCTATTTAAATGATGCATTAAATTTACACCATTAACAATTTATAGGAGGATATAATGGAACTAGAAGCAGCAAAGATGATCGGAGCAGGACTTGCGGCAATTGCGTTAGCGGGTGCTGGAGTAGGAATTGGAATTATATTTGGTAATTACCTTTCTGGAGCAATGAGAAATCCGTCAGCAGCTCAAAAACAATTTCCAAACTTACTATTAGGTTTTGCACTAGCAGAAGCTACTGGTTTATTTGGTTTGGTTGTTGCATTGATAATTTTATTTGCATTTTAATTAATGTTTTTAAGATTTTCTCGAATACTATTAATTTACTTTCTATTTTTTTCTTATGTAGAAAGTGCTGAAAGTGGAGGAATGCCACAACTTAATCCTGAGTTTTGGTTTTCACAAATCTTTTGGTTAATAATTACTTTTGGAATAATGTTTATATTATTATCAAAATTAGTTTTACCAAAAATAAGTGAGAACCTAGAGGTAAGAAAAGCACAAATTACAGAAAATATTGAAGCAGCTGAAAAACAGCGAGAAGAAAGCGATAAAAAGTTAAAAGAATATGATCAGTTAATAACTAATAGTAAAAATGAAGCAAAAAACTATTTTAATAAAGCAAGAGAGAAAATATTAAAAGATGTAGATAAAAAAAGAGAAAATCTAGAAAAAGAAATCAATGAAGAAATAAACAAAGCAGAAAAAGAAATATTAGATTTAAAAAATAAATCTCCAGAAAAAATTAGAAAAATTGCAGTCGAGACATCTTCAGATCTAATTAAACGGCTAATAGGAGTCGATGTAAATAATAGTAGTATTTCAGCAATAGTTGAAGATGTATCGAGGAAAACAAATTAATTATGATTATTGATGCAACTTTTTGGGTAGCAATTTCTTTCATACTTTTTATTGGATTGTTGATTTACTTCAAAATCCCACAAAAAGTGAATGAAGTGCTAAATCAATTAATTTCTAATATAAAAAATGAAATTAATGAGAGTGAAAAACTTAGAAATGAAGCTAAGACGCTTTTAGATAATTCCCAATCAAAATTAGATAGTGCTAGTGAAGAAACAAATAAGATAATCGAGCAAGCCAAAAAAGATAGTGAAAATTTAGTTATAGAAATAAATGAAAAATTTCATAAGTCGGCAGAAATTAAAAAAAAATTGGCTGAAACAAAAATTACTCAAATGAAAGAAGCTGCTATAAAAGAAATTAAAGATACCTCAATAAAAATAGCCGTGGATTCAGTTAAAAAAATAATTTCTACCTCAGTAGATAAAAACAAATTAGATGCAATTTTTGAAAAAGACCTAGAAGAAGCCAAAACTGAATTAAAAAAAATTAATTCATAGTATTCAAAAAAATATCTTACTTTATTATCGAAAAAAATATAAATTATTTATATGAATTCAATTGTTATCGGTTCTGGATTTGGTGGTATTGCTGCTGCTTTAAGATTAAGAGCAAAAAATCATAACGTTACATTAATTGAAAAACAACCAGATCTAGGTGGAAGGGCAAGAGTATTTAGGCGAAATGGATTTACCTATGATGGTGGTCCAACGGTTATTACAGCACCTTATTTGATTGATGAATTGTTTGAATTATTCAAAAAAAATCCAAAAGATTATATTGAACTATCTCCACTTAAAGTTTGGTATCAATTTATTTTTGAAGATAAATCCAAATTTAACTATTCGGGTAATGAAGCTGAAATGAAAAAGCAAATAGAAGAAATAAGCAAAGAAGATGTTGAGGGTTATGAAAAATTAGTAAATTTTACAAAAAAAATTTTTGATAAAGGTTTTACAGAACTTGCAGATGTTCCATTTGATAAACCATTCGTAATGATGCAACAATTACCAGCGTTATTAAAACTTAAAAGCTACAAATCAGTTTATTCATTAGTCTCCTCATATATAAAAAATGAAAAATTAAGAAGAATATTAAGTATGCATCCTCTTTTGGTGGGAGGAAATCCTTTTACTACAACTTCTATTTATGGACTAATTTTATATTTAGAAAAAAAATGGGGAATTCATTACTCAATGGGTGGAACAGGAAATATTATTAAAGGTTTTGAAAAATTGATGAATGAAGTTGGTATAGAAGTAGTAAAAGGACGTGAAGTAACTAAAATTATTTCAGATGGAAATAAAATTACTGGCATTAAATTAGATGACCAAACTAAGATGGATGCTAATAATGTTATTTGTAATGCAGATCCACCTGCTGTTTATGAAAAAATGTTAAATGGAAATTCAAATAATCCATTCTTATTTAAATGGAAAAAAAATAGAATGGAATATTCAATGGGACTATTTGTTTACTATTTTGGAACCAAAAAAACTTATGATGAAGTAGAACATCATACAATAAAGTTTGGTAATAAATACAAAGAGCACCTTGATGATATATTTGATAATAAAAAGCTAAATAACGACATAAGTTATTATCTTCACAGGCCATCTGCTACTGATAAATCTATGGCTCCTGAAGGACAGGATTGTTTTTATGTTCTAATTCCTGTTCCAAACAACCAATCAAAAATTGATTGGTCTATTGAAGGCGAAAAAATGAAGAATTTAGTAATAGACAAGATGGAAAAAGATTTAATGCCAAACCTTAGAGAAAATATTGTTGAAGATTTTTATTTAACGCCAGATTACTTTGAAAAAGAACTTAATACTAAATATGGTTCTGGTTTTTCAATACAGCCAAAATTTTCACAATCAGCTTACTTCAGATTTCATAATAAATCTGAAATTTATGATGGTCTTTATTTTGTTGGAGCTGGAACACACCCTGGAGCAGGAGTCCCTGGTGTTCTGTCTTCAGCTAAAGTATTGGATAAAATAATTTAATGATAAAAAAAAACTATCTGGCTCTATTTGCTAAATCATTTAACTGGGCTGGATTTTTTTTACCAAAAAATGTTTACCGAGATTGTTCTAAACTATATTCATTTTGCAGAGTGCTAGATGACATTGCAGATGAAAAAACTAATTTAGAATTAAGATTGGAAAGGTTTAATGAAATTAAAAACATTTTTAATAAAACTTATGAATTAGATATTAATGATAGAAAAGTATTAGATCAAAGTGAGCATGGACCAATTATAAACGATATGATTATCCTTGCAGTTAACAATAATATTAAAAGACTCATTTTAGATGATTTAATTGAAGGTGTTAGTTCAGATTTAAAAACAAAAGTTTATTTAAGAACAGTAAAAGATTTATTGGTTTATTCATATAGAGTAGCTGGAACTGTTGGTTTAATGATGGCTAAAATACTAAATGTAAGTGATACAAGATCTTTAAAGGGAGCGATAGATTTGGGAATTGCTATGCAACTTACAAATATAGCAAGAGATGTAATTGAAGATAAAAAAATGAATAGACAATATATTAAACCTGATTTTGAAAATATTGAAGCAACGTTGAAACTGGCAGATATGTTTTATGAAAGTTCATATACTTCCATAAAGAAAATTCCATTCAAATATAGGTTTGCAATAATTGTAGCCAGAAGAGTTTACAGACAAATTGGAAGAAAGATTATACAAAAAAGAAATATGGAAAACTATGAAAAATCAGGAAAAATTTATGTTAATAATTTTGGAAAAATATATCAAACAATTCTATCTTTATTTGATTTAATGTTTCTGTATTTAAAAGACGTAGAATCTCATCAGAGAATAAAAGAGCATGAAATTATAAGAGAGGAAATAAGCTTAGATGAAAGAATTTGATTATATTATTCTAGGTGGTGGCTGCGCTGGCTTATCACTGGCTTATGAACTTGATATAAATAAAAAATTAAATGATAAAACTTTAGCTATAATTGAAACTAGAGATGAATATAAAAGAGATAAAACATGGTCATTTTGGAAAGTTACTGATCATAATTTTGATGACTGTGTTATCAAAAGTTGGAATAATTTTTCTGTCAATTCTAAATTAGGATCGCATGAAATTATAAATAAAGAGTATCCTTATCAAACTATAAACAGTGGTTTGTTTTATAAAAAAGTCTTAAATGAACTAAAACAAAATAAAAATATACAATTTTTTAAAAATACAGAACAAATAAACTTAGATAATTCGTTTATATTTAATAGCATTCCATCAAAAGAAAATAATCAAGCAAATCTTTGGCAGCATTTTAAAGGTATAGAAATTGAAACTCAAAAAGATATTTTTGATGATGAAATTTTTAACTTAATGGATTTTGATTGTGATCAAAGAGATAATGTACACTTTTTTTATTCCTTACCCTTTTCAAAAAATAAGGCTTTAATAGAAACAACTTGGTTATCAAAAATGGATGATAAAACGTTAAATGATTATGATATTCAGCTAGAAAAATATATCAAAGAAACTCTTAAAATAAAAAATTATAAAATTAATTATCAGGAAGAAGGAGCTATACCATTATTCTATCCATCAATTAAACCAGAGAAAAATAAGATTAACATTGGATCTGCAGGGGGCATGACCCGTTTAAGCACTGGATATACTTTTCTTAATATTCAAAATCACAGCAAATATATAACTGATAATATTGAAAAAATTCAAAACACAAAAACTTACCATATTGGTAAAAAATACGAATTTCTTGATAATATATTTTTAAATGTTTTAAAAAATAATCCAGATAAAATGCCAAAAATATTTTTAAATATGTTTAAAGCATCTTCCAAAACAGTTATAAAATTTTTATCAAATAAAAGTAACATTTTTGAGGATCTGGGAATAATTTTAAAAATGCCTAAGTGGATATTTATTAAAAATATTTTTTAAAATAGATGAATAAAATAAATTTTTATCATTCTTTAATTTTTTTTAATTTATGTATATTATTATCAGCATTTGAATTTTTAAGAGATAATAGTTTACTTATTTTATCTTTGTTTCTTATACTAAGTTTGGGAATTTCTCATGGAGCATTGGATCATATAAAAGGAAAAAAATTATTAAAACTTTTAAATTATAAATCTACCTCAGCATTTTATGTTTTATATATTTTAGTTGGATTAAGTGTAATTTTATTATGGTTATTATTTTCTAAAATTTTATTATTAATTTTTTTAATAGTTGCATCATATCATTTTGGCAAAGAAGACTCGGAATTTATAAATGGTAAATCTAATCTTGAATTAGTTTACTTTTTTAAAGGATCTTTGGTGATAACGGCCCCATTGTTATTTCATAAAACTGAAACTCTAAATATTTTCAATAATTTAAATTTTGATATTTCGCAAAGTTTTTTTATATCAAATGAATTTTTATATGTATTTATAGCAATTAGTTTATTTGCAAATATTATTATTTCGTTGAATAAAAAAATTGATATCAAATCACTACTACTGATGGATTTTATATCCATCCTGCTACTTAATTATTTCTTGAGTCCAATTTTAGCATTTACAATTTATTTTTGCTTTTTACACTCTATTAGACATTCATTTAAATTATCTAATGAGCTAAATAAAAAAAATTTTACTAAAGGGTTTAAGGAGTTTTTATTAAAAGCAATGCCATTAACTATTTTAACTGCTATTTTATTCTTAATTTCTCTAATTTTTTTAAATAATTATTATTTTTTAGATAATGCTATATCAAAAGTAATATTTATTGGTTTGGCGTCTTTAACCTTTCCACATATATTGCTGGAATATTTTTTAGAAAAAAATGAAAAACAAAGAAATTAAAATTTTACTCGCTGCCCCACGTGGGTTTTGTGCTGGTGTTGAGCGTGCAATAGAAATTGTAAAAAAAAGTATTAATAAATATGGAGCGCCAGTTTATGTGAGGCATGAAATTGTTCACAATAAACATGTGGTTGATGGTCTAAAAGAAATTGGTGCTATTTTTGTCGAAGAACTTCATGAAATAAAAGATAAATCTAGACCAGTAATTTTTTCTGCTCATGGAGTACCAAAGAAAGTACCTGCTGAAGCAGAAAATTTTAAAATGGAATATGTGGATGCAACATGTCCGCTAGTATCAAAGGTTCATAGAGAGGCAGAAAATTTAAATAAAAACGGATTACAAATTTTACTAATTGGACACAAAAATCATCCCGAAGTTATAGGAACTATGGGTCAAATTCCTGAGGGCGAAATAGATCTAATTGAAAATATTGATGATGCAAATAATTATGAAAATAAGTCTAAAAAAAAATTGGCTTTTGTCACTCAAACCACTCTTTCTGTCGACGATACAAAAGAAATAATATCTGCCTTAAAGAAAAAATTTCCAGAAATTAGAGAACCAAAAAAAGAAGATATTTGTTATGCAACAACAAATAGGCAAGCAGCTGTGAAAAAAATAGCAAAGGAATGCGATATGTTTTTTGTTATTGGAAGCAGAAATTCATCTAATTCCTTAAGATTAGTTGAAGTAGCAAAAAACTCTGGATGTGAAAATTCGAGATTAATTCATTCTGAAAGTGATGTACCTTTTAGTGAAATTGAAAAATATAAAACTATAGGAATTTCATCAGGGGCTTCAGCACCTGAAATATTGGTTGATAACTTTATAAATAATTTAAAAAAAAAATTTACGATATCAATGGAGGAAGTAAGAATTGTTAAGGAAAATATAACATTTAAAATTCCAGGGAAATTAAACTAGATGGCAATTTATACAAAAATTTCTTCAAAAGATATTCTATCAATTGAAAAAAATTATAATTTAGGAAAAATAATTCGTTTTAAAGGTATTAAAAAAGGAATTGAAAATACTAATTATCTTTTAAAAACAAAAGACAAAAAATTCATACTTACACTTTTTGAAAAAAGGGTTCAAAAAAAAGATTTACCTTTCTTTATGAATTTAATGGACAAGTTAAGTAAATATAAAATTAATTGCCCAAAACCCCAAAAAAACAAAAAGGGAAGTTTTTTAATTAAAATTAAAAATAAAACTGCCTCTATTGTTTCCTTTGTTGAAGGAAAAGATAAGTTAAAATTAAACCCAAATAATTGTTACGAAATTGGTAAAAATATTGCTAAATTTCATAGAGCATCTAAAAAAATAAAACTTTATAGAAAAAATTCTTTATCATTAAAAGATTGGCCAAAATTATTAAATAAAATTGGAAATAAATCCAAAATTATAAGCCCCAATTTAAATAGTTTAATGAAAAATAGTTTCCTACAAATAAAAAATAAATGGCCAAAAAATTTACCTTTTGGAATTATTCATGCTGATTTATTTATCGATAATATCTTTTTTAAGAAAAACAAATTTCACGGATATATAGACTTCTATTTCGCGTGTAATGATTTTTTAATGTACGAAATTGCTATTTGTATAAATGCGTTATGTTTTGATAAAAAAAATAGTAAATTTATATTTAATAAGAAAAAATCAACAAATCTCATTAGAGGTTATACAAAAATAAGAAAATTTTCTGATAAAGAAAAAAAATCTTTGAATGTTTTATGCAGAGGTGCTGCTCTTAGATATTTATTAACAAGAACTTATGATTACTTAAATACTCCAAAAAGTGCTGTTATTAAGATAAAGAACCCAAGGGAATATATTCAAAAACTTAAAGTGCATAATAACTTTAGCAATTTTAAAAATTATTATAATTAAATGATTAAGATTTATACTGATGGTTCTTGTTTAGAAAATCCAGGAAATGGTGGATGGGCAGCAATAATTATTGATGATGGGAAAAAAACTCAGATAAAGGGAAGTAAAAAAAATACTACAAATAATCAAATGGAATTGCTTGCTCCTATTGAGGCATTAAAAAAAATTCCAAAAGGTAGTGAAGTTCAAATTTTTACAGATTCTAAATATGTAAAATCAGGAATAACAGAATGGATCCATAATTGGAAAAAAAATGGATGGAAAACTGCAGACAAACAACCAGTTAAAAATAAAGAACTTTGGGAAGAGTTAGATCTTCTAAATAATGAATTTGAAATAAGTTGGAATTGGGTAAAAGCACATTCAACGGATGAATTAAATAATGAAGTCGATTTAATTGCTAGAGAAGCTGCAAATTTATAAAATATTAAGAATATGCAATATTTTTTTGCTCCAGTAATTGTTTTGATTGTATTCATAATTATCATGATGATAGTTTGAAATTTGGGGCACCTGACAACAGAACGCCCCTTAAACTTTGCTTTTAACAAAGTTTTTTACTTCTTCAGTGTTGTTTTTTAATACTTGAAAATTTTCTTTTTTATCAAGCACATGCTGAAGTTCTTTTGGTAATTTTTCATGCTTATTTATTGCATTATTTGTAGCATCTGGAAATTTACATGGATGTGCTGTTGATAAAACAACACAATCATTAAAAGATAGTTTTTTTGCAGCCCCTACTCCAACCGCTGTATGAGGGTCTAAAATGATATTATTTTCTTCATGATTTTTTTTAATAATATCTAATGTTTCTTGTTCATTACAACTTTCAGATAAAAAGTCCTTTTGAATTATATCTAAATTGTTCTTTTCAATTTGATAAGAGTTTTGCTTAACTTTTTCCATAATTTCTGCTGTTTTTTCAGAGTCAGAATTATTTACATAATAAATTAATCTTTCAAAGTTGCTTGCTAATTGAATATCCATACTAGGCGACAATGTTTCTTTTACTTCTTTTGAAACATAATCTCCTTTAGAAATAGCTCTATGTAAAATATCATTTTCGTTTGTTGCAACAATTAATTTATCAATTGGTAATCCCATTTTCTTTGCAAGATAGCCCGCAAAAACATCACCAAAGTTTCCTGTCGGAACTGAAAAAGAAATAGTTTCTTTACCTAATTTAAAATATGAGTAAAAATAATATACTGCTTGAGCAATAATTCTTGCCCAATTTATTGAGTTCACACCTGACATATTTATAGATTTAGAAAATTCTAAATCAGAAAACATTTGCTTTACAATATTTTGACAATCATCAAAGTTTCCATCAATTGCAATATTAAATACATTATTATCTTCAACAGTAGTCATTATTTTTCTTTGAACAGAAGAAATTTTGTTGTTTGGATGTAAAACAAATATATTTAAATTAGCTTTTCCTTTAATTGCATCAATAGCTGCCGCACCAGTATCTCCTGAGGTTGCAACTACTATGTTTATTTTTTTGTCATTTTTCTTCAAATAATATTCATACAAATTACCAATAAATTGCATTGCAACATCTTTAAAAGCTAACGTTGGACCGTGAAATAATTCTAATAATTTTATTTCTCCAACATTTGAAAGTTTAACCACTTCTTTTTCTCTAAATGTTGAATATGATTTTTTAATTAAAGATGAAAGTTCTTCTCTTGAGATAAAATCTCCTGAAAATTGGCTTATTATTTCAGCAGATAATTCATTATAATTTAAGTTTTTAAGTTTTATTAATTCTTCTTTGCTATACTTTTTTAATGATTTTGGCACATAAAGACCTCCATCATCAGCAAGCCCTTTTAGAAAAACTTCTCCAAAACTGTATTCTTTTTCTTTACTTCTTGTGCTTATATATTTCATCTAGGGTATTCATAAACACTCTAGCGGAATTTTTTTAAGGCGCAATCCTTAAATTAAACTGTCGATTAAGAATAATACAAAAATTAAAAATAAATATAAAATTGAATATCCAAAGACTTTTTTTGCTTTATTTAAATCAAATTTATCTTTTTTAAATTTATATAGATCGTAACAGATATAATTATAATAAACGGTAAGCGCTAAAGAACTGACAAGAAACATTTTGCCGGTAAAACCTATGATATATGGCAATATAATCACGGGTAGCATAAACAAAGAATAAACAAATATTTTTTTCTTTGTTTCTTCAATTCCGTTTGTAATTGGAAGCATTGGAATTTTTGCCTTTGAGTAATCTTCAGCTTTATAAAGACTTAAGGCCCAAAAATGAGATGGTGTCCAATAAAATATAATTAAAAAGAATGTTATCGGTTCAATCGTTAAAGAGTTTGTTGCAATGGTCCAGCCTATAACTGGGGGCAAAGCTCCTGAAGCGCCACCAATAACAATGTTCTGAGGTGTTTTTCTCTTTAACCAAATTGTATAAACAAAAAGATAAAATGAAATAGTTACTAGTAATAAAAATGCCGACAAAAGATTTGAAAAATAATAAAGTCCACAAACTGAAATAATTGATAGAGCTACACCGAATATTAAAGCATGATCTCTATTTATTTTTCCAGTTGGTATTGGTCTAAGACAAGTTCTAGTCATTAGTTTATCCAGGTCAGCCTCATACCACATATTAAGTGCTCCAGCTGCACCCGCTCCTATGGTAACAAAGAAAATACTTATCAATGAATCAAATAAAGGAATTGTTGTTTGTGAAGTTAATAATCCTACAGCACAAGTAAATATAACCAAAGACATAACCCTCGGTTTCATTAATAATAATAAAGATTTTAAATAAGATGAAGTATTTAAAAAAACTGAGTTTTTATTTTTTGAGGTAATAGTAGTCAAAACTAATCTACATTCAGGCTAACAAATACAACTAATAAAATTACTCCAATAATAAGAATATGATTACCTAAATCAAAAATTCCTACTTTTGAATTTTTCTTATCAATTAATCTTCTGCTTAAAGGAAGATTGTCGTAAGGATTAATTTTTATTTCAGATGTTTGTTCTTCTTTTTCATTTTCTACTTTTACTGAAAATCCAAACCAAGTTAAGTAAATGAATAAAAAGAAAAAAATTAAAAAACCAGCTAATATAGTATATCCATCCATAAATAATTATCCTCCCGCCACAAAATAAAAAAGTCTAGTAAAAACAGTATATTCAAATTCTGCAACCATAAGAAATATAAAACATGCAATTGCAGTCATTGGCCATAAAAGAACATTAACCAAAGCATATCTTTCCCAGTATAAATGCATAAAGAAAGCCATAATTAATCCAGCTTTTAAAAACATAAAAAATAAAATTAAAGACCATCTAAGCATTCCTTGGAATTGATACCAATCAACCATGTATGAAAAAAAACTTAAAACGAATAATAGGCCCCATATCCAAAGATATATTCCAATCTTATGTGTAGTTGTTTGTTCTTGTTTTTTTGTTTTTTCCATATTCTAATTTACCATAAATAAAAAAATGCAAAAATAAATACCCATACTAAATCTACAAAGTGCCAATATAAACCAAGAATTTCAATTTCTACATAGTCACCTTTCATTGTTGTAAACCAACCTCTTTTGCCTTCATCATAATGACCAGCAAAAGTTTTATAAGCATAGATAAATAAGAAAATTACTCCTATTGAAACGTGGGTTCCATGAAATCCAGTTATCATGAAGAAAAATGATCCAAATTGTGGTGCACCAAAAGGATTTTCCCAGGGTCTTACGCCTTCGTGGATTAACTTACCCCATTCAAAAGCTTGCATACCAACGAAAGTAAGTCCACCAATAGCTGTGGCTAATATAAGCCATCCACACATTTTTTTATTTTTTTCATATCCATATTTCACAGCAAGAGCCATAGTTCCGCTGCTCGTGATTAAAACAAATGTCATGATAGCAATAAGCAATAAAGGAACATCTACACCGAATACATGTAATCCAAAAACTTCACTTGGATTTGGCCAGTCAATTAATGTAGACCCTCTACCTTTCATGTATGAGATTAAAAAACAACTAAATATAAATGTATCACTTAGCAAAAAGATCCACATCATCGCTTTTCCCCAATGAACACCTTTGAACATGGTTTGATCAGAACCAGTGTCCTTTGCCATTCCTTTAAACCCAGGTTTAAATTCGTAGCCCTCTATTTTAATATCAGACATATTTTATATTTATGTTTTTTCTACTTCTGTATTTGCAACTTCACTTGGTGGAGTCGTTTGTGTTATAAAATCTTCTTTTGCTCCAGGAACGCTGAAATCATAAGCCCATCTATGAACTGTTGGAAGTCTATCACCCCAATTTCCATGCTCAGGTGGTACTGATGGTGTTAACCATTCCAATGAACAAGCTTGCCAAGGATTATGTCCTGCAGGTTTCCCTGTCTTTAAAGTTTTAATAATATTGTAAATTAAAATAAATTGTGCAGCACCAACTATAAAGGCTGCTATACTAATAAATTCATTCATCCCAACAGCAGATGTAACATATGGACTGTCATACATTTCAAAGTATCTTCTTGGTACTCCAATAAATCCTAAGTAGTGCATTGGGAAATAAATAGAATATGCACCTAAAAAAGTTAACCAGAAGTGCCATTTACCTAATTTTTCATCCAAAAATCTTCCCGATACTAAAGGAAACCAATGATAAACAGCTCCCATAATTACCATAAGTGGTGCAATGCCCATAACCATATGAAAGTGCGCGATAACAAAGTAGGTATCTGACAATGGAACATCTACACTAACATTTCCTAAAAAAATTCCTGTAATACCACCATTTACAAAAGTAACAATAAAACCTAAACACCATAACATAACAGTATTTAGTCTAATGTTTCCTCTCCAAAGCGTTAGGATCCAGTTATAAACTTTCATTGCTGTAGGTACAGCTATTATAAGAGTAGTGGTTGCAAAAAAGAATCCAAACCAAGGATTCATTCCGCTAACATACATGTGGTGTGCCCATACAAAAAAGCTCAGTGCACCTATTCCAACTATGGCCCAAACCATCATTCTATAACCAAAGATATTTTTTCTAGCGTGAACGGAAATTAAATCTGAAATTATTCCAAATGCAGGTAATGCAACAATATAAACTTCAGGGTGTCCAAAAAACCAGAATAAATGTTGAAAAAGAATAGGGCTTCCGCCACCATATTCTAAAACTTCTCCTGCTTTTAAAATGGTTGGCATGAAAAAGCTTGTTCCAAGTACATTGTCTAAACTCATCATTAATGCACCTACCAATAACGCTGGAAATGCTAACATTGCTAATACTGTAGCAGTAAAAATTCCCCAAACTGTTAAGGGCATTCTCATTAACGTCATTCCTCTTGTTCTAGCTTGTAAGACGGTAATTAAATAATTTAAACCACCCATAGTAAATCCAGCTACAAATAAAATTAGGGATATACACATTAACATTATCCCCCATCCTGATCCTGGAGTACCTTCTAAAATTGCTTGAGGAGGATACAACGTCCAACCTGATCCTGTAGGTCCTCCTGGAACAAAAAAGCTTGCTAATAAAACCGCAACTGCAACAAAAAAACTCCAAAAACTTACCATGTTAAGATATGGAAAGACCATATCTCTTGCCCCTACCATCAGTGGTATTAAATAATTTCCAAACCCACCTAGAAAGAGTGCAGTTAAAAAATAAACTACCATTATCATTCCGTGCATAGTTACAAATTGATAATAATGTTCTGCTGTCATGAAAGGAGCTAATCCTGGAAATCCCAATTGTAAACGCATTAACCAAGAAAGAATTAAACCAATTATTCCTGTAAATGTAGCCAAAAGAAAATATTGAACTCCAATTACTTTTGCATCCTGACAAAAAATCCATTTTGTTATGAAACTATGGCCGTGATATAAATCTTGATCTGCAACTTCTGCAGGTCTAACATAATCTGCATCTGCTCCTATACCTGAACCACCTCCTGAAATAGCTTCTGAGGATTGGGCTTGTATTGTTTTGTTATCGTTAAAATCTTCTGACATTTGTATCCTTTATATATTTTTTACCATTTAATTTATTTTTTTGCCAATTTTGTTTTTTCGTTTTCTAAAATCTTTTGTTTTGCTATTAAATCTGAAAATGTTTCTTGTTGTTGAAGCCAATTATCATAGTCTTGTTTATCTTGTACTTCTACGCCGCCTCTCATAGCATAATGTCCAACTCCACAATATTCAGCACACAAAACTTCAAACTCACCAGTTTTATTAGGTTCAAACCAGTAATAAGTTACAATTCCGGGTACTGCATCCATTTTTGCTCTAAATTGAGGAACATACCAATTATGAAGCACATCAACTGATCTCAATAATATTTTAACTGGTCTATTGTTTTCTAAATTTATTACATCGCTTTGAATCATCACATCATCATTTCCAAAAGGATCATCTAAATTAATTCCAAAAGGATTATTGTCATTTATATTAACTACTTTTGTAGTTCCTAATTTTCCATCTTCACCTGGCAACCTATATTGCCATCCCCATTGCCATGCCATTACATCTATCTCAATTGCATTTTTTGGAACATTAACATACTGATTCCATATAATTAGTCCTGGAGCTAAAAGAGCAGCTACACCTAATGTAGTTGCCCATGTAAGTATTTTTTCTAATTTTTTATCTTCAGGTTTGTATTCTGCTTTACGATCTTTTTTATAAGAAAATTTAAAAACACAATAAATCATGAAAAGACAAACTGCTATGAAAACTCCTCCACCAATCCAAAATGTTAGAGTTATAGTGTCATCCATTCCTCCCCAGTTTGATGCAACGTCTGTCCAATACCATGGAGTAAAAATATGGAACAACACTGATCCAAGAATAACTAGAAAGAATATAATACCTACGTGCATAACAGCCTATATAGAATAAATATCACATAAAAACCTATGACAAAATGTCTTAAGATTCCGTTAAAATATCAAATATAACGTTGATTATATGCTCGGAAAAATCGAAATTTTAGCTGTTATTCTAATACTGGTTTTATTATTTTATTTTGTCATTTCTTTAGGTGCGGGAGCATTCTCAAAAAAGGAAAATAATTCAAGAACAAAAAAATATTTGAAGTCTGTAAATATATTGCTGTCTATAATTGCAGTTGTTGGGGCTATATTAGTTCTATTTTTATAAAATTTTTTTAAGAAATTAATGATTTACACCAAGCTATAACTGAGTCATTGTAAATAAACATAATCGCAAAAAATACTAACCAAACAATAAATAAAAATAACCAATAAAGAGATAATGCTTGTAGGTTACTCGTCTCCTTAACATAGTCTTTCTCTTTCAATTTAAATATTCTTGAGCTTATTTTTCCCCAAAAAAATAAACCACCTAGCAAATGTAATCCATGCAATGCTGTAAAAATATAATATGAAGAAAAATAATTATTTGTTGAAACAAAATGACCTTGTTTCATCAATTGATACCAAAGTATAATTTGCAAAAATAAAAATAAATAACTTAAAGCCCCTACTGTAACAATATTATTTTTTATTTTATTTGTTAAATTATTTTTTAAATCTTTGCTTATTTTGCTAAAAAAATACGTAACAAAAATTAAAACTAAAGTATTAATCCATAATAATTTGTTCTTTAAAATTAAAGTCGTATCTTGTTCTGGAGGTATTGAATAAAGATAAGCTGTAAAAATTAAACTAAATATTGCTGTACTTATTCCAAATATTATAATTACCGCTGACATTTGATTGGTAACACCAAAAGTTTTGCCTACATGCTTATTATCGATTAAAGCTTGGCTTTCTTCCCATGGTTTTTCTAAAAGTGTGCCAAATAGTTTCTTTATAATAGAGGACATGGTATTTATATAATTATTAAATAATATTTTACAACAATGAATTTAAAAACTTCAATAACAATTATTATAGGTTGTTTAGTAATTTTTCTGTTTGTTATGCTACCTATATTCTTATCTATAGAAAAAAAAGAAGATGAGTATGTTAAAAAATTTCAAGGATCTTCTTTTTCATTAAATGACGTAAATAATGATATTATAACGGAATCTTCTTTTGAAGGACCTTTAACTGCAATATTTTTTGGTTTTACAAATTGTCCAGACGTGTGTCCGATGACACTAAATAATTTAGATTTAGCAATGAAAAATTTAGATCAAGAAAAGAAAAATAAATTTAAAGTTTTTTTTGTTAGTATAGATCCAGAAAGAGATAGCCCTGAAGTTATAAAAGATTACTTAAATTCATTTGAGAATAAAATTTATGGAATTACTGGAGATCCAAAAAAAGTATTTCTTATGTCTAAATCTTGGGGAGTTCTTTCTGAAAAAATTTTTACTGAAGATGGAAACTATTTAATAAATCATAGCTCTTCTATTATTTTATTAAAAGATGGAAAATATCTTAGCAGGATTAGTCATCATGCAGAATACGAAGATATTTTCAAAAATATAAATAAATATTTAAGATAATAAATTAAAACTTATTATTGATATCATTGAAATCGCGGCTGTTTCAGATCTTAAAATATTATCGTTTATTTTGAGCGGTATTATATTTTTTAGTTTTAAAATATTTTCTCTTTCTTTTAATGAAAAATCTCCTTCTGGTCCTATTAAAACACATAATGGATTTTTACTTTTAATATCTATTTTTGTATTGTCTGTATTTAAATCTCCAAAAATTATATTTGTATTTTGATTTGACTTTAAGAAAGTATCTAGTTTTATAAGTTTATCTAAAGATGGGATATTTAATCTATTACTCTGTTCAGATGCTTCTATAATAATTTTATTTAATCTCTTATCATTTAACTTTCTTACAACTGTTCTTTCAGTTAATATTGGAATAAATCTAGTTACTCCAATTTCAGTTGCCTTTTGAATCATTAAGTTTAAATAATTTAATTTAATTGGAGCAAATGCTAACCAAATTTCTTTTTCGCTATTTGCAGATCTTAATTTTTTTATGACCGAAAATTCTACAATTCCTTTGTTAATATTCTCTACTTTTGCCTCCCATTCTCCACTTTGATTGAATAAAGAAAAACTTTTGCCCATATTTATTCTCATGACTTTAGATAAATAGTGAGATTGTGATTTGTCTAATGTAGAATTTAAATTTAATGATAAACTTTTTTCAAAAAATAACCTAATATTACTCATCTATACAAGTTAATTTATGAAAAATATTAAAGCAATAATATTTGATGCTTACGGAACGTTATTTGACGTAAATTCTGCAGCAGAAAAATGCAAAAGTAAAATTGGAGATAAATGGGAAAATTTTGCAAATTACTGGAGAAAAACGCAATTAGAATATACTTGGCTTAGAAGTCTAATGGGTAGACATAAGGATTTTTGGCAAATTACAGAAGATAGTCTAGATAAATCCATGAAAGCTTTCAAAATAGATATTGGAATGAAAAATGAATTATTGGATTTATATAAAATTTTATCACCTTACCCAGAAGTAAAAGAAACTTTAGAAAAGCTTAAAGAAAAAAAATATAAACTAGCTATACTATCAAACGGAACTCCTGATTTGCTTAATGAATTGGTTAAAAGTAATGATCTCCAAAATTTATTTGATGATATTTTTTCTATAGAAGAAGTTAAAATATATAAACCAAGTTCAAAAGTCTATGATATGCCAATTAAAAAATACAACATGAAAAAAGAAGATGCTGCTTTTTTAAGTGCTAATACCTGGGATGTTTCTGGTGGAGGAAATTATGGATTTACTTCTTTTTGGGTTAATAGAAATAATAATATATTTGATAATCTTGATTATAAACCAAAAAATGAAATCGGTGGATTAAATCAATTACTTGATATTTTGTAAAAAAAAACTAATTAAGAAGCCAATATGACAAATATAGTAGACCTAATTGGAAGAATTTTAATTTCAGCATTATTCCTTATAAATGGAATTTTTAAAATAAATAACTACGATGGGGCTATTGGATGGATGGAAGGCTTTGGGGTGCCTGGAATATTGCTAATTCCAGCAATCATTTTAGAAATAGTAGGCCCAATTTTAATTATTATTGGTTATAAAACAAAGTTAGCTGCTGGATTATTAAGTATATTTTGTATAGTTACCGCTGTTATCTTTCATAATGATTTTGCTAATCAAATGCAGTTTACTTCTTTCTTAAAAAATTTTGCACTTGCTGGTGGATTTTTAACACTTTTTATAAATGGCGCTAAAGATTATAGTTTAGACAATAAATTTAAAAAATAAAATGTCAAAAATTGAAGTAAAACAAATTATTGATCCAATACCAGCTTCTGATGGAGCTGGTGTAAAATTAAAAAGAAGTATTGGAGTTGAGCCTGATTACTTTGATCCTTTTTTAATGTTAGACGAGTTTGGTTCAGATAATAAAGATGATTATATAGGAGGCTTTCCTCCTCATCCTCATAGAGGAATTGAAACAGTAACTTATATGCTACAAGGTGAATTCGAGCATGAAGATAGTACTGGCGCTAAAGGCAGAATGTCTTCAGGTGATGTACAATGGATGAAAACAGGTAGTGGCATAATTCATTCTGAAATGCCCACAATGTCTGAAGGTCGACTTCATGGATTTCAATTATGGATTAATATGCCTGCTAAATTAAAGATGAACAAGCCCGATTATATTTACATCGATTCAGATAAAATGAGTGTTCATAAAGATGGGGACAAACAAGTAAAAGTCATTGCTGGAAAATTTGAAAAAGCAGAGGGTCCTGTCAAAGGCCATAATGTCGAGCCAGTATATTTTGATGTTGAATTAAATAAAAATAAAGAATTTAATTTCAAACTACCACCAACTCACAATACATTTATTTATCTAATCAATGGAGAAATAGAAATTGGCACAAAAAACCATGATCAAATTAAAGACAGTACCTTAATATTGCTAGAAAAAGGTGAAAATTTAAATGTAAGAGCAAAAACAAATACAAAATTCCTAGTGATTTCTGGAAAACCAATTAATGAGGAGATTGCTAGAGGAGGGCCATTCGTTATGAATACGAAATCAGAGATCTTGCAAGCAGTTAAGGATTATCATAATGGTACATTTGTAAAACAATGAAAGCTGCAATAATTAATAAAACAGGTGGAGCAGAAGTAATAGAGCTAAAAGATATTATTTTAGAAAAACCAGGCGAAAATGAAGTTACAATTGAACAGAAAGCAATTGGATTAAACTATATTGACACTTACCACAGATCTGGTCTTTATCCTTTAAAACTACCAATAGGATTAGGTCTTGAAGGCGCTGGTGTAATTACTGCAGTTGGATCTAATGTTAAGAATTTTAAAGCTGGAGAGAAAGTAGCATATGCTGCGATACCTTTGGGTTCTTATTCAACACACAGAAATTTTCCTGCTAGTAAACTTGTTAAAATACCTGATGGAGTTCATTTAGAAGTAGCGGCAACTTTAATGACAAAAGGTTTAACTACTTATTATCTTTTACATCAAACTTACAAAGTTAAATCAGGTGATACTGTTTTGTTTCATGCAGCCGCAGGTGGTGTAGGACAAATATTTGGTCAATGGGCAAAAAGTTTAGGCTGCAATGTAATTGGAACGGTTGGATCAGAAGAAAAAATTGAAGTCGCAAAAAAATGTGGTTACGACCATGTAATAAATTATTCAAAAGAGAATTTTGCAATCAAGGTAAAAGAATTGACTGATGGTAAAGGAGTTCCAGTTGTTTATGATGGTGTTGGTAAAGATACTTTAGAAGGTTCATTAGAGTGTTTAAAGATTAGAGGAATGATGGTTTCATTTGGAAATGCATCGGGACCACTTTCAGATATTAACGTACCTAAAATGTTACAACCAAAAGGTTTGTTTTTTGTAAGACCTTCAATGCAACAATATTTAAGTACTAAAGAAGAATTAGATGAAGCTGCATCAATTATGTTTGAAAAAATTAAATCTGGAAAAGTAAAAATTGAAATTTTTAAAAAATATAAACTAGAAGATATTGTTCAGGCACATAAAGATTTAGAGGGAAGAAAAATTTTAGGTCCTGCGGTAATTATTCCTAATTAATCTATTTTAACATCCATATCAGACATGTGTAACCTTAGTGCATTTGTTGATATTTGAATTTCTCTAATAAAAAATATTATAGATATTATCATCGATAAGCAACAAGAACCAAAAATTATTCTAGCTGAAAAAATCTCATCTAGATAAAGAGCAAAAACTGTTAACATATTAAATAAAAATCCAAATGAAGCAAACATTATGGTCCATCTTATAATTGTAATTCTGCTACTTAAGTTCATGAACTGCTTTTTCCACTCCGGTGGTATATGTTTCTCATAAACATGTTCATCATGAAGTTCTCTTATAAGTTTGCTTAAAGTATGAAATCTGTTGCTATACACACTCATAAGCAAAGGTATTGCTGGAAACATTAATGCAGTTACCGTGTAATCTATATTCATACGAATCAATTTGATTATGAATCTAGCCTTTGTTATTTACAAGAAAATTAAATGGAAAATCTTAAATTATTTATTCAACTCACAAGATTAAATAAACCTATTGGTTATATGCTTCTATTCTGGCCTTGTTTATGGGGGCTTACAATTGCATATGATTTTAAAACAAACTTAAATAATTATTTTTTTTATTTAATCCTTTTTTTTATAGGTTCAGTTTTAATGAGATCTGCTGGATGTATAGTTAACGATATTGTCGATAGAAATTTAGATAAAAAAGTTACAAGGACAAAAAATAGACCAATTGCATCTGGAAAAATATCTATACTGAAAGCTTTAGTTTATGCATCTGTATTATGCATTTTTGCATTTTTAGTTTTGATAAATTTTAATAATCTAACAATAATTTTTGCTATAGCTTCAATGCCATTTGCCTTCACCTACCCTTTAATGAAAAGATTTACTTATTGGCCTCAGTTATTTTTAGGATTCACATTTAATTATGGATTAATTTTAGCATGGATATCAATTCATGAAAGTATTAGTTTATCTGCAATTCTTTTATATATTGGAGCCATATTTTGGACATTAGGTTATGACACTATTTATGGATATCAAGATA